>CAOKJJ010000144.1 GCA_948468465.1 uncultured Eubacterium sp. | reverse complement strand
GGCGGCCTGGCAGTATTTATTTTTGGCATGAACATGATGAGCGAATGCCTGCAGAAAGCCGCTGGTGAAAAAATGAAAAGCATTCTGGCGCTGCTGACGAAAAATCCGGTGATGGGAGTTCTTGCAGGCGCCTTAACGACGGCGGTACTGCAAAGCAGCTCTGCTACGACAGTCATGGCGATTGGATTTGTCAGCGCGGGATTGATGAGCCTGCCGCAGTCTGTTTCGATTATACTTGGCGCAAATATAGGAACGACGATGACGGCGCAGATCATTGCGTTTAAAATCAGCGATTATATTTACCTGTTTATTTTTGCGGGATTTGCGGTGTCTTACATTGCAAGGTCGGAAAAGGCAAAAAATGTCGGGCAGACAGTATTTGCCTTTGGCCTGCTGTTTTTGGGAATTGAAACGATGGGCAGCGTAATGAAGCCGCTTGCAGGCAGCCCGTTCTTTTTAAATATGATTGAAAAGGTAGCTCATATCCCGGTGCTTGGCGTGCTTGTCGGCACTTTTATGACACTTGTAGTCCAGAGCAGCTCCGCCACGATTGCGGTGCTGCAGAACTTTGCAGAACAGCCGTTAGCAGATGGGGTTACGAGCATACTCGGACTGGCAGGCGCCATCCCGATTCTGCTTGGCGATAATGTCGGCACTACGATTACCGCGCTGTTAGCTTCTGTCGGACAGGCAAAGGATGCCAAGCGGACAGCCCTGGCACACTGCATCTTCAATTTATCTGGGTGCCTGCTGTTTATCTGGTTTATCCGTCCGTTTGCGGCAGTCATACGCATGCTTTCGCCGGCGGGGCCTGAGGTGGAAGTGATTTCCAGACAGATTGCAAATGCGCATACGATGTTTAATCTTATTATGACGCTTATTTGGACGCCTCTTCTGCCTTATATGGTAAAGCTTGTATCCGCGATTGTAAGGGAAGGCACAAAATTACCGCAGGCATTGTCCGAGCCTGTTTATCTGGACAATAAATTAATTACGCAGCCTGCGGCGGCGCTTCATCTGGTGGAAAAAGAAATGATTCATTGCGGGCAATGTGCAGGCGGACTGTTATCGGATCTTTCTGGTTTGATGAAGTCGGAAGAAAGAAACGCATATGAGCAGATGATGGAGCGTACGAATCAGGCGCGCAGGCTGTATGAGCAGGTGACGGAATATCTGTCCGAGCTGTTTTCCGCAGGCAGCATGAGTGAAGAACAGGCAAATGAAGCAGCAGGCTTTCTGTATCTGTTGGGAGATTTCGACCGTATTGCGTATTTATGCCAGGAAGTTTTGGCGCTTATTGCGGAACAAGGGGAAAAGAAGAAAAAGAGTTCCGTGTATTCCAAAGAAGCACGCAAAGATCTTGAACAAAGCTTTCTGTTAGCCGCGGATTTGTATGAAGAAGCATTTCAAATGCTGGTAAGCGGCGACCGCTATAAAATGAAAAAGATTCGAAAGAAAAAAGAGAAGATGCTGGATTTGAGCCTGCATATGCGAAAAGCACACCTGGATCGTGTCGAAAAAGGAAAGTGCAGCGCAAAGCTTACAAAGCCATTTTATAAAATCTTAAACGCCTTGGACCGTCTGAGCAACAGCTGTGCGAATATTGCGGATCATAAGCTGCGGTTTGCGCCGGAAATCGGCAGTGTCGGAAAAGAGGATAAAAATATTTGACGCGGATGCAGCAGTGGAAATCATGCCTGCTTTGTGCGCAGACCTGTCTGAACTGTAACGGAGATTCATATGGAACTGCTTTACGTGAGATCCCGTTGACAAAAGGGGATAACATAGGGCATAATACGAGAAGGAACGGAGGTGCTGCAATGACGGAGAAAGAACAAGAGCCTGTCCGTACCAGGGAGAAGCCGCGTTGCCGGACAAGAGTCGTAACCGGCGAGGCATTGGAAAAACTGATCTGCGGCGTCCGGGGGTATGAAAAGCGGGACAGCTTTGGAAGGCTTTGCAGATATATCTATAACACCAGAGGCGGAAAGGTCTATATCCTGTATGGGCTAAGGCGGACCGGAAAAACGACATTGCTGTTTCAGGCGATGGCGGAGATGTCTCCGGAAGATTTTGCAAAGGCGGTTTATATCAAACTGCGCCCTACGGATGAGATGGATATGGTGGCCAGAGATCTGGATGAACTGAATCAGGAAGGATATCGGTATATCTTTCTGGATGAAGTGACGCTCATGAAGGACTTCATTGATTCAGCGGCGCTGTTGTCGGATATTTATGCCATGATGGGTATGCGGATCGTGTTGTCCGGCACAGATTCCCTGGGTTTTTGGATTGCACGGGATAATGAATTGTACGACAGGGAGTGGATGAGCCATACGACGTTCATTCCTTACCGGGAATATGGCCGCCTGCTTAGGATCGACAGCATCGACGAGTATATCCGTTATGGAGGAACTCTTCGGGCGGGGGAGCTTGCATTTGACGATGAGGACGCTTTGGCGAGTGACGCGGCCTTTCGGGATGATGAAAACACAAGGCGGTATATTGATACCGCCATCGCCCAGAATATCCAGCATTCCCTGGAATGCTACGAATACGGCAGCCACTTCCACCACCTGTATCCGCTGTATGAAAAAGGGGAACTGACCGGAGCAATCAACCGGATCGTGGAGGATATGAACCATCAGTTTGTTCTGGAAGTACTGACCAGGGATTTTGTATCCCATGACCTTGGTATCTCGGCTAGAAATCTCCGGCAGGACAGAAACCCGGAAATCCGTACCCGTGCGCTTTATGAAATTGACCGGGAGGCGGTGACCAAACGGCTTATGGATATCCTGAAAATACGGAATCAGGAGGAACAGACCATAGGCTTAAATGAAGGTCTGGTAAATCTGATTAAAAAGTATCTGAAAGACCTTGACCTGATTGTGAACTGCCCGATTGAGTCGGCGGAAACAGGACTTCCTTCCCAGGAGCATATGCTGTTTTTGCAGCCCGGCATGCGCTACTGTCAGGCACAGGCTTTGGTGCATTCGCTGATGCAGGATGATTATTTTAACACGCTGGAGGAAAAAAAGCGGACGCTGATCACGGAGCGCATTCTGGAGGAAGTCCGGGGCCGGATGCTGGAGGATATTGTTCTGCTGGAAACGACAAGGGCGCTCCCAAAGCAATACAAGGTATTCAAACTGGTATTCCGTATCGGCGAGTATGATATGGTCGTCTATGACAGGGAAACAAACACCTGCGCCGCCTATGAGATTAAGCACAGCAGCCAATATGTACGGGAACAGGCAAGGCATCTGATGGATCATGAAAAGCTGTCTATGCTCACTCCCCGTTACGGTGATCTGGCAGGACGGTATGTCCTGTATCTCGGTGAGGACATGGATACGGAGGATGGGATCGCCTACCGAAACGCCGAGCAGTTCTTAAAGAACCTGCCCAAGATCATACTGGCCAGCGGGCTGGAAGATTCAGTATAGAAATATACTCGAATAAGTTGACGGATGAAAATAAAATTGTTAATATTGCGTTGAGCATAACATGATGTATGTGGGTACGCAAGGAAATTGAAGAATATATAATGGTCTTTGGCATATATAATAATAGTTTGTATATGCTGAAGGTGGTGAAAGTGGTGCAGAAAGTGAAAATTAAATGGATAGAATTTGAAAACTTAAGAACAGGCTTAAAGATTGAGAGGGTGAACTTTTCGCAACATTTTCATAGACTGCAAATTTTAGAAAAATAAAAACGGTGAACTTTTTTATCAGGAGTTCACCGTTTTCAAGTGTGTTTAAGATGACATCATTTCATTTTTTCATAGTACTGTGTCATAAGTTCAACGGCATTCCACGGCACATGGAGTATTTCGGATATTTCTTTTATGGATTTTTTTCAACGCAATATTTCTGATAAATAAAAGCTGACGTTTCACATGCCTGAACAATTAGCGTCCCAATTAATTTCTGCATTAGCGAATGAAACTCTTCAACATATGGACTTGGTTTCAATTTTGATTTCCCCATCAGTTCTATTAAATTTTTTCCTTTGCTCTCATTTGTGTTGGACTTGATGTTATTCTGTATAAAATCTAAAAACTGTTCCTTCTCAGTCTTCTCCATCCTGGCATATATCCAGACAATAGCTACAAACTCTGTTGGCATATCGAAAGGCATTGGCGGTAATTGTATAAAATCTGTTTCCATATTAATTATTATCTCCTATTGTTTTCGCTTATTAACGATTCGGCAATTTTCTCGTTTGTTTCCCTCTATTTCCAATTCGAATTCAAAAAAATATTTCAGATAAATAGGTATTTTTCTTCATTTTATCCACTGTTCGACCTCCTTAAGATGATTTATTTTTAACGGGGTTCCGAATGTGGAACCTTCCTACAACTAAATATTACTGCAATAATAAAAGAAAATCAAGAGGAAGAGTTCAACAAATTATGATAAAGTTTGACAATCTATGGAAAACGGCAGAAAGTAGGGGTATCACAAAATCAATGCTGACTAAAAAGTATCATGTGAGCAAGGCTCAGCTTTACCGGTTAAGATATAATCAACCGGTAAGTACGAATACGCTTGACCGCCTTTGTAATATTTTAGAATGTGATATTAGCAATATTATGGAACACATCCCAGATGATAATTTCTTTTAAACGGTAAATTTTTCCTGTTCCCGAAGTTAAAATACGAATGCTTTCGTTAACCAGACAAACGACCTTTCTCAGTGTACGGGAATATATAAACTACAACACATAATCCAAACTGCCGCATGAATAGCAAAAATAAGATCCTGTTTTTGACACAGTCTTTAGAATATGGTAAACTTTAAAAAAATAAATCAAATCATAGTAAGGGGCTGACACACAGATGAAAAAACAGACAAAACATACATTACCTTATAATATTTTTCTCATAGGATTTATGGGAAGCGGCAAATCCACGATTTCTGATTACCTGCATACGCATTATGCAATGGAAAAGGTGGAAATGGATCAGATGATCGCGAAAAACGAGGGCATAAGCATTTCTGAGATATTTGATACACATGGCGAGGAATATTTCAGAAACCTGGAAACGGAGCTGTTAATACAGCTGCAGGCGAAAAAGAATACTGTCGTTTCCTGCGGCGGCGGAACGCCAATGCGGGAAAACAATGTGCGGCAGATGAAAAAAAACGGCAGGGTCGTACTGCTGATGGCCAGTCCGCAGACAATTTATGAACGCGTCAAAGACAGCCATGACCGTCCGCTATTGGAAGGACATAAAAATACGGCTTATATTTCAGAATTGATGGAACAGCGCAGGCCCAAATATGAAGCGGCGGCGGATCTGATCATAAAGACCGATGGCAGGCAATGTTCTGAAATCTGTGAAGAGCTGCTGCAAAAACTGCAGGAATGGGAGAAGCAGTCATGAATATGATATTGGACAGGAAAAAAATAAAAATCAGAAATGTTGTAATCGGAGAAGGGATGCCTAAAATCTGTGTGCCGATCGTTGGCGTTACACAAGAGGAAATTATGCAGGCGGCAGAACAGCTCAAGCAGCTGCCGGCTGACCTGGCGGAATGGCGTGCAGACTGGTTTGCACAGATACACGATATGCAAAAAGTCCGGCATATATTAAAGCATCTGCGCGAAGTTTTGAGAGAAACACCGCTTTTATTTACGTTCCGCACAAAAAAAGAAGGCGGAGAAGCGGAGTTAAATCCGCAGGATTATGCTGCTTTGAACGAAGCTGCCGCACAGTCTGGTTACGTAGATTTGATTGACGCAGAGCTGTTTTCAGGGGAGGACATTGTCAGACGGCTGGTGTCCGCAGCGCATGCGTCTGGCGTGAAAGTCATCGCGTCCAGTCATGATTTTGAAAAGACGCCGGCTCAGGAAGAGATTATAAAAAGGCTGTTAAGAATGCAGCAGCTGGATGCGGATATTTTAAAGATCGCTGTGATGCCGCAAAACAGGGCCGATGTGCTGTCGCTTTTAACAGCGGCAGAAAAGATGGATACAAACTATGCAGACCGCCCGGTTGTCGCAATGTCTATGGGCGGCGACGGAGTGGTCAGCCGGCTTTGCGGGGAACTGACAGGCTCGGCCATTACATTTGGAGCGGCAGAAAAAGCATCGGCGCCGGGGCAGATGCAGGTGGAAGAGCTGGCATATATACTGGCGCGCATACATGATAGTATGAAAATATAATAAAGCAAATCATAATAAAGCAAATCATAATTAAGATAATAATAAAAAATAAAAATAAAAATAAAGACGCGGTTCTAAATTGGACACCGTTTCATATATATAGTCATGGGACAACTTTCAGAAAAAGGTCTCATGGCTGTTTTTTTATTTAAATACAATTGTGCAGAAAGAAAGGAGTATTTTATGGAGCATATTTTAAAAATATTTCCATTACATATTAGAGAGGAATTAAAGAAAGTATTGGAAAAACTCGAAGACAGGGAGCAGCTGGAGGAGATTCGTGTCCGTGTCAGCCAGCCGATTATGTTTTTGACGGACCGGGGAGAATATTTTTTCAGCATGAAAGATGACGGCCTGACGAAAAATACGCAGTGCGCTTATGCCGTAACGCCGCATGATATCAGTGATATGATCGTATTTATCAGCCGTTATTCCCTGTTTGCGTTTGAAGAAGAGATACGGAATGGCTTTATTACGCTCGAAGGCGGGCATCGGGTTGGACTGAGCGGACAGGCAGTGTTTCAGGAAGGATGGATGCACACCATCCGCAATATTTCCTATCTGAATATCCGTGTCAACCATGAAAAAAAGGAGTGCGCCAGGCGCCTGATCTCTTATTTGTACTGCCAGCCATCCAAAAAACAGTCCGGTATTTACAATACGATGCTGATTTCACCGCCGGGAAGAGGGAAGACGACGCTGCTGCGGGACTTTATCCGGTTATTGTCCAACGGTTCCAGTGAGCACAGCGGATTGAAAGTCAGTGTTGTGGATGAGCGTTCGGAAATTGCAGGATGTTTCCGCGGGATACCCCAAAATGACGTGGGAATGCGTACGGATGTGTTGGACGGCTGTCCGAAATCCAGCGGGATGATGATGCTGATTCGGACGATGTCGCCGCAGGTTGTCGCGGTCGATGAGCTTGGTTCCAGGGAAGATGTGGAAGCGGTTGCCTATGCGGTGCACTGCGGCTGCAGCATACTTGGTTCCGTGCATGCCAAAGATCTGGAAGAAGTAAGGAAAAAGCCTGTGCTGCGGGAATTTCTGGAACAAAATTTCTTTGAGCGGTATCTTGTGATTGATAAAAAAGAAACGGGTGAGCGCAGTTATCAGATGTATAACGCAAAGCAGGAGCTGTTATGTTAAAGCTGGCCGGATGCATCTGCATACTGGCGGCGTCTTCGGGAATGGCATACAGCTGTATCAGGAGTATGTATGGCAGCCTGCGGGAGACAGAGCTTTTAGCGGAACTGCTGACCGCTGTCGAAGGGGAGCTTACTTACAACCGCTGTCCGCTGCCAGAGCTGTTTGTGCATTTGTCAGAGCATATGAAAAAGCCTTACAGGGAACTTCTTTTGCAGATGAGCAGCCAGATGGAAGAAAACCGGGAAGCGGATATTCCGGTTTTGTGGAAAGAAGCATGTGCACAGTTTCACAGGCAGATGAACCTTCCGGGGGAAGCATACGCTGCGCTGCTGCGGGTTGGAGAGGTGTTTTCTTATGCATCTTTGGATTCTTCTTTGCAGCTGCTTGCGTATACGAAGAAAAAACTGGATGCGGCGATACACAAGCAATACGCAGAATTTGCGGGAAAAAGGAAATTATATTGTTGTCTGTGTTATACAGCGGGGCTTTTTACCATTATTATACTGTTATGAGGAGAGAGCATATGAGTGTAAATTTGATCTTTAAAATTGCTGCAGTCGGCATTATCGTATCGGTTTTAAGCCAGGTGTTAAAACACAGCGGCAGGGAAGAGCAGGCTTTTTTAATCAGCCTTGCCGGGCTGATGGTTGTTTTATTCTGGGTTGTGCCATATATTTATGAACTGTTTGAAACGATGCAGTCGCTGTTTGCATTATAGAAATTCGGGGTGAGAGGTGATCGGATGGAAGTGTTGAAAATGGCGGCGCTTGCGGTCAGCGGCGTGCTGCTGGCGCTGATGCTAAAGCAGGTCAAGCCGGAATACAATGTTTTTTTGAGCATGGCGGTCTGTATCTGCATTTTTATGTATCTGCTGAGCAGACTGCAGACGGTGATTGGATATTTCAGGCAGCTGGAGGCGCAGGTAACGCTGGATGGGGTATATCTGGACACGATATTAAAGATGCTTGGGATTACTTATATTACGCAGTTTGCCTCAGATTTATGCAAAGATGCCGGGTACAGTGCGATATCCAGTCAGATTGAGCTGTTTGCGCGGGTTTCCATATTGTTCCTGAGCTTTCCGGTGCTGTTAGCGCTTGTGGAAATGATTGGAGAAGTGCTGTGAAGAGGTATAAACAGGCGGCTGGCGCCATTTGGTTTGGAGTCTGGCTGATCGTTTTTACTGCTGCAAAATGCATCTGTATCGTACAGGCTGGACAGGAAGAACTGGATATGCAGGAACTGGATACGCAGGAACTGGATATGCAGGAACTGGATACGCAAGAACCGGATATGCAGGAAATGGATTCACAGGAAATGGATTCAAAAAAAGAAGCGCAGGATCTTTTATCTGAGCTTGGGCTTTCGGATATAGATGCGTATCTGCAGCAGGAAGATTTGGGGCAGATGACATTTTCGCAGCTCGTCCAGGAACTGATGAGCCATGGACTGACGGTTGGATTTGCTTCTGTCGGAGAAAAAATAAAGCAGGCCGTTTTTGCGGATTACCGTGAAAACCGTTCGGTTTTGATTCGGATTTTAACGCTTGTCATCGCGTTTTCCGTGCTGCTTGAGATGACCTCTTCCATGCAGAAAAAGTACATATCCAATCTTGGATTTTTAGGTGTATATTTGATTTTAATGCTGCTGCTGCTCAGGCTGTTTTTACTTATGACAGAGTCGGTAGAACATTTTTTTACAAATCTTGTGGATTTTATGCGCATCCTGCAGCCGGCATTTTGCTTAAGCATGGTATTTTCCAGCGGAAGCCTCAGCGCAGGTGCATATTACCAGCTGCTGCTGCTGCTGATTTATTTGATAGATACTGTATTTGCAAAAATATTGCTGCCGGTTGTGCAGGTCTATATGGTGCTGCAGCTTGTGAATTACTTAACAGAAGAGCGGTTTTTAAGGATTGCATGCCTGTTGTCCGACAGTGTAAGCTGGTGCATGAAGCTGGTTACGACGGCGCTTATTGGCCTGAATATTGTGCAGGGGCTTCTGGCGCCGGGCATTGACGGGCTGAAACGAAGCATGGCCACCGGCGCGGTGCGCGCCATACCAGGCGCGGGACAGATTGTAAATTCCATGACAGAAATATTTGCCGGCTCTGCAATGCTCATAAAAAACAGTGTTGGCGTTGCCGCGCTGCTTGTGCTGATCGTCATTAGTTTCCTGCCGTTAGTAAAAACTGCCGTTTTTATGGTATTGTACCGGGCATGCGCCGCGTTTATAGAGCCTGTGGCGGATAAACGGTTTTGCGCAGCAATATCTGCGCTTGGGCAGTCAGCGGCATTGTATTTAAAACTGATGTTTTACGCGGTTTTATTGTTTTTCTTAACGACCGCGATTATCTGCGCGGCGACGACATTGTCTGTGTGACCGGCGCCTGGAGGAAAATGTGATGCATGCGATTGTAAATTGGATGAAACAGTTTTTGATTTTGTATTTGATTCTTACGATATTTATGCAGCTTGCTGCCGCGGATGAATATAAAAAGTACATCCGTTTTTTGTCCGGCATTATTCTTTTAATGGCATTGCTAGCCCCTGTGCTGCGGTTAGCCGGCAGCGGAAACGGAAAAGGGCTTGAAAAGTCTTATGCAAGGTTTTGGGAACAAATAGACGATTTTTCCAAAGACGCGGAAAACATGCAGCTTAAGAAAAACAGCTATGAGCTGCAGACTTATGAACAGGCGGTGTCAGCAAATATGGTCACACAGATACAGGAACAGGGAGTGCTGGTATCACAGGTTCGTGTGAAATTATCAGACGATTATAAGCTGCAAAGTGTGGATGTCTGTCTGGATGCCGTATACACGAGACAGCATCCGTCGGCGGCTGAACAGGTGTCCGCGTTTTTAAAAGACAGCTATGGACTGGACGAAACACAGATTTTTATTTATTAGTCAGGAACTGTCACGATGGCAAATTATGATTAGGCAGTTTCTTAGTAAAGGATTGATATAGTGAAATGGCTCAATGACATGTTAAAAAAAATGGATAAGACAAAATGGCTGATACTTGGACTCAGCGGGATCTTACTGCTCGTCATCGCGCTGCCGACGCAGAGTAAGGACCATGAGAAAGACAACGCGGTATTTGAACAGTCATCCAGTGAGGATACCAACCAGGATTATTTGATTCAATCGTATAAAAAGCAGCTGGCCGGGGAGCTGGAACAGGCGCTTGCGTGTATGGAAGGCGTAGGAGAGGTGCGCGTCATGATTACGTTTCAGGACAGCGGAGAAGCAGTCGTAGAAAAAGATGTAACCAAATCTTCCAGCGGGCAGAATGACAGCCAGCAAAATAGCCAGTATCAGGAATCAACGATATACCAGGAGACGGACGGCAGAGAGCCTTATATCAGCCAGCAGAAGCTTCCGGCTGTAGAAGGCGTGCTTATCATTGCGCAGGGAGGAGATGATTCCAAAGTAAAACAAGAAATAAAAGACGCGGTAACCGCATTATTTCCAATTGAAGCGCATAAAATTAAAATTGTAAAAATGCAGGCAAAGTAAAAGATGCTGCGGGCCCAAAATTCATTTGGAAAGACTGCTGTAAATTGTGTCATAAAGAAAACATTGCGCGAATACAATAGCAATAGTAAAAAAGACGATGCAGGGAGAAGGAATCAGTATGAAAAAGCTTTTCAAAAAAAATCAGATTATTATTACCGCATTGGCGCTGATGATCGCGGCAGCAGGGTATTTAAGCTATACGCACAGCAGCATCGGCGAAGAAGGGCTGACCCAGACGAGTGCGGATCTGACCGAGGAAGATTACGATATTGCATATGATGAAACACTGGTAGACGCAGATATTTTTGCGGAAACAGAAGCAGATACAAAGCTGGATGATACTGCTGGGGCAGATACAAAAACAGACGACGCGGATGCGAAAAAGACAAAACAGGATAAAGAGAAAAATAAAAAAAGCAGTGCAGGCGGCAGCAATACAAATAAAAGCGATGCGGGCGGCAGCGATACAGATAAAAACGCGGATGGCGGCAATGCAGCGGCAACAGGCAGCAATCAAGCGGCAGCAGACAGTAAATCACAGGATACCGAAATCAGCAATCCAGGTGAAACCGTTTTAACGAGCACAGGCGTATCCAATGTAAACTTTGCGGTAGAAGCAAAATTAAACCGCGAACAGGTACGTTCCCAGAACAAGGAAGACTTAATGGAAGTCATCAACAGCACTGCCATATCTGATAAAGAAAAACAAGATGCGGTTGATAAGATGGTAACGCTGACGGACATTGCACAGCGTGAATCCGATGCGGAAATGCTGCTGGAGGCAAAGGGCTTTACTGACGTAGTCGTCAGCATTACAGAGGATGCCGCAGATGTCGTATTAAATATGGGAGACGTTACCGATGCAAAGCGCGCCCAGATTGAAGATATTGTGAAACGAAAAACAAAGGTATCAGCGGAAAATATCGTGATTACGCCAATTACGGCAGAAAAAGAGTAACAGGAATCTATGCTGACAAAAGCGGAATAAAAATGGAAAAGAAATTTTTCCTACATAATACAGCAGAAAAAGAACATTTTCTGAAAGTTCATTTCAGGAGATGTTCTTTTTCTGCCGTATTTATTTGTACGTGCTATTTTGCGGCAATTCTTTGGAAATGATATGTCGCATAAGATAGCCGTGCATATAATATGTTGAAGGGACTCTAAAATAAATAACAGACAGGAGACATAGGCAGCAGTTCCATAGGCTGTCTGAACTGCTGCAAAGATATGCTGGATACAATCTGTACAAAGAATGATAAGGAGGGGTTCGTTATGGAAAATCATTTGATTTGGGAAGACAGATTTAAAATTGGCATAGATGTAATTGACAGAGAGCATAAAAAGTTATTTCAAATTATAAACAAGCTGTTTGCTTTTAGTGAACAGGAAACGAAAGGCCCGTGGGTCTGCCAGGAAGGGATTAAATATTTTAAAGAACACGCACTGGAACACTTTGCAGAAGAAGAGGATTATATGGAATCCATTTCTTATGAAGGGCTGGAAACACATAAGCGTCTGCATGAGGATTTTAGCATGCGTACGCTCCCGGCGCTGGAAAAGGAACTCGAACAGTCCGGGTATGCAAAAGACGCGATTCGCCATTTTCTAGCCGTATGCGCCGGATGGCTGATCGGGCATACATTGACCGAAGACAGAGCCATAACAGGAAAGTTGGCAAGCAAATGGGTGAATCTGATGCCGGAAGAAGAACAGTTTGTTTTAACACAGACGATCATCCGCCTGCTGCACGAGATGTTTCAGTTATCAGCAAAAGTTGTCAGTGAATGCTACGGGGGAGAAAAGTTTGGAGAAGGCGTCTACTACCGGCTGCTTTACAGCAATGACAGTGGAAAACAGCGGGAAATTATACTTGTCTTTGAAGAAAAGATGTTAATCGGCACCGTTGGGAAATTGCTGGGCGATTCGACCGGCAGATTAAACACAGTCATTATGAGCGCTGCCAGATACACGGCCAGACAGTTAGTGGAAAGCATTCAAAAACGTTTCCCGTCCGAAGCAGAATACCGGATGGAAAGCGAGCATCTGCTGACTTATGAACAGTTTGAGCGGGCAATGGAAAAGCAGCTGCCGCAGTTCAGCCTGCTGTTTAATACCGGAGAAGGATATTTTGCATACTGCGCGATGACACCGCGGCTTTCCGATAGAAAAAAAGCAGATACCATACAGACAGAACACACTTTGACAGAAATAGAACAATATCTGCAGGCAAATAAGCAGGAATATAAAAGCCTAAAAAAGAAGCTGCTTGTAGTAGATGATTCCGATACGGTCCAGCTGGCAATGAAAGGGCTTTTACAGGAAGACTATGAGATTACAGTGGCAAACTCCGCGGCATCAGCGATCTGCAGCATTACACTAAAACGGCCGGATCTTGTGCTGTTAGACTATGATATGCCAGTCTGTGACGGAGCACAGGTACTGCAGATGATCCGTTCAGAGTCGAAGCTTGCGGATATCCCGGTCTTTTTTTTGACTGCAAAGGTTGATAAGGCGAGCGTTCGTAAAGTCATACCTTTAAAGCCGGAAGGATATCTGCTCAAAAGCGCGAAGCCGGCGGAAATTAAGAAAAATATTGACCGCTATTTTGAGAAAAAGGCAATAGATATCTGATTTGGGCTATCCGGACGCTGGATGAGGGACGGGGCCTGGATTTCGGCTCCTACTCCAGAATGTTAAGAATCCCTAAGCATTCTGGAGT
>CAOKJJ010000143.1 GCA_948468465.1 uncultured Eubacterium sp. | reverse complement strand
TGGAGTAGGAGCCGAAATCCAGGCCCCGCCCCTCATCCAGCGTCCGCATAGCCAATAAAAAAACGCCACACAATGTCAATTCTGTTGCATAGTATTAAAATTTTGCCATTTTGCGCAAGAAATTGTTTTTAAGTTCCTATTTTAAATACAGGCCTATTAACCGATCCAATACTTCCGGAAAAGATAAACCAATACCTTTCATCATGTTGGGATACCTGCTATGCGCAGTAAATCCGGGGATTGTATTTACTTCATTGAATACGATTTCGCCGGACGGGGTATAGAACATATCCACCCTTGCATAACCTGAACATCCCAAAACCCTGTATATAACCTTCGCGGTTTCCTGTATCTTTTTTTCTGTTTCAGCGTCTATTCTTGCAGGCATATAAATTTTTGAGGATTTCAAAGTATATTTTTCAGTATAATCAAAAAAACCGCCTGATAATTCTATTTCATCAATTCTCCCAACGGTCAGGTTCTGACTGCCAAGTACCGCGCAGCCAACTTCAAATCCATGAACGGCCTCCTCAACAATAACTTCCTTATCGTACTGAAAGGCAAGCTCTGCCGCCGCATCAAGCTGACGCATTTCGTTTATTCTTGTAATGCCAAAAGAAGATCCTGCCCGGACAGGTTTTACAAACAGCGGACAACGTAATTTTTTCTTTATTTCCCCAACAGCCATTTCTTTTTCAAAACGCCTGAAACATACAGATCCTGGAACAGCAATTCCTGCAAGGCTGACAAGTTTATGCGCCCTGTCCTTGTCCATACAAATCGCCGACGAAAGCGTATCGCATCCAACAACCGGTATCCCTGCCAATTCAAATAGTCCCTGCAGCGTACCGTCCTCCCCATATTTGCCATGTAATATCGGAAATGCCAGATCAATTGGAATCTCTTTGAACTTATTCCCATGAAACTCTATAAATCCTTTTGCCAAACGGCTTTGGGAAACCATTATCGGATATAAATTTTCCCCGTCTTCAGGCCATGAATGATTACTGATATTTTCAATTTTTCCTGTATAATGATACCATTCTCCATCTCTGGTAATACCGATGGGCATAATCTCAAAACGGTTTCTGTTGATGTTCTGCAAAACGGAATATGCTGATTGCAGCGATACCTCATACTCTGTGGAATGACCGCCAAAAATAACCGCTATCCTTTTTTTCATTTTATAACCACCTTTTTTCATTTTTTTGTTATCAAAAACCGATAACCTATTGAAACAGTAAATTTTTCGCAAAACAAAACACTCTTGTTTTGGTACTGTTATTGTATCAAAAACAAGAGTGTTGTTTATTTATATACACATAAAAGATTCAAAAGATTTATTATAGACTTTCTTACGATTTACTTAAGAAACCGGCAATACGACTTCAAACTCGATGACCTCCTCCTGGCTTTTCGCCCAAATAGTGCCATGATGAAGCTCTACGATCTGCTTTGCAATGGCCAGTCCCAGACCTGCCCCTCCGCTGACCGTACTGCGCGAAACATCCAGCCTGTAAAATTGTTCAAAGATCCGTTCCAGTTTTTCTGCCGGAATGGTATCTCCATGATTTTTGAAGCTGATCATCACCTTTTCTTCCTGTCTGGCAGCTGTAATGTCAATATCCGTACCATGAAAACTGTAAATAACGGCATTTCTCAGCAGATTGTCAAATACACGCTGCATTCTGTCCGCATCGCATTTCATTATAATGTCCTCCGGAGCATGAAGATGACACTTCAAATTCTTTTCTTTCAGCATTGGCTGGAATTCATATAAAAGCATTTCCAGCAAACGCCTTACATTAATTTTACGATATTGAAGTGTTATGGCTGTCAGATTATATTTTGATATTTCAAAAAATTCATTGATTAACTCTTCCAGCCGTTCTGCTTTGTCCAAGGAAACGGAAAGATATTTTTCCCTCAGCTCATCTGATATTTCTCCTTCATCACGCAATAGGCTCAGATAGCCGATCACAGAGGCAAGAGGCGTTTTCAGGTCATGGGCAAGATACATAATCAAATCATTTTTTCGCTGTTCCGCCGCGGACATATCTCTTCTTTGCTTTTCAATGATATGCTTTATGGTGTTTAATTTTCTCTCCATCGGCAATAGCTCAGGCGATAAAGATACTTCCGCCGCGCCATCTTCGATCAGGCTGTCCATTCCTTTTCCGATTTCTTCAAAATACTTTGTAAACCACTTCAAAAAAATACGGAATATAATGAGAAATGCTGTCACTAACGCCGCTATCATGATCATATCCATATGATTACGAAACACTTGCGTATATAAACTATATGCCGCATCATACTCCATCTGAAAAGCATTCTGTAAAATATCAATTGTGAAATCCGCAAAGCGGCCCCGTAAAACCGCAAAACGCAGAAAATAAATGAACAAAACCGCCGCTAAAAACATGACAGCCAAACGCATAAAGACCTTGGTATAAAATGTTTGAAATTCTTTATGTAAAAAATTTTTTTTATTTCTCAATGGTGTATCCAACTCCCCATACATTTACGATAAATTTTGCCTTTTTTGCCGAATCACTCATCTTTTCCCGCAAACGGCCAATATGCGCCATGACTGTATTATTGCTGTTCAAATATTTTTCACCCCATACCTCTTCAAATAATTCTTCGGATGGAACTACTTTTCCCTGATTCTTACATAAATACCAGAGAATCGAAAACTCTATCGGTGTTAACTGCAGCTCTTTTCCATACAAAAAACATTTATGGGTATGTTTGTTAATCAGCAGTCCCCTGATATCATACTCCTCTGTATCCTCCGGTTTTCTTCCCGCAAGATTATTATAACATAGATACCGCCTCAGCTGCGTTTTTACTCTGGCTGCTACTTCTAAAGGATTAAACGGCTTTGTTATATAATCATCCGCACCGATTGTCAGTCCCATAATCTTATCCCGGTCTTCCATTTTTGCCGTAAGTATTATGATCGGATAATAAAACCGTTCCCTGATCTTCTGGCAAATCCGAAAACCGTCCGTATCAGGCAGCATCACATCTATAATCGCCAAATCCAGTTCTGTTTCATCAATGCACTTGAGGGCATCCATCCCATTATAAAATTTATATACCGTATAACCATCATTTTTGAGGTAGACCTCAATTAAATCCGCTATTTCTTTTTCATCATCCACGATCAAAATTTTTTCGTTCATACAAACACCTGCATTTCTACTGCTATCATTTATTGTTCTTACTCCAATCAGGTACATCCACCGTTTTTTACTATACCACTCAAAATCTGAAAAAGCAATTTCGGTTTATCCTTTATCCATAAATTTTTACCGATCGGTTACATTACTTTGAAATGATTTTTTGTAAGGTCTATTCCATCCGGAAAGCGATTGTGGTATCATGAAGCCATCGGCAAATCAAATTTTGTATCTTGTTATCAATGTACACTTGTATACTGTTCACGAGAAATTAGAAGGCATTTTTATGAAAAAGCTATTACTGACACTGCTGTTGAGTTCTCTTCTTCTGTCCGGCTGCGGTACGAGGGACAGCAATCCTTCCCTGCCTGCCGAGACAAACCAGCCAGGCGAGAATACATCAGATTCGAAGCAGACAGAACTCAAAAAACAGACAGAGCATATGGAGCAGGAAGAAAAGCCGAAGCAGGCAGAAAAGACAGACGTTTCCGGCATCTATACGGATAAGCAGGGTACATCTGATGTCTACAGCCAGCTGACACTTGCGCTGCAGGCGGACGGAACCTACGCGGCAAAAATCAGCGTATACCGCACCGCCGCATTGGAAGGCACGGCCGTCTGGGAGGCGGACACGCTGCGCTTTACAAGCGAAGAACCCCATGTGCTTGCAGATATCTCCTTCATTGACGGCAAGGCGGAAGTGTCTATTATCACAGATGCTGCCGGAATTCTAACCGAGGATATCTATTATTTCACTGACGGCGCACCGGAGAAATCGAAAGAAGCGGAGAAAAAGCAAAAAGATGCTCAGCACCCCCTATTTTCCAAACAAATCCGCATGGCTGCCAGTTCCGGTAGCGGAAAGAATAAGCGTATCCTCAATAATTTGATACATAAGAAGCCAATCCGGTTCTATGTGACATTCTCGAAAATCCTGCAGATTGCCAGTTAACGCATGGTCCCTAAATTAGATGGCAGAGGAGCGCCGCTCGCAAGTTAATCCTCCAACATAGAGTCAGCCGCATCTTCCGCGTTATCAAAAGGCCCGTGAAGGTTTTTTTGAAATCTAGAGCGTGTTTGAAAAATGCTTTCCGTGAGATGTACTTCACAGTTTGTGGAGAATTTATCCCAAATTTATGAGGCATAGCGGGCTATGTTGATTAAATTTGGGATAAATTCTCCGCAAAGTGGGGAGTGCAGATCGCGGGAATGATTTTTCAAACACGCTCTAGTATCATAGACGGCCTCTTGAAGCGAATAGGGAATAGGCTTATGCTGTACAGAAAAAGGGATTCCAGCATAGTTTCAAAATTTGGGAACCTTTTTCCTCTTCGTGATACTATAATGGTGAATGGAACAATTGCTGCTGAAAAAGCAGCCGCTGTTCATTGCTTAGGAATTCCTAATCCCGGATGCTGTCATGAAAGCTTACGGATATACAGGAGGTAACTGATGGATCAAATAGAGATGGAATCGTATCTTCGCGATTATGGTGAAGATTTATACTGCTTTTGTCGTTCGCTGTCCCGCAGCCGTGAAGAGGCTGAGGACCTCTATCAGGAAACGTTTTTGAAATTATATGAACTGGCGGATAAGCTGGAAATTCGGACCAATCCGAAAGGCTGCCTGATGACAATTTCTGTCAACCTGTACAGGAATTATAAGAAAAAAATGGCAGTCCGGCATCGGATCGCCGCTACGGCGCAGCCTGCTGCAAAGCTGCTTTCCAAAGAACCGGATGCATCTTATCTTGCACTCAATCCGACGCATGTGCCTCAAGCAAAAGCCAACAGTCAATCAAAGCAGGAAAGCCACCTGTCCAGCGCAGACAGACAGCGTATGGAACAGCTGAACGCTGCGATTTTGTCCAAAATAAAGGAGAAGGAAGAAATGAAAAACTATGGAACCTACTGCAAAAAAAGCGCCCAGGCAGCTGCGGCGGCTGCGGTACTGGTACTTGCCTTCAGCTCGGTATCCGCGGCTGCAGCCTACCACTTTTTAAATCCGTCGCAGGTGGCTACAGAAGCTGACAATCAAAAACTAGCCGCAGCCTTTCAGGCGGAAGGCGCACTTTTTATCAACGAAACGCAGACATTTGCTGATTATGAGGTCACGCTCCTTGGAAGCACTGCCGGAAAAAATATCAGCGATTCCGTGCCGGAAAATATCACTGCGGATGAAATCTATGCTGTTTTGGCATTAAAGCGCACAGACGGCACGCCGATGCCAAAATCAGGCACCCCGGAATATGCAAAGGAAAACAACTACTTTCCTTCTTTTTATATTCACGGACTGAATCCGGCGCGCTATAACCTGGACGGCATGAACGGGAGTTATGCCTGCTTTGAAAAAAACGGTGTACAATACTATATTATCGCCATGAGCAATATCGAAATGTTTGCAGATAAAGGCATTTATGTCGGCCTTTGTACCGCTGGAAACGACGGCGACTATAATCCAGACGCTTACGCGCTGGACAAAACGTCTGGAAATATCACGCGCCAAAAGGATTTTTCAGGCGTCAATGCGCTGTTCGTGCTGCCTGTAGACAAAAGCAAGGCCGATCCTAAACAGGCGGAAAAGTTTTTGCAGCGTGTAAATACTCCCGCATCCGTGCAGCTGTCGGAAGAGGAAATCAGTCTTATCAAAGCAAGAGAAAAAATAAGCCCTTTGGTATGGGAATACTACAGCGCGCTGACAGAGCAAAGTATAGATACGCTATGCGATTTGATCGAAGCGCAGACCGCTATGCCGGATAAAGACGGCGTGCTCACCTACTCGCTCCGCATCAGCGACGATTATACCGACTATTATACGGAAAAGCTTTCCACACATGTCAAAGACAAAACACCAGGCGTTTTAAACTTTGAAAACAGCTTCAGCCTGGATTTCAAAGAGGATGGACAAACGATAAAATCCGTGGAATTTCACACCTATCTGGTAAATCCGGACGGTTCGGTCACCAAAAGCAGATACCGCCTGAATCAAAAAGCACTGTCCGAACTGGAAAAAAACATCCGTCTTTGCTCATAAATCTGCTTCTTTACAATAAAAGCACAATTATAGAGCCGGAAACCTTTATCTAAGATTCCTGGCTCTATAATTGTGCTTTTATTGTAAAATTTGGCTTCATCTTGTCATGTTACGCTTCATTCCTTTTTAATATTCTATCTATTTCTGTTTTCAATTCCGGGAGATCATGCTGTATAGTATCCCATGCTGACTGGCAATCCAGGTTTGAATACTGATATCACTTTACATAATTCCCCTATCTGCAAAATGCACATACAACAGGCATTTTGAAAAACTGAATTACCTATAAAGTTATTGTAATCATTACCAAACATATCACATGCTTCATCTAACTGCCTGCAATAATCCAAAATTTTTTTGAGGATTATTACATCTTTACTCTTCATATAATAATATCTCCGTTCCGTCTATTGCTTTTCTAAAGTCATCCTCAATGCCAGCCGTAGTGACTAAATCAACCGAAAGGTTCAGCGCCTCCTGAACCTTCTGACGCATCCCGGAAAGTTTCAGCAGAGACATCGGTTTGCCTTTTTCTACAAGTAAATCTATATCGCTTTTCTCATTTGCCGTGCCTTTTGCATAGGAACCAAACAGATATAATCTCTTTACCCCATAAGAATATGCGATTGGAATAATTGTTTTTTTAATTTCATTAATATTCGGCATACCAAATCACCTCCATGACTTCATTTGGATCGAATATAAAAATAATGGAAAAACTCCTCTGCTGCTTGTTTATTTATATGTTAATATTAACGTAAATATGCTTTACTGTCAATCTCGTTTATAAAAATAGATCATGCTGTTTTTACAGAACATTCGTTCAGGTATGATTCAAAAATTCCATTTCGACAACCTCAAAGCAGCTTTCCTGCCTATTTATAAAAAAGCAGGAATCATATATAGCTACAATATACTTACATAAGAAAACTCCGACATATATCAATATGCCAGAGTATTCCCTATTTTACCTTAAAGCCATAATAACTATTTGATCCATTTTAAGGATGCGCTTTGTAATTCTAGTTTTTTCCCACCGGCTGATTGCTGTAGATTGCGAGCGCCATCTTGGCGTCTATATAATCCATCAGCACAATTCCTACCCGTTTGCCTTCCCGGTATGCGCGGGCATCCCGGCTAAGGAACCATGATGTCATGTTTCTGGCGTTGTTGATAATAATTGTCGGATTCGTGCAGCTGGTAAAATTCAGGATATAGGCCCCTTCGGGAATCTCTCCGCTGGCCGCCTGGTCAATCGTCTTTTCGAAATGGCTGCGCTTATCTGTTGTATTTACGGTATATGCATCCTGTACCCATACCTGACAGCCGTCTTTGTCATAAATCTGGCGTGCTCCCGGGATCTTGTCGTAATCCCCGCCCCATCCGGCCATATCAATCCCGAAATAGGACGTTTTGCTCACAGGCTTGTAGCTGCCAAAGGAAAATCCCCGCAAAAGGACAATTTTACCGCGTACCTGACCCAGAGACGGAATGGTCAGTGTATCCGGCGTATAAATCGGATACTTTCCGCTCTGGATAAAATTGTCTACGGTCTTGGCTACGTCTTCCACCTTGCCGCTGCCCTGATGGTTGATCTTAAAAATGACCGTTTCGCTTGGATTTGCCGCTAAAAAGTCGGTTGTCTTCTGGAAGACGTCTTTCAGGCTTAATTTTGAATAGTCCTGCTTGCGGCACTGGGCAATCTGGCTGCCGTGGACAATATCCGGATCATCATGGTCGATAAAAGAATCCGCACGCAGGTCAAAGGCACGCACGCCCACGTTCAGCTGCTCCTCTACGAACAGCTGCTGGCACTTGGAAACGGATATGCTCTCCTTATCACTCAGATCCAGGCCGTATGCCGTAGTCCATGCAGTCCCCGTATCATGGGAAGCCGGAATGTTAATGTCTGACAGCAGGGTATCGTCCGGCAGTTCTGACATCCACTTAACGGCTTTGGCATCCTGATCTTCCACATTGATCACGTCTACCTGCCAGTTGGCCGGTTTGCTGCTCGTTACAAGCTGCACCCCGTCCGCATCTTTTGTTTCTTTCAGGGCCGCGTATTTTCCCGTATAGGCGTTCTGGATCTGATAAACCCCGTTGCCGCACGAGATGAACCTCCAATACTGACTCAGGCTGTCGTCTATCTTTTTCCAGCAGTGGATGGTCGCGCCGTCTGCGTAGCTGCGGTCCTTAATATCCCATACTGTATCAAGGCTGTGCTCAGTGATCGTCATGCCGCCCAAGCGGTATGCCTTGTAATTGTTGTCCCACTGGCAGTCTATCTTGGAGCTGGTTCCATGAAGCCAGAGATGCAGCTTCGCCCCATTTAATCTCGAATCGCTGCTGACGTTGACATCGCGCTTGTAGCCCTGTGGATAGATCATGCAGATGGTCTTTCCTTTTTTGTCAGGCAGCTGCTCCGCTTTGGCTGGAACATCCACCGTTGCGTTTTCCACTACCCACTCCATCGGTTTGGATGTAGTGGCCACCTTCCGCTTTAAGTCGATCTCTTTATTTCCATCCAGCCCTATATATAATTCTTTTCCTTTATTGTCTCCTTTTTTGGAGAGGATGTAATACGTATTCTTCTTTACGTTTCCCCTGGAATCCTTTACGGGAACGAAACGGAACAGCTGATTGTCCTGATTCCTGCTTTTTTTCCCGTTGTGCAGTACGCGCCCGGTCTTATCGTCGTCATGTTCCGAATCAATGTAATAACCGGAGCCGCTGTATTTGATACTATAGTAATAAACGCCGCCCGATGATGTCTCAAGATTGACTTTCATCGTGCAGTCGTGCCCACCGTTCGTATCCAGATGCACGCAGGCATTTTTTCCGGTACCGTTCGTATTCCAGCGGTATTTCTTGTCAGCGGCAGGGTAAATCAGCAAATACTGGGAGGTATTCAGCTTTGCGGACTGGAGTGTATTTGCCGAAACTGCTTTTTTCGCCATTAACGTTTCTTTGCTGTCTGCTGCCTGATACCTGGTGCCCGCTGCCTGTGCGGCTGTTGGAACGCTCCAGGTTCCGGCCAGCAGAATCGCTGCCAGCAGAGCCGTCAGAACCTGCCTGCCTTTCTTTTTCCATGATTGTTTCATATCCGTTTTCCTTTCTGCACTGGCGGTAAAGTGCCATTAACAACGCCTTATTTTTTTGTTTTCGTTTTCGTTATTTTGTAAGCCCTGCTGCAGTAATACTGCTTTTTGCCAACGCTTACCCAGCTGTTTTTCAGCACTCTGCCTTTTTTATCTGCATAAAACAGTTTCCCTTTTACACGGAATAATTTATTTGTTTTTAACGCGCCTGAAGAACCCGCATAGATTTTATCTCTGGACACCGTATTGTAAAACCCGTCTCTTGCAAGGGCGCCGGATGGCTTTGCGTAATATAACCTGCCTGCCGCACGGAAAATCCGCCCTGTATACAGCTCGCCGGAAGCACGCGCATAGACCAGGCTCCCTTTCTTCGTAACAAAAAACCCGTCTCTTGCAAGGGCGCAGTTTCCTTTGGCATAGTATTTCTTACCATCGGATGTGACCACACGGTTGGAAGCCAATGTGCCGTCTTCCTGTGCATAAATCAGGCTCCCTTTCTTCGTATGGCAGAATTCATTCCGGGCAATCGCACCGTTTTGTTTTGCGAAATACCGCTGCCCGTCCGCGGTTACTATCTGATTTCTTGCGGCGAGCCCATGTGCGTCCGCGTAATAAACAACGCCGTCCGCAGCGGTTACAAACATATTTGCTACGGCGCTGCCGTCGCTTGCGGCAATCCGGATGCTGCCGTCCTCCTGTAACTGCGCTTCGTACCATACTTCTTCCGGTATTTTATGGGACTTGCTGTCCAAAACAATCACATATGCAGCGCCTTGTGTAAAGGAAAGCCGGACGCTGCCGTCCGTATCGGCAACGGCACAGCTGTCATAAGCTAACGCACCGTCCTTATCTGCCCTGCAGTACACATTCGCATAAACTCCCGCATGTTCAGGCCCCAGCGGCAGCACGAGCGTTACCGGACATCCAAATGCACCGTTATGTTTCATTGTAAGCCTGTAGGCAGGCTTTCCCTCCGCCTCGGATGGAAGCGCCAACGCACCGGATGGAAGCGCAAGCGCATCGAAGAGATCACTGACAGCCTTGAAGCTTACCGTAACATCTATATCCTCCAGCGTATTCGTATCAGATGTCATATCCTGGCCGCATATTTCCCAGGCAATACCGTCTTCCACACGCAGAATCAGTCGGATGTACTTGTTTTTCATCTGCCGCAGCATTTCTTTCGGTACTTTGGAATTCCCGTTCATATTGATTTCCAGGGACGCTCCGGAAACTGCCTGGGCTGCCTGGGCCCGAAGCTGTGTCCATCCCCTTACAGATGGCCTGCTTTCTAAATAAGGCAGCCTGGCTGCCGGATGCACGATGGTTTGGAACGGAAGGTCTGGCCATGGCGCCGATGATCCCGGAGTTGTTTGCGCAGGCGTATTTTCCCTCGGCAAAATCTGGAAAGCCGTTTCCAACTGTATCTGTGGATTTTCCATGGATACATCATCACTGTTTTCCGGCAGGTCATAATTATTTTTATCCCTGCCTGTCAGCTTCATTCCACGCAGGATTACGGTGTAATAAGTGCCGGCTTTGCTGCTTGCAAGGATGCCGACAACCTGCCCGGTATCTACGCTTACCTCATCGCCATTGATGACACCTGCTATCTCTACTGATTTGATCAGAATCTGGTCGCTGCCGTCATATATTCTGCTTTCCTGAACCGGAACAGCGCTGACCGCATGCAGTTTCGCCGGCTGAATTTCAAACCGGACAGTGCTTTCTCCGGCCGTGATATCATAAACCTGCGCATTTCTCATTTCATCCGGCAGGTTGATGCCATCCCCTATATAAATCGTAAAGCTTTGGCCGCCTAATTTTTGCTCAATCCCTGTTTGCTCACGCAAATAGTCCGCGACCTCTGCCGAATGATTTTCGCCGTTGTACACCCGGTATAACGCTCCGCTTTCCGGAAAGTTCCCATTAGAAAAAGCAAAATAGAATTTTCCACTCCCTTCCAGCCTTCCGTTCTCCTCTATGAACAGGCCATTTTCCTTATTTTCCAATAACAGCGTTCCATTATTTAGAATCCTGCCCTTATTTATCCATTTGCTTTGATCGGCGATTGTCAGACTGGTTCCATCCGGAATTACCAGCTCTGCATCTGATGGCATCTCTACGCTTCCCAGCTCTTCCCGAAAAGTAAAATAGCCATATACTTTCCCACTGTTTCTTTCAAATACGATACAATTCTCTAGTTGCGGAGTACCTGTACTGTCGCCCCCTTTGCCACTGCCAATTGGCGACACATCATTGCCTGAGGACGGATCCATTTTAGCGAACACAACCGCACCTTCAATTTCAATACCAGTGGCATTTGCGCTTGCACCGCCGCCGATTGCCGCTGCATCCCGGCCTCCGGTAGCTTCTATCCTGCCGCCTGTGATTCGAATCCCGTCTGTTCCTGTCGATATACTTCCGAGACTTCTCATAGATCCACTGCCAATCCCTGCGGCGCCGCCATCCTTTGACGCTGCACTGCCGCCTGTTGCTATTATAGTGCCGCCGCTGATGGTAATATCTATTCCGATTTGTCCACATCCGCCGCCAATCCCGGCTCCGCCGCCAAACGTTCCGCCAGTCGTGGTAATCGTACCGCCTTCAATCATAATATTTTGACCGATTCCATTCATACCGCCGCCGATGCCAGCGCCGCCTCCGCCGTTATCGCCTGTTGTTATGCTTTGAGCCGTTACAGTGCCGCCGAAAATCTTAATATCCGTGCCAGTGCCGCCCTGTCCGCCGCCAATTCCGGCGCCGCCGCCTTTGGCAGTTACAACACCACCTTCAATTGTAATATCTGAACCATAACATCTGCTGTCCGCATCGCCAGAGCCGCCTCCGCCGCCAATACCTGCGCCTGCCTCGGAGCCAACCGCAGTAACTGTACCGCCCCGAATCGCAATAGCGGTGCCGCCAGAGCCGCTGCCGCCACCAATCCCAGCACCGCCGCCACTGCTGGTGGTTGGCTGGCCGTTGGCATCAAAGGTTAAAATAAGCGTTCCCTCCGCATGCACTGTGCCGCCTGTAATCAAAATATGTCTGCCATCGCCGCCCTGTCCGCCGCCAATCCCTGCACCGCCGCCTCTCGCATCCTCTGCCGTGCCGTCAAAAACTGCAGTGTATGCTTTCGCTGTTACTCTGCCTCCATGAATCGTAATGTTTTGCCCTGCCGCGTCCTTCCCGCCGCCGATACCAGCGCCGCGCGCACCGCCGGCCGCTTCCACATTTCCGCCGAAAATCGTAATCGATCCGTTTGTTTCTCCAGCTCCTCCGCCAATGCCTGCCGCATCCCCTGCGGCTGTGGATACCAGTCTCCCCATAGCATCCCCGTCCGACTGGGCAAAGATCTGTAAGCTGTTTGCACCGCCTTCTCCAGATACCTGGATCCCTCCTACGGTCAGCGTGCAGCCATCCGCAAGAATCAGGCAGACATTTCCGGAAACGGTTATACTATTTGAAATATCGACCTGCCCGTTTACTACATACCATCCATCCGACAAAGCTGTCATATCAGACGTTACCGGAACAGCTTCCCTGGACTCCATTCTCCAATTTTGCCCATTCTCATCGCATATCTGATATTCTGCCGCTGCCGCTTGCGTCTGCGTATTCCCAGCCGTATTCTGCAATGCGGCCGGGCTCTGTACGGTTGCCGCATATGACGGCGCTGCCGCTGCCTGCAGGCGTTGTGACGCTTTTGCTTCCAGGCTTGTTTTACGCACTTCCACAACGGAAACGGAACCTGCTGCCGATGCAGCAATACACCCTGATAAAACGATGCCCGACGCTTTTTTTGCCCATGCTGCCGCTTTTTGATGTTTCATTTACTACTCCTCCTGGTTCATTTACTATGGCCTGTGTTAAGATAAAAAACACTTTTGACATTGGGTTGCTAAATGCCCTATCGTCAATATACTGTTTTTCCTATTTTTTTCAAGTAGTTTGGCACGAATTGTTAAAATCCGTCCCAAGTTGTTTCAATGAATCTCAAATCCGGGCTTGACAAACCTGTTTTTTTGTGATGTGAGTCAATGTCATTAACTTAAGCTTTTCACAATCAGACTCTGCGCCTGGCGGGATGATTTTGGCGATCGGAACATTCTCTAAAAGGACGTCAGAGAGACTCTTTTAAAGAATGTGCAATCCAGCGCTTACGAAAACTTAGGCGTAAAGTCGTCCGGAAATCCATTAAGTAAATAACATTGAATGTGGACTGCGGAGAAAAAATATTAAAATAAAAGGAGCCTGTGTCAGCTCCTCCATTTCCCTTATTTTTTAATCAGATAAATATAGTAACAGTTCAGATAACCCTTGAACTGTTACTATATCTATTCTTTTTCATATTTTGCCTGTTTATCATCAATTCCAGCTCTATTTGCCTGTCTTACTATTCTTCA
>CAOKJJ010000142.1 GCA_948468465.1 uncultured Eubacterium sp. | reverse complement strand
CGTCCATGCAGAATGCTTAGGGATTCTTAACATTCTGGAATAGGAGCCGAAATTCAGGCCCCGCCCCTCATCCAGCGTCCGGATAGCCACCTCCCCCCCCCCCCCCAAAAAACGCAACAAAATGTCAAAAATGTTTCTTTTAGGGTTCCTCCCGTTTAGGGACTGTAAATAACTTTGGCAGATCACGATTCCTGCCGCTTTTTCCATGCTTTGATCTGTTCCAGCCGTTTTTTATATTGTGCTTCCAGCCCCTGCCCGTGCGGTTCATAATATGTCTTTCCCAAAAGGGCATCCGGCAGGCACTGCATTGAGGTCAGTTTCTCCTCTGTATCATGCGCATACTGATAGCCTTCGCCATAAGAAAGATCCTTCATCAGCTTTGTCACCGCGTTGCGGATTACAAGCGGCACCGGCTCTGACAGCTGTTCGAGCGCGTCCTTTTTCGCATGCTCATAGGCCATATACAAGGCATTGGACTTTGGAGCCAGCGACATATACACCACTGCCTGTGTCAGATGCACCGAACACTCCGGCATTCCAATAAAATGGCACGCCTGAAAAGCAGCCACTGCTGTCTGCAATGCCTGCGGGTCTGCCAGTCCGACGTCCTCACTCGCGAACCGGATGATGCGTCTGGCTACATACAACGGGTCTTCTCCTGCTTCCAGCATGCGTGCAAGCCAGTAAACCGCCGCGTCCGGATCCGAATTGCGCATGGATTTGTGCAGCGCTGAGATCAGATTATAGTGTTCTTCGCCTTTTTTATCGTATAACAGAGATTTTTTTGAGGTACACTGTTCCAATGTCTGTGCAGATACTGTAATCGTACCGCCGTCCGTATCGCCGTTTAAAACGACCATCTCCAGCGTGGATAACGCCGTGCGCGCGTCGCCGTTGGCAAAATTCGCGATCGCTTCACACATGGAAGGCTCCATCACGACACGCAGATTTCCAAACCCGCGCGAATCCTTTAACGCGTGTTCCAATAACTGCACAAGCTCCGCTGTCTCAAGCGCCTTAAGGACAAATACTTTGCAGCGGGACAGCAAAGCGCCGTTTACCTCAAATGACGGATTTTCTGTCGTGGCGCCGATTAAAATAATGCTGCCTTTTTCAACAAACGGAAGAAACGCGTCCTGCTGCGCTTTGTTAAACCGATGGATCTCGTCTACAAACACAATTGTTTTTTCTCCGTATCTGCGGTTATTTTCCGCCTGCTGCATCACTGTGCGGATTTCTTTCATCCCGCTTGTCACTGCTGAAAAATCAACAAATGAAGCCTTTGTATGATTTGCTATAATCCTTGCCAGCGTCGTTTTGCCGACACCTGGCGGCCCCCAGAAGATCATGGAAGATACCTGGTCGCTCTCGATTAAACGGCGCAGTACTTTGCCAGGTCCAAGTAAATGTGTCTGCCCCACATATTCATCCAGGTCACGCGGCCGCAGCCTCTCAGCCAAAGGCTGCGGCAGACTGCTTTCAAATAATGTCATCTGTTCCAACATCCTGCCCTCTTTTCATTTTTCATAACGACCCCTGTTGCCGCTGCTGTTAAAGTGTGTTCACATATCGCCTACGCTTTGCGCCTACATGCTCCCCCAGCTTTACCTTTGTCTCTATCCCGCTTTTCGAATGGCGCAGAATATCCCCGTCCGGCACCACCTGTCCTTTTTGCGTCAGTACAATCACCGTAGAACCGCCAAACGCAAAGTTTCCTTTTTCCTCTCCCCGGCACACGCTGCGTTCTCCGGGACGGTTCTCAATCCGCCCGACAAGCATCGCTCCTACTTCCATCAAAAGCATCGTCCCAAAATGCCTGGATTTTAACAGGCAGTATTCCCTTGTATTTTCCTTATAAATCGGGTATGCTTCATTCGCCGCCGGATTGACCGTATGGAATACGCCGGCGATTTTATAATACCTGGATACGACGCCGTCATCCGCGTAAATATATCTGTGGTAATCGTCGACACAAAGCCGGAATACCCATACAAACCCTCCGGCAAACCGCTTTGCAAGCCTGTGGTTTTTTAACAGACTTCCCACTGTATATGTCGTATGCTTGACGGAAAATGCACAGTCATCATCAATTTTATACACACTCAGCCTGCCGTCGCACGGACTGACAAATATTTCCGGCTCCTGCTGTATGCTGCGGGCTTCCTTTACAATCTTCCGTTTAAAAAAATCGTTAAACGAATGATACGCCACAAGTTCATAATCTTCCATTGGAATCGCATGACAGTGTATAAAAATCGGTATAAAAAACGCAGAAGCCCTGGACGACAAATACGCGGCGCAAACTCTTGAAACCTGCGGTGATATGAGCGGCCGCACAAGCATCCGCCCGACTTTGCAGCCATACAACACCTCCAGCAGGCGGTCCTGCAGGGAATGCTCCCTTTCTATTTTTCCTTTTCGGTCTGCGGTCAAATGCATAGGCTGTCTCCTTTCATTTTTGTAATATCTGTTTTCGTAATACATGTTTTTATAATATCTGTTTTTGTAATATACGTTTTCGTAATGTATGCTTTCATAATGTATGGTTTCATAATGTATGCTTTCGTAATATCTGTTTTCCTTATATATGCCTTCTGAAAATTACCATCGGGAATTTCGAATGATGAATAAACACCCACCAGCTGCGCCCGATAAAAATCAAAATAACAACAGATAAAGCCACAACGCCTGCCAGCAGAACCATTTCTAAAACAGTAGGCTTTCGAAGCTTAAAATCCACAATAAACAATGCCCCTACTACCATAACAAGTATATGCATCAAAACGAGAAACACCCTGCGTCCCGGCAGAAGCGGCGAAAGCACATACAAAAGCGGCAGGGCAATCGCCATGGAAGTAATCGGCAGCCCATGATAATATTTTTTGTCAGAATCGGTCTGTTCCTGCCGCTTTTCTTCCATAACATTAAAATGCGCCAGCCGCACAAGTCCCGCCAGGCCATAAAGCACTAATATAATAACGCTGCATATATGCTTCATCCCGCTTTTATAACAGATCACCATCGGCAGTATTCCAAAACAGACGATATCGCATAACGAATCTATCTGAATGCCAAATTTTTTCTCATCTTCTGTGCGGTCTTTTTTTGTCCTCGCAATCTTCCCGTCAAACATATCGCACAGGCCGGAACATGCCAGGAAAAAAATCGCCCATGGCAAACGCATGGATATCGCGCAAAAAATCCCAATTCCAGCCGACGCAAAGCTGATATAAGTAAGTATCACCGTATAGTCCCAAACACCCAGCATGTAGTATCTCCTCTATCTTTTTATCTCTATTCTTTTTATCTCTATTCTTTTTATCTCTAATCTTTTTATTTCTAATTTTTTATCCCTGATCTTTTGCTTCTGATGCCGCACAGCGTCGCTGCTCCCTGCTCTCACGCGCCGTATAATAAAGCTGTGCCACAATCGTAAACAACGCACTGATTAACAGCTGGCTGTAATAGCCAAGCCCGCGGGAAAGGACCATAGCCGGCAGCGTCACGGATGCAAATACAGATGCAAATATTTTTAAAAACAATGACTCACTAATCCCCATGCCTCCCGGAAGCGGCAGCATATCAACCGAAACGGAAATAACCGCCTGCAAAAGCACAACATCCCAGATCGGAGTGCCTTCCATCCGAAAAGCCAGATAAACGGTCCACGTAACCGCAAACAGAGCCAGACGCTGTATAAACGTAATCAAAATGACAGATACAAGAACCCCTTTATGTTCTTTTAAATAAGCCGCCGTTTCCCGGTAAACCTCCATGGAAGCTTTCAATTTTTCTCTGCGCGACTGCTTCTTTTTTAACAAATGCAGCCGTTCCAGCCAGTCCATGCCTGTTAAAATTATTTTTTCAGCCAAAACCGGATGAAATACAAGCACCGTCATAAAACTGACGCAAAAAACATTTAAAAGCAGCCCCAAATAATAGACCGGAAGTATTTTCTCCAGATAATGATGTAAAAATCCCTGGCCAAACAGCAAAATTCCCACACCAATGACTACAAGCACCAGCTTATATGTAATCGTAACAATCATTAAAATAACTGTCGCAACCGGAATCGGTATCTTTTCTTTGTTCATGTAATAAATCTGCATCGGCTGCCCGCCGGTCGCAGACGGTGTAATACAGCTGAAAAAAAATCCAACCGAAGAAAATAAAAAGCAAATTCTTTTTTTTAAATCAATCTGAAATGACCGCATCATATACCAGATAATAATCGATTCACCCCAGATAAAAAACAAAACCAGACAGACACCCGGCGCCAGAAAACGAATATCCGCCTGCCGGATTGCCTGCATCATAGCTCCTAAATCTTCTCCGTGAAATACACCATAAATGGTAAGCGCAAAAACAACAAACAGAAAGACTGTATTGCCTATTGCTTTCTTTTTATTCTGCATCCCATTTTTCCTTTCGTAAAAATCTTTGCATTTATAAAATCCAAAACTTTTTCATAATTTCGAAACAGCACCGGTTTTTTTGCGATCCAGTAGCAAGCCTCCGCTAACAACACTCCGCCTGCCACGTCTATGATCACATGCTGCTTCGTCGTCAGCGTCGATACACAGACCAAAACCGCCATGACACAAGATGCGCCCCGATACCACATTGGAATTTCTTTCCTGCCTCTGATTCCAATATAACAAAACCAGCTGACAAGACAGTGAATCGACGGAAACAGATTGTCAGCCGCATCTATCCTGTAGACAAGCAGCATCACCTGATTCCAGAATCCGTCCGGCTCTACAGCCGGCCTTAAATTCGTCGTCGGAAACAGTAAAAAGCATCCAAAACAAACAATCCTGGACAAAAAATCAGCTGTAAAAAAACGGCACATATCCTGTTTTTCCTGCTGTGCGATCAGCATATAATTGACCACCCAAAACAAATAACACCCTATATAAATAACTGCGGACGGAGCCCAAAACGGAATCAGCCGATCCAGCGGCCCTTCAATATTATAGTGCTTCCACTCACCCGCAATCATCCTTGCCCCTGCATATACCGCCATATTAAACGCAAATGCAAATACTAACGGCACGATACGTTCTTTTGGAATCCATATGGTAATTTTTTGTCTTTTTATCATATCACTCTCCTGTCACTTTACTGGTTTTTCGCTGTAAATGAATACAGCCTTATCCTCTGCCACTAAGTATAGCAAGGCTTTTTGAATCCCTCAAGTGTTTTTTTGATATCTTAAGCATATCTTAAGAAATTTAAAACATTCTTTATCATTCTTACATTTTTGTCACAGTGCAAAAACGGCTCTGGAATGAATTTTCAGAATTGTTTATTTGTTATTGATTTTTCCCTTTTTGTATTGTATAATACGAAAAGACATGGATTGACACTTCTTGCCGCCGGGTAAGGAGTTAAGCGTCAGGCTTTCTATCGTTAGGCCTTTGAAGATAGAAAGTTCTGACGCTATTTTTTATTTCAGGAGTGAATCGACATATGGAACAACAATCTTGTACGCGGGATTTTGCCCACTATACAATTTTAAGTGTTTTAGGGACATTGGGAGTATCCTGCTATATTTTAGCCGACACATTTTTTGTATCAAAAGGCCTGGGAACAAACGGTCTTACCGCATTGAATCTTGCTATCCCTGTATATAATTTTATTCACGGCACAGGACTTATGCTTGGTATGGGCGGTGCAACAAAATTTTCGGTTTGCAAAAGCCAGGAAAGGCCGGAGGAAGTTAACCGGATTTATACAAACACCATATACCTTGCCTTGATTTTTGCAGGAGTGTTTGTCCTGGCTGGTTTGCTTTTCTCTCGTCAAATGGCAATACTCTTAGGGGCTGACACAGACGTATTAGAAATGACAGCTACTTATTTATATTGGCTGTTACTGTTTGCGCCCGCGTTTATACTGAACGATATCCTGCTTTGTTTTGTCCGAAACGACGGCAGTCCGCAGCTCCCCACGGCAGCTCAGCTGATTGGAAGCTTTGCCAATATCCTGTTGGATTATATTTTCATCTTTCCAATGGGAATGGGAATCTTTGGCGCTATTTTTGCCACAGGATTATCTCCGGTTATCAGCATTGTGATCATGCTTCCGCACTGGCTCCAAAAAAAGAATACGTTTCATTTTGTAAAAACAAAAATCAGGAAATATATCATCGTACAGGATCTGTCATTAGGCTTTCCGTCTTTCATTGCCCAGTTATCTTCTGGAATTGTAATGATTACTTTTAACGCAATTATATTACAATTAGCGGGAAATACAGGAGTTGCCGCATATGGAGTAGTTGCAAATATCTCACTTGTGATCATCGCGGTATATACGGGGATTGCGCAAGGTATCCAGCCATTGGTCAGTACCTTTTATGGCGTCGGGAATCGCAGACAGGCAAAAGTGGTGCTTAAATATGCCCTGGTAACGATGCTCTCCATATCTGTTACTGTTTATTTGCTCATTTTTGTGTTTGCAGAGCCAATTACCGCTGTTTTCAATAGTGAAAATAATTTGACGCTGCAGCAAATTTCCGTAACGGGGTTAAAGTTATATTTTATATCTATTCCGTTTGTCGGATATAATATTATTTTAGCAACCTTTTTTACTTCTGTAGAAGAAGCGCTGCCTGCCCATATACTTTCGATATTAAGGGGATTGATTCTGATTATTCCTATGGCATTTTTATTGTCTGCTTTATGGAACATGACGGGAGTCTGGCTTACTTATCCGATCACAGAATTTTTGACTGCGCTGCTCGGATTTGTAATATATAGGCATAAAAACTAATAATACAGATTGCAAAAATCCTCCGCATGAACACTTTCACGCAGAGGATTTTTCTTATTTATGAATCAGGTGACTGCCCACATCTTACAGACGTATTACTGATTTACCGCTTCTATAAATTTCAGGAACGCCTCCCGGCCTTCTTTTGTGCACTTATACACACCGGCATCTTCCAGCACCTGCTTAAATACAAGGCCGATTTCCTTATCGACGATGCTGTCAATATTGGATGCGTCTATAGAATCATATTTTGCCAAAAATTGTTCTGCCCAGTCTGCGTGTTTTTCGAGTGTTTCGTCTGCGCGCAGATCCGTTCCAGCTAAAACCGCCGCTTTTAACTGTGCCATCTCGTCTTTGAGTCTGGCCGGCAGCACGGCAAGCCCCATAACCTCAATCAGGCCGATGTTTTCCTTTTTAATATGGTGCAGGTTGGCATGCGGATGATATACGCCAAGCGGGTGCTCGTCTGTCGTAATGTTATTGCGCAGCACAAGATCCAGCTCGTATTTTCCATCCCGCTTTCTGGCAATCGGTGTAATCGTATTGTGCGGCTCACCGTCTGTCTCGGCGTAAATAAACGCTGCCTCATCCGTATAGCCGCGCCATTTCAGCAAAATTTTATCCGCCAGTTCTATCAGCCGTTCTTTTTTATCGGAACGGATGCGGATAACGGACATCGGCCATTTTACAATGCCGGCTGCTACATCCTCAAAGCCTTTCAAATGAATCTCCTGTTCTACCGGTGCCTTCGCCATGGCAAATTCATAATGGCCGCCCTGGAAATGGTCATGGCTTAAAATAGAGCCTCCCACAATCGGCAGATCGGCATTGGAGCCTACAAAGTAATGCGGAAACTGTTCTACAAAATCCAGCAGCTTTCCAAATGCCGCACGTTCGATCTTCATCGGGGTATGCAGCGAATTGAACACAATGCAGTGCTCATTATAGTATACATAAGGAGAATATTGAAAATACCAGTCACTCTTGTTAATTGTAATCGGAATAATGCGGTGGTTCTGTCTGGCCGGATGATTCACGCGGCCTGCATAGCCCTCGTTTTCCTTACAGAGCAGGCATTTCGGATAGCCGCTTTGTTTCGCCAGCTTTGCCGCGGCGATCGCTTTTGGATCTTTTTCCGGCTTGGATAAATTGATCGTAATATCCAGCTCGCCGTACTCGGTATCCGTCGTCCATTTCAAGTCTTTTTTTATCCGGTATCTGCGGATGTAATCGGTATCACAGCTTAATTTATAGAAATAATCGGTTGCTTTTTGCGCATCTTCTTTGTACAGTTCACGGAACCGCCTGATGACCTCGCTTGGCCTTGGCACCAGCATACTCATAATCTTCGTGTCATATAAGTCACGATATACAATGCTGTCTTCTTCCAAAAGCCCCTGTTCATGCGCATAGTCCATCATGTCATGCAGGATGCCTTCCAATTGTTCTTCTGCCGTCTTCTGTGTGAGAGCCGGCTGCTTTTCATGCGCCTGTACTGCAGCGTCTTCCAGTTCATCCAATGCAAACAGCTCCAGCAGACGGTTGATCGTATACTGCTTATCTTCCGGCTGAATCAGGCCTGTCGCCAATCCGTAATCCGTCAGTTTCAATATGTTTTCCTGAATCATATTTTCCTGAATCATGTTTTCCACCTTTCTTCCTGTTCGAAACGTCTGTTATGCCAGTCTGGCAGGCCCATCACCAATCTCTACCACATAAAAATCACCTGCATAGCCGATCTTTTCCTGATATGCTTTTCCTACTTTTTCAATAAAAGCATCGACTGCTTCATCTTTCACGATACTGACCGTACATCCGCCAAATCCGGCGCCTGTCATACGGGAACCAATGACGCCGTCTACTTTCCAGGCTTCTTCTACCATTGTATCCAGTTCCACGCCCGTTACCTCGTAGTCATCCCGCAGCGATACATGCGAAGCGTTCATTAACTCGCCGAACAATTTAACATCGTTATTTTTTAACGCTTCGACGGCTTTTAACGTCCTCTGGTTTTCATAAACGGCATGCTTTGCACGTTTTACACGAACCTCGTCTTTAATCGCGCTTCGATACTGTTCAAACTGCGCTTCGTCCAGATCCCCAAGAGAATTGATGCCGACGACTTCCTGAATTTCCGCCAGCGCTGTCTCACACTCGCTGCGGCGTTCGTTATATTTGGAATCTCCAAGGCCGCGCTTTTTATTTGTACAGGAAATTACGATTTTCGCCCCTTTCAGTTTGATCGGCGCGTATTCATAGTTCAGCGTTGCCGTATCCAAAAAGATCGCATGATCCGCTTTTCCCATTGCAATGGCAAACTGATCCATAATGCCGCAGTTTACGCCGTTAAAATTATTTTCAGAATACTGCCCGATCAGCGCCAAATCCTGATTTGTCACATCAAAGCCAAACATGTCTTTTAATATGTATCCGGTCAGCACTTCCACCGATGCAGAAGATGACAGTCCGGAGCCATTTGGAATATTGCCAAACAGCAGCAGATCCATGCCCTGCGTCACTTTCATGCCCCGTTCTCCAAACGCCCACATCACCCCCTTCGGGTAATTGGTCCAGTCCGCCTTCTTATCCACCTTCAAATCTTCCACAGAAGATGTAATCACGCCTAAATGATCAAAATTCATGGAATAAAACCGAAGCTTTTGATCGTCCCTTTTTCTGGCCACACCATATGTACCGATCGTTAACGCGCATGGAAACACATGTCCGCCGTTATAATCCGTATGTTCTCCGATCAGGTTCACACGGCCCGGCGCGAAATAAACCCGGATATCTCCATCTGCTCCAAAAATCTCCTTAAACTTTTCAACTACCTGTGCCTGCATTTTGTTTCTCCTCTCTTTCCTTTTATTCTTACAGTTCAGATGCCTTTCTTTTACTGCTATTATTATAAGCAACATGCTCAAATATTGCAATTTCCTTTTTCATTTTTACAACAATATTCCGAAAATATGCAACAAAAAGGCAGTAATCTTCAAAGTGCACAAAACAGAATCGTTTCCATGCATGTTTTTTTATTTTTTCCATAAACTTTATTAAAACTTCCTTAATTTAAAATTATCCACTTGTATGCGGAAAATGCTTGTGCTATAATCCGCTTTAATAAAGGCATTCACAAATGTATCTGTAAGCTCCAGTAATTATTTAAAGAAGGTTTGAACTATGCAGCTTTTAGAATTAGAAACAAAAAAACAAAAACCAACATTAAAATCTCTTATTTATCAATACCGCCATGCATGGATACTTTTATACTGCATCCTCTATCTGGCATGCTTTGCCTATTTAGAAGAAACTGTAACAAAAAAATTCCATATTATAACCATGCCGGTGGATCTGAAAATTCCATTCTGCGAATTTTTTATTATTCCTTACCTGCTATGGTTTGTTTACATTGCGTTTGGAGTTATGTATTTTTTCTTCCGCCAAAAAGAAGATTATTATAAATTATGCGCTTTCCTTTTCACAGGAATGACCGTATTTTTAATTGTATCCGCAGTTTACCCAAATGGGCACTACCTGCGCCCGCAGACCTTTGAACGTGAAAACTTCTGCACCGAACTGGTACGATGGCTGTATCAGACCGATACTCCTACCAACCTGTTTCCAAGCATACATGTATACAATTCCCTGGGCATTCATATCGCACTTACGCACAGCGAATGCCTGAAAGACAAAAAGGCTGTCCGCGCCGCTTCTTTTGTCTTATGTGTTTCGATTATTTTATCTACGATGTTTTTAAAGCAGCACTCCGTATTTGATGTTCTGACTGCTTTTGGAATGGCTGCTGTGATGTACTATCTTGTATATGGTCAGGCGTATAAAAAAATACTTGCTTTGCTGCGTATCGGTAAACCTGAAAAAAGCCCGGTACTGCATGATCTGCGTCTGTAACGGTATTCCCCTGACCTGGATGAACCAGAAACGCAACACTTTTTGATAATGTGTTGCGTTTTTTGTTGGCTATCCGGACTGTTCTTTATCCATATGCCTCTATAAATGCTTTTTCAAAAGCTGTTTAGAATAATTCTTTTTAAAATCACGCGGAGAACAAAAAAATTCCCGTTCTGACCTTGTAAACAGATTAGCATCTGCTTTTTCTGTAAGAAGTTCTATTGTACAAACCAGATCAGCAACCTGAAAAAGCTTATAATCTACCGGTCTCACTTTCCTAAATTCCACATGTGCATAAAGGGCGTTAAAAACTGATACTAATATTTTTGTAAGCTCAATCTGTCCATTATCATAATATATTATAATATGTTCAAACTGTTCCCAAAATTTCTGGTTTTTCCTGATTTCATCCGCAATGGACCTGGATAATTTAGAAGTCATGGTAATCATATCCGGGCATTCAATCTTCCTAATCTTTGTACAGACATATTTAAAATTCAGTTTCCTTGCAAAATGGAACAACGCGTTAAACAGCCGTTTCCTGTCCTCCATAATGTCATTGGAATAAACAGATTCCCGGCGAATCAATGGTCCGGTATGGATCGCATGTTTTCCATATCCAAGATTACTCAGATGATTATCAAGTTCATTTATATTCCTTGTAATATCATTGTCCTGGTTATGAAGAATCATTGCTACCAGATAATATGGTGCATGAAAGTCATATGGTCCAAAATCACCTGACTCGTCTATAAAAACACTTAATGTTTTTTCTGTCATAAAGATACATCCTTTTCCCATGCAGTTTTTTCCTAATAAGAAAAATGGCGGGGAAATTCCCCGCCGTTCGGTGGACCAGGGTCTTTCGACCAGCCCAATCAGTGACATCACCGATTTATTAATATGTCTATTATAGTGGAAATATACATATTCTGTCAATCTAATTTGATGAAAAAGTTTTTTTGATAATATTAATACATCGTTTCCAGCTTTTCCACCTCATCCATCCAGATACGCATGCAGGCATCGCTCGGCATGCGCAGATCACCACGCGGCGATACCGCAACGGTTCCTACTTTCGGGCCGTCCGGCAGGCAGGAGCGCTTAAACTGCTGTGAAAAAAATCTGCGGTAAAATGTTTTTAACCATTTTAATATCGTCTCCCTCTCATAATCTCCCGCAAAAGCAGTCTGTGCCAGACGATACACCTTTTTTGGCTCAAAACCGAACCGGAGAATATAGTATAAAAAGAAATCATGCAGTTCATAAGGCCCTACAATGTCCTCTGTCTTTTGTGAAATCCTGCCTTCCGTCGGCGGTAAAAGTTCCGGGCTGACCGGCGTATCCAGCACGTCCAGCAGCACTTTCGAAAGCTCCGGATCCCTGCACGTATCTGAAAAATACCGGACCAAATGTCTGACAAGCGTTTTCGGAACAGACGCATTCACGCCATACATGGACATGTGGTCGCCGTTATAGGTCGCCCATCCAAGCGCCAGCTCCGACATATCGCCTGTTCCGATCACCATGCCGTTATACATATTTGCAATGTCCATCAGAATCTGCGTCCGCTCTCTGGCCTGGCTGTTTTCGTACGTAACATCATGCATATGTGGGTCCTGGCGGATATCCTGAAAATGCACATGCACCGCATCACAGATGCTGATTTCCCGCAAATCTGCGCCAAGCTTTTGAATCAAATGCACCGCATTTTCATACGTACGGTCTGTCGTACCAAATCCCGGCATCGTCACTGCCAAAATCTGTTTTCTTGGAATGTGCAAAAGGTCAAATGCACGCACTGTGACAAGCAGCGCCAGCGTTGAATCCAGACCTCCGGAAATGCCGACGACCGCACATGTGCACCCCGTATGCTCCAGCCGTTTTTTTAATCCCATCGCCTGAATCGCGAGAATCTCTTCACACCGCTTATCCCTGTCCATCTTATCTCCCGGCACAAACGGCGCCGGATCTACAAAACGGGTCAACGTCGTATGCGACCGTTCCAGAGAAAAATGCGCCGTCGTATACTCTCTTGCATCTGCTGGTTCAAACGTGGACATTCTGCGCCGTTCGCCTTCCAGTTTGCATACGTCTATTTCCGAATATATGGCCGCATTCGTAAACCGCTGCGCCTCCTTTAATACAATCCCATTTTCAGCAATCAGGCTGTGTCCCGCATATACAACGTCCTGTGTAGATTCTCCATCTGACGCGTTCGCATAGATATAGCCGCACACAAGCCTTGCAGACTGTCCCGCCACCAGCTCCCTGCGGTAAATATCCTTTCCTGTCACCTCATCTGAGGCTGACAGATTCACAATCAGGTTTGCACCCGCCAGCGCATGTCCGATACTTGGCGGATTCGGCGACCAGACATCCTCACACAGCTCCGCCGCGATCCGAAGCTGCGGCAGCGTATCGCACACAAACAGCTGATCCGTGCCCATCGGTACCGTAACTCCTTCCCGCAAAGTCACAGGCACCGTCTTTTGCATCCCTCTTGTAAAATGCCTTGCTTCGTAAAACTCTGCGTAATTCGGCAAAAATGTTTTCGGCACGATTCCCAGCACATTTCCACGATACAGCGCCGCCGCCGTATTATACAGTTTGCTGTTGTACGCAAGCGGCAGACCCACAAAAATGACCGCATCCGCCGCTGCCGTCTGCTTAGCGATGAAAAACAGCTGCTGTTTCGCTTCCTGAATAAGCAGTTCCTGCAAAAACAAATCTCCGCAGCTGTATCCGGTCACGCTAAGCTCCGGAAACACAATTACAGAAGCTCCCTGCGCCGCTGCTTCGATGCTGTGATGCACGATGATCTCACTGTTATATTTTGGATCTGCTACTTTGATTTTGGGAGAGACTGCTGCCACTTTTACATATCCATGCTCCATATTTTTTCTCCTTTTTCATTTCATAACCTGGACAATGTGTTGCGTTTTTTTTTTGGGGGGGGGGTGGCTATCCGGACGCTGGATGAGGGGCGGGGCCTGGATTTCGGCTCCTATTCCAGAATGTTAAGAATTCCTAAGTATTCTGCATGGACGTAGTGGCCCCGTCCGGTCGCGTCGCGTAGTACCCAAGGGGC
>CAOKJJ010000141.1 GCA_948468465.1 uncultured Eubacterium sp. | reverse complement strand
CCCCTGGCTAAACGCCAGTGGCTAAAAGCGACGCTGGGCTGCGCCCCTGATTTACTGAGCAGAATGCTAAGGGCTTCTAAACATTCTGGAGTAGGAGCCGCAATCCAGGCCATTTCCCCCTCACCCGGCGTCCGCATAGCCACCACAATCCAATATTAAAGGTTAGCATCATCCCAGTGTTTTCTCCCGGTATTTTGACGGTGTCATCCCCGTATATTTTTTAAAGCTTTTACTAAAATAATTCCCATTATTGTACCCGACCTTATAGGAGACATCCGCGATCTGGTACCGGGAATCTTTTAAAAGCTGCATTGCTTTTTCCATGCGGTATTCTGTCAGGTACTGGTTTAGAGTCTGTCCGGTTTGATTTTTAAAATAGGTACAGACATAGGACACGGACAGATGAACGTGGTCGCTGATATCTTTGATGGATAAAAGGTCGTTTCCATAATGTCTGGCTATGTAATCTTTGATCATAAAAATCATGTTGTCCTCAGGGACATAAGAGAGCATCTGCTGAAAAAATATTTCCGTACGGCCAACCAGCGACTGGTGGAGTTCTTCGTAAGTAAAGCAATTCTCTATAAATTCAATGATGCTTTCCCCGGAATCTGAATCCTGCGTTTTGGAGGAAAGCTTTAGTCTTAGGAAGCTGTCATTTAAAATTTGAAACAGTTTATAATAGAAGTCTTTGACCTGGTTTGGGAACAGGCAGCAGTTTTTATTGTATTTGTTTGATAAATGTTCCAGAAACTGCAGGCATTTCTCGTGTTCTTTCGCTTCTAACAAATCGGCAAACAGGCGGTTTTCTTCTTCTATGTCTGCCAGGTCGTCGAGAACCGAAGATGCCGTGTCAGTATCTTCGCAGGTAAGCAGCGTGCCGACAGGAAAGAAAAAACTGCTTTGCAGTGTTACGACGGCGGAGGTATAGGAAGAATGAACTTTTTCAACCCCGCTGACGGTTTTTCCGCGGCTGATGAAAAAAAGGCCCAGCGGAGAAAATTGTTTTTTAAAAAACTGGTCAATGGAAGAAATTACAATGGAGGACAGCGTCTGGTTTCCCATAATATGGAAAACATGGTACACGTCATGGGTTATGACGTAAAACGACTGAAGATGGTAGTTTTTTAGAAAACAGTTCAAACTTTTCTGAAGTTCTCTGGCTAATACAGAGATTGGTACATTTGTCTTCAGTTTTACGATATAAGTGACAAAACTGCATCCGGGTGTAAGGCGCAGGGACAATTGACCGGCTAAGGCGCTTATTTTTTCGGGATTGTCCTTATAGGGTTTGGTCAAAAGCAGGGCAAGCCTGGAAGCGGTTTCGACAGACAGCAGGTCTTCATTTTGTCTGGAATGAAGGAGCTGCTGGCGGCGTTTTACTGCTTTGGCTACGGTAGCCTTTACTGTTTCAGGGTCCAAAGGCTTCTCGACGTAATCTACGGCGCTTAATCGGATGGCGGATTTTAAATATTCCTTGTCTGAGTAGCCGCTCATAAAAATAATACTGGCGTCGGGTAAATGCGAGGCCAGTTTTTCGACAAATTCAATTCCATTAAGCCTTGGCATGCGGATATCTGAAAGGATAATATCCGGTTTTTGAAGCATGGCGATATGGAGCGCGTGAATGCCATCGTCTGCCTGGAAGGTCTGGCGGATGCCAAGGCTTTCCCAGTCAATCGAAGAAATCAGGCCCTCTCTTGTCAACGGTTCATCGTCAGCGATTAGTAATTTCATGCCGCACCTCCTGTATCAGCGAAAATATTATCTTTTATTTTACTCATTATTTTTTCAAAATGCAACAAAAAATTTTACCCATGATCAAAAGAATTTGCTGTTTTTTTGTCAAAACAGGGTTGATAGAATATAGACAGAAAGAAAAGGAGGGAAATACAGGTGTCTGACTATGTTTTGGAATTAAAAGGGATTACTAAGATTTTTCCCGGCGTAAAAGCGCTGAACAATGTGAAGTTTCAGCTGAAAAAGGGCGAAGTCCATGCATTGATGGGTGAAAATGGAGCAGGAAAGTCAACCTTTATAAAAGTTATTACCGGTGTTCATAAAGCAGAAGAAGGCGAGATGTTTCTGGAGGGGCAAAAAGTAGATTTTAAAGGACCAAAGGATGCGCAGGCGGCAGGTATTGCGGCAGTATATCAGCATCCTACCTCTTACCCGGATTTGAGTGTGGCTGAGAATATATTCATGGGCCATGAGATCATCAAAAACGGAATGATCCAATGGAAAAAGATGAATGAGGAAGCAGAGGCTCTTTTGAGCCAGCTGAACGCGGATTTTAAGGCGACAGATGAGATGGGGACATTAAGTGTGGCGCAGCAGCAGATGGTGGAGATTGCAAAGGCGCTGTCAATGAATGCCAAAATCATTATTCTGGATGAACCGACAGCCGCGCTTACGAAAAATGAATCAGAAGAATTATACAGAATTGTAGACAGGCTTAAGGAGGATGGCGTTTCCATCATATTTATTTCCCATCGTTTTGAGGATATGTACCGGCTTGCGACGAGAGTTACCGTATTTCGTGACTCCCAGTATATTGGAACTTATGATGTGAATGGAATTACGAATGCGGATCTGATAAAAGCCATGGTAGGGCGTGAGATTAAGGATTTGTTTCCAAAGCCGGAGGTTCAGATCGGGGCGGAGATGCTGCGGATAGAAGGATTTTCGAGAACGGGGTATTTCAAAAACGTATCTTTTAACGTACATGCCGGTGAGATCGTGGGATTTACCGGGCTGGTCGGCGCGGGACGTACCGAGGTTGTGGAGAGCATCTGCGGAATCACAAAGCCGGATGCGGGAAAGATTTATCTGGAAGGAAAGCCTGTGCAGATCAACAAGCCGATCGACGCGATGAAGCAGGGGATTATCCTTTTGCCGGAAGACCGCCAGAAAGAAGGGCTTGTAATGACCTGGGGGCTTGGAAGGAATGTTACGCTGCCGACGATGGGCAAATATGCGAAACACGGGTTTAATGATGAAAAGAAGGAGCGTGAAATTTCCAAACAGCTTCTGGAAGAAGTAGATACAAAAGCGGTTACGATTTTTGACCCGGCGTCATCGCTTTCCGGAGGGAATCAGCAGAAGGTGGTTGTCGCTAAAGCGCTGGGGCAGGAAATGAAAGTGGTCATTATGGATGAGCCTACCAAAGGCGTGGATGTCGGGGCGAAGGCCGAGATTTACCAGATTATGGGGGAACTTGCAAGTCAGGGATATGCAATCATTCTCATATCTTCTGAAATGCCGGAAATTTTAGGAATGAGCGACAGGATTCTTGTCATGTGCAATGGAAGGCTGACGGGTGAATTAGACGGCGGTGAGGCAACACAGGAAGGCATTCTGGAACTGGCTATGGAAAAATCAAAGTAAGGGAGAACAGAGAAAATGAAAGAGCATAAGTCAATCTTAAAGAAAATTACCGCTTCCCGTGAGGCAAGCCTGCTGATTGTCCTGATTGTCCTTTGCGTGGTGATCTCCTTTCGGAGTCCTTCGTTTATGACATTAAAATCTATCTCAGACATGCTTAAGAACAACGCGGTAATTATGATCATGACATTGGGCATGCTGGGAGTACTGTTAATAGGCGGAATAGATATTTCCATTACTTCGACATTGGCGCTGGCGGGTATGTCGGTGGGTATGCTTGTAAAATACGGCATTGTTCAAAATACATTTCTTTTGTTTTTAATCGCGATTGGAATCGGAGCGGCCTGTGGATTTTTGATCGGAATGATCATATCAAAAGGAAAGGTCCTGGCGATCATAGCGACGATGGGCTTTATGTACATCTACAGGGGACTTGCCTATATCATAGCGAACAGCCAGTGGGCGAGCGCGGAAAATCTGGGAACCTTTAAGGATTTTGCGCTGGGAAGTGTTTTGGGAATCAACAACGTCATCCTTGTTATGGTGATATGTTATATTGCGTTCTTTATTGTTATGAAATGGACAAAGATCGGACGTATGGTGTATGCGGTAGGCAGCAATCGTGAGGCCGCCGAGATTTCAGGCATTCATACATCCAATGTCGAGCTTTTGGTTTATACGGTGATGGGAATGCTCGCGGGCCTTGGCGGAGCGCTTGCGGTATCGGTTTATTCATCCGCGCAGCCGAATATGATGTACGGAAGAGAGATGGATGTCATAGCGGCCTGCGTGATCGGAGGAGTCAGTATGACCGGAGGACGCGGCAGTGTGGCGGGAGCGCTTTTGGGATCGTTAATTCTGGCAATCATTGCAAAGGCTCTGCCTCTGGTAGGGATTGAGTCCATTGCGCAGAACACGGTAAAAGGCGTGATTATTCTGGTAGTCATTGTGCTGAATATCATTACACAGCGTATGATGGATAAAAATAATCTGAAAAGAAGGGAGATGTAACGATGGCAGGAAAATCAGGAAGAACGATTTCCAATGTTCCCGATAAATCTTTCAAAAAGACATTGTTTTGCTGGGAAGGCATGTTAGTTGTGCTGTTCATAGGAATTAATATTTTTTGCGCTGGCATTTCTCCAAGCTATCAGTTTGCGAATGTGTTAAGGGAGATGCCCAAATATCTGACGGAGATGTTTTTACTGTTTCCGATGGCTTATATTCTGGTGCTGGGTGAGATTGATATATCTGTTGGAGCTATTGTCTGTCTGGCGGCTACGGTAAGCTGTCTGGCATCAAACAAAGGGATGCCGTTTGGCGCCGTTGTGCTGATCTGCCTGCTGACAGGCGTGGCATGCGGTTTTCTAAACGGACTGATCCTTACAAATTTTCAGGAGCTTCCGCCGATGATCGTAACGCTTGGAACACAGATTGTATTTCGCGGGATTGCAGAGATTGCTCTGGGAAGCGGAGGGTCTGTATCGTTAACGGATACAGGAGGGTTTCGCCAGATTGCCGGGAAAGTGGGAATCGTTCCTTATGTGTTCTTTGTCGTGATCCTTATGGCAGTTGTATTTTCTGTAATTCTGGCAAAGACAACGTTTGGAAGAAGTGTGTATGCGATCGGTTCGAACAGGCTTGCGGCGTATTATGCAGGAATTCCTGTACAAAGAGTCCGTCTGATTATTTACACGGTGATGGGATTCATGTCAGGACTTGCGGCGCTGTTCCTTACCTCTGTGCTGTACGGCGCAAATACGACAACAGGAAACGGATTTGAAATGGATGCGATTGCAATGGCGGTATTCGGAGGAATTTCCACTTCAGGCGGAAAAGGACGGCTGATTGGCGGCATTATATCCGGCTTTACGATCATCTGCCTGCGTATCGGGCTTGGACAGATCAATATGAATCCGCAGCTGATTTTGATTATCTTAGGAATCCTGCTGATACTCGCGGTATTGCTGCCGGTTGTTTCAGCAAAAGTAAAATTAAAGAAAAAACCAGCGTAAATGATGGTACAAGGCATTCGATATGGATGCTTCGTATAAAAAAATGTTTTCAGGAGGAAAATAAGTATGAAGAGAAAACTTTTAAGCACCTTGTTGTGTGCGGCAATGACAGCTGCGCTGTTAGCAGGCTGCGGCTCAAACAGCGACAGCGGGACAGATGACCAGAAGCAGGAGGAACAGTCGGAAGGCTCAGACGAAGGCGGCAGCAGCGACGGCGGAAAAACATACGCAATTATTACAAAATCCGCAGGTAATCCATACAATGAAAAGGAAGCCGATGGATTTAAAGAGGTGATCGAAGCGCAGGGTGCCACCTGTATCGTAAAGCATCCTGAGGCTGCTACTGCAGACGCCCAGGTGTCAGTTATCCAGTCTCTGGTTTCTCAGAACGTTGACGCAATCTGTATTGCCGGAAACGACGAAAACGCATTGCAGGCATCTTTGGAAGAAGCGATGGCAGCTGGAATCAAAGTATCCTGTCTGGACGCAAAGGTAAATCCGGACAGCCGCCAGACATTCGTAAACCAGGCCGGTACAAAAGAAATCGGACAGGCTCTGATGGATGCGGTGCTTGACCTTTCAGGAGGAAGCGGACAGTGGGCAATCCTTTCCGCAACGTCTCAGGCTACAAACCAAAACGCATGGATAGACGCAATGAAAGAGATTATGAAAGACAGCAAATATGCAGAGCTGGAATTAGTAGAGGTTGCATATGGAGATGATGAACCGCAGAAATCGACAGACCAGACACAGGCGTTATTGTCAAAATATCCTGATTTGAAAGTGATCTGCGCACCGACAACGGTTGGAATCAACGCTGCGGCAAAGGTTCTGCAGGATGAAAAATCTCCGGTAAAACTTACAGGGCTCGGACTTCCGTCAGAGATGGCAGAATATATCGGCGATGATGATGCGCATTCCTGCCCGTATATGTATCTGTGGAATCCTATTGATGTCGGACGCCTTGGCGCATATACATCGATTGCGTTAGTCGAAGGAACGATGGAAGGAAAAGAAGGCGATAAGTTTACCGCTGGCGATATGGGAGATTATGAAGTTGTAGCAGCAAGTGACGGCGGCACGGAAGTAATTCTCGGACCTCCATTCAAATTTGACCCAAGCAATATTGATGAGTGGAAAGACGTATATTAAAATATATACATAGGAAACAAGGATTTAAAAAGGAAATGTATTTTAAGATCCGGAACGGTTAACTATTTTAGCAAAAAGGAACGTGGGAAAAGACCTGTGTTCCTTTTGCTTATCTTAGCTATTATTATCTTAACTATTATTATTTTGGCTATTATTATTTTAGCAATCATTATTTTAGCGATTATTATTTTAGTTATTATTGTTTTAGCTGTTATGAATGGAAATAGTTTGTAAAATATGAAAACAGTTTGTATAATGAAAGAGGAGGTTATTGCGTTGATGGCAAGAAAAGAAGCAAAAAAGCCAAAAATCGGCATCTATTCAGTGGGCTTAAAGCACTATTGGGGACAATTTCCGGGCCTTAAGGAGCGATTGGCCGGGTATGGGAGGTTTATCGCGGAAAAAATAAAAGAAATGGACGCGGAAGTGAGTTTTTATGGAATCGTAGACTGTGAGCAGGAAGCGCAGAAGGCCGGGGTTTATTTTAACGAAAAAGACGTCGATCTTGTGTTTGTACATGCGGCGACTTATGTAACAAGCGCGTCGGTGCTTCCGGTTCATCAGATTTGCAAGGCTCCGGTTGTGCTGTTAAATCTGCAGCCGACAGAAAGAGTCAATTATGAAAAAACGACGACAGGCGAATGGCTTGCGCACTGCGGGGCATGCCCGGTACCGGAGATCTCGAATGCGCTTCACCGTGCCGGCATTCGCTGCCGTTTCGTAAACGGCCTTTTAGGGATGACAGAAACTCCGGAAATCTCCATGACAAACGAGGTGACCTGTGACCGGCCGGAAGCCGTGCGTGCATGGAAAAAAATAGAAGGATGGGTACTGGCGGCAAAGGTAAAACGAAATCTGAAAGGCGCCCGCTTTGGCTTTTTAGGCAATACATACAGCGGCATGCTTGATATGTACAGTGATTTTACAATGTTCCAAAGGCAGACTGGCGCACACCTGCAGGTTTTGGAAATGTGCGATCTGGACAGGCATCTTGAGCAGGTAACAGATGATGAGGTCGCGGCGAAAAGAAAAGAGATTGAAAAGTTTTTTGTGATCAGCGAGACGAACGCGGCGGATCCATTGGCACAAAAGCCAACGGACGAGCAGCTCAACTGGTCAGCCAAAATAGCGGTGGCACAGGAAAAGCTGGTACGGGAATTTGATCTGGATGCACTGACCTACTATTACCACGGCGCGCCGGGAAATCATTATGAACTGGTGCAGGGCGGCTTTATCGTAGGACATTCCCTGCTTACGGCAGAGGGCATACCTTGTGCGGGAGAAGGAGATCTTAAAACGTGCCTTGCGATGAAAATCTGTGATATACTTGGAAAGGGCGGAAGCTTTTGCGAGATTGTTACGGTAGACTATGAAGACGGGACAATCCTGCTCGGACATGACGGACCGTTCCATCTGGAAATAGCAAAAGGAAAACCGATTTTACGTGGAATGGGGTTATATCATGGAAAACAGGGAACGGGCGTATCTGTAGAAGCTAAGGTACGCACAGGGGCCATTACGAATCTCGGATGCACACAGACGATAGACGGAAATTTAAAATTTATTATTACAGAGGCAGAGTCAACAGACGGTCACATTATGACCATTGGAAATACACAGACTCCGGTGAGATTTGACAAAGATCCGGATTCTTATATGGACGATTGGTTCGCGCAGGCGCCGACCCATCATTTTGCTATGAGTGTGGGCCATAACGCCGACCTGTTTGAAAAAGCGGCGGATCTTTTGGACATTAAGGCAGTACGGGTATAGAATATTGAACTATGGCGGCACACGGAAAAAAAGCTGCCAGGAATCCGCATAAGGAAAAGGAGGAGTATTTTATGGTAAGGAAAGCATTTAAAATGAAAGTGTATCCAGGGATGGAAGAGGAGTATGAAAGACGGCATAAGGAACTTTGGCCTGAGATGAAAGAAATGATTCATGAATACGGAGGAAAAAATTATACGATATTTTTAGATAAAGAAACCGATATATTATATGGATATATTGAACTGGAAGATGCCGCAAAGTGGGACGAAAGCGCAGATACGGCAATCAACAGGAAATGGTGGGATTTTATGGCGGACATTATGGAAACAAATCCGGATAACAGTCCCGTGGCAATAGATTTGCACGAAGTATTTCATCTTGATTAAGCGCCATATGCAGCTGGAAATCAGAGTGACATGCCAGCTGCATTTAAGCTGCAGATAACAGCGGAGGAAACGTAACATGACTGTAATTGATATGCGCAAGGTAGTAGGGGAGTTGGACATTTTATTTATCTGCCTGGACGCGCTGCGCTATGACGCGGCGGTGAAAGAAGAAGCGGCCGGCACAACGCAGGTCTTAAACGGCTATGGCAAATGGGAAAAATGCCAGGCCCCCGGAAATTTTACGTATCCTTCGCATCATGCGATGTTCACAGGATTTCTGCCATGCAGATACGATATCAAAAATCTGTCAGACCGGGAACTGCTGTTTTACCCGACCGCGATCGGACTGCGCAGAAAGGTGCCAGAAGGCGCGTATGCCTTTTGCGGCAGCACGATTATGGAAGGGCTTGCAAACGATGGGTACGATACGTGGTGCGTGGGCGGGGTATCTTTTTTTGACAAGCGTTCGGATATCGGAAAGGTGTTCCCCGGATATTTTCAGAAAAGCTTCTGGAATCCTTCGTTTGGATGCACAGTAAAAGAAAGTACGAAAAATCAGGTGGACTTTCTTTTGAAAAAATTATCATCCATGCCGAAAGACAGGAACATTTTTCTGTATCTGAATGTGGATGCCATTCATTATCCGAATTATTTTTATCTGGACCATGCCAACCATGACAGCCTGGAAAGCCACGCAGCAGCGCTGCGGTATGCGGACGGCCAGCTGGGGCGGCTGTTTGATGCCTGGAAAGCACAAAGAGGGAACGCGTTTGTTATTTGCTGCTCGGATCATGGGACATGCTATGGGGAAGATGGCTGTTATCTTCATGGTATCAGCCATCCTATGGTGGATACGGTGCCGTATAAGCATTTTTTTCTGAAGCAATCTCATTCATCTTCTGTTTGGTGATAAATTTAAATGCATCTGGACTACGTATTTTCTGCTTGTGATAAATTTAAACGCAGTCGGATGATACATGTTTATGTTCCAATGAATACAATATACTTAGAATTATTTGGTTGCAAAAGCAGTGTTATATGCTATTATAAATATGTCTATGAATGCTGAGAAATTGTGCATAGGGAATGATTGAAATGCAAGTAAAGGCTTAATATCAATTTGCATATATTAGATATTGGCAGGGAATATTATACAGGAGAGGAAGATGGGTAGTACAATTATTGAAAAAAGCATGTTTAAACAAAACGAACTGGAAGATTTGGAAAAACTTTTAGTAATTGCGAGGGGGCAAAATAACTATATAAATTTAAATTTGATTTACATGTCACTCACTTTGAATGAGAAGATTTGATCCCTCAAAAATAGACATTACAATGAAGCCGCTGACTTTGGATTTGCTGTTAAAAAGGATTCAAAACGATGAAATAGAATTTGATACGTCTTTTCAACGAAAAGCAGGGCTGTGGGATAAGAGGCAAAAAAGTCAGCTGATTGAATCTATTTTCCTGAGAATTCCATTGCCAGCGTTTTATTTCGATGCGTCCGATGATGGAAATTGGCTGATCATTGACGGTTTGCAGCGGGTATCAGCTTTACGGGAATTTGTGGTGGAAAAAACATTAGAGTTGGAGGAAATGGAATTTTTTCCGGAGTTAAACAGGTGCGGTTATGATGAACTTCCAAGAGCATTTCAAAGACGGATAGATGAAACGGTAATTAACGTTTATCTGGTTAATCCGGCAACGCCTGTAAATGTTAAATTCAACATATTTAAAAGAATCAATACGGGGGATTGGAACTGGAACCGCAGGAAATCAGAAATGCACTGTTTCAGGGAAATGCCACTGTATTTTTGCAAGAATGTGCCAGACTGGATAGTTTTTTGACAGCTACGGATGGAAGCGTAAAAAGCGAGAGGATGTTAGACCGGGAATTTGTCTTAAGATATATTTCGTTCTGTTATCTGGAGTTAAATAAATACTCAGGAAATATTGATGAATTTTTGAATGAAGGGATGAAATACCTAAATAATGTGAATCATAATTCGTTGATGTCGATTCGATCAGAATTCATCTATGTTATGGATAGTATATATCGTATCATGGGAAAAAATACATTTCGCAAAATATGCAGAGATGGTCGTCGCCGACCCATCAACAAGGTGATTTTTGAATCATGGTGCTATGTTATAAAAAATCTCTCAAAAAAGCAAGTAGAATGCCTGGTTTCTCATCGGGATAAGGTTCAGGAAAAGTATATGGAGTTATGTGAGGATAGTGATTATCTTTATCGACTGAAAGCTCCTGATCGTAAAATGGTGTATAGAAGGATAGAGGATATTCAAAATTTAGTGGACAGTATTTTAGTGGAGGGAGCGCAGGAGTTATGATCAGAACGATTTATGTTAAAAATTTTAAGTGTTTTGAGGAGCTTTCTGTGGAATGCCGGTCGTTAAATTTGTTTACAGGAATAAACGGGATGGGGAAGTCAACAATTATCCAGGCGTTGCTTCTTTTACGTCAGACAAGTGAGATGGTTGTACCTGAGCGGGAGAACCATGCGCTTTTGAATGGAAAATATGTTACTCTTGGAACGCTGAAAGACATTTCTTACTGGTATAAAAAGGATGATGAAATCTGTTAAAGTTGGATTTGGATGTAGGGAAGAATCAGAAAGTGTAAAGAATAATGACAGACTGAGGAAGATGAGAGTTTTTGAGCTTCCGGATAAAAGGAAAGCTTTTTTTTCATGGCATATCAGCTTTCCGGGAAATTTTCCAGGAAGAATATATTTTATGCCAGATGCGAAGAAAGGGGTTGGCATTATAGGCTATGTGGGAAAACATTTGCCAACGAAGGACCATAAGACAATATAACGTAACAGTTCAGATAACCCTTGAACTGTGCATGGAAACCGGGCAATATTTTTTTATAAAAGGGCTAAAGGAGAAGTGAATCATGAGTGATATCATAACATTTGCAGACAGAGGGGATTTCAGAAAATGGCTTTCGGATCATTGCCTGTCAAAAGATGGTGTTTGGCTGCTATTTGGAAAAGCTGGAGGGCCGAAAACAATAAAAGCGCAAGAGGCACTGGAAGAAGCACTCTGCTTTGGTTGGATTGACGGACAGATGAAGAAGATTGACGATAAAACTTATAAAAAATATTTTTCTATGCGAAGAGTCAACAGTAAATGGTCAGAGAAAAATAAAGCGCTGACTGTAAGCCTCGAAGAACGTGGGCTGATGACTGATTTTGGAAGAAAACAAATAGAGGAAGCCAAGAAAAACGGCCAGTGGGACGCCAAAGATGCCGTGGTGATTACAGAAGAGCAGATTGCACAGCTTTCTGCCCTGCTGGAAGGATACGAACCTGCCTGCACAAACTTTGGAGCAATGTCTTTATCTGTAAAGAAAACTTACACACGAGCGTATTTGGACGCAAAGACGGATGCTGGACGTGAAAAGCGGATTGCCTGGATGGTGGACAGGCTCAATAAAAATTTAAAACCAATGTGAAGCAGTAAAGGGTATTTGCTTATAATCACAATTGCATCCTTGAAAAATTAATTTCCAGATTATCATAAATATTTGCTTTGATTGTATCGGAAAAAGAGTAAATAGCAGGCGCCGCGGCTTGCGCCATGTCATAGACCAGGATGGTTTGTTTTATTGGATCCACGATCCAGTACTCATGAACGCCTGCTTCACGGTATAGAGAAAGCTTTGTATAGTAGTCCATGGCCCTGCTGCTGGGAGATACGATCTCAATGATCCAGTCCGGGGCGCCTTTACAGCCATGTTCATCCAGTTTGCTTTTATCACAGATCACAGATATATCCGGTTCAAGATATTTGGAATCATCTGCATAAAGGAATACGGCAAAAGGAGCCGGAAAGACTTCACAAGTCCCTCCTTTTGAACGGATATGATTTCCTATTTCCAGATGCAAAAATGACAATATCCGCTGATGTTTGGTGCTGGGCGGCGCCATATAGTATATCTGACCGTCAATCAGTTCGGCCCGTTTTCCATCCGGCAAAGCATAAATATCATCAATGGTACAGAGCCTTTCCTGTGCGAATGCTGGCATGATAACACTTCCTTTCTTAAATTATGATTAGGTTGAATCTTCATAGTAATTGGAATCATTAAATCTTCCCTTTGTCAGTCTTTAATTATAAAATACACGAAAAAATATAAAATGTCAAAAAGATAGTAAAAAAATAAAAAAGCCGCTCCGAAACATAAAGCCGATATTGTAATTCATGATTCATTTTAGAACAGTAGGGAGAGGGATAACGACAATGAAAATTCTTATAGATTCACAAATATTTTCGGAGTATATCAAACAACATCATCTGTTTGAAAAGACAAAAGAAAATCTAATTTTATGTTTGAAAAACTTCTACGCACAGGAACCGGAAGAATTTAAGGAAATGTTATATGCAGATGTAAGTAAAGTGATAAATACATATCATTTTGAGAATGAGGGAGTGTCTATAAGCAAAAGCTTTTTCTATGATCCTCCCTTAGATTACATTTCAGTGTGGATTAGAATTTATGATAATGAGAATTACTATTTAGCTGAGTATACTGCTTTTTATGATTCAGATTTAAACTGTATAGATGACAAATTAAAATAATGGATCATAAGACTGACAGACATTTCATACAACACAATCAATGAACCTTCATACAGCTTTTCAATAAATAGATGCTGTCTAAGGCCTTTTCTTCATCCCGCAGGCATTGGCGGAATACTTCCTTTGTCTGCATACAACGGAAAAGTTCTGTATGCATTTTGGAGCGTGTCTTAAAAATCTGAAAAATACAAACCCTAATAGAATTTATTGCAAATATATTTACTTCTTAAAGACAACATTTTCCTATAAATTGTTATCTTATTATATTCTATACCAATTTCTTTTTTTTTGCAATACTAATGAAAAAATTGGCACTATTCGCTGATTTTGACAAAAGAAGTACTGCAAAACCTGGCAAAAATAGCCAAAAAATTCCAGTAATTCAATAACAAAAGACGTCGGACCTGCTGCGGCTGGCTGCTTCACATTTTTTGTTTTTCCGTCATTCAAAAAAATCAAAGGCAGCTGGTTTTCCCTTATTCTATGCGAGTTTCAGGCTGTATAACTATATATGTAAAGCATAACATTTTATAGGAAAATGTTATGTTTTACAGCATATGACAGTGATAATAGCAAATGGAGGCATTATGAAAGAGATAGATTATGGCAGGATTGGCATGCGCATC
>CAOKJJ010000140.1 GCA_948468465.1 uncultured Eubacterium sp. | reverse complement strand
GAGCGCCGCCCTGTCACGGCGGAGGTCGCGGGTTCAAGTCCCGCTTGGGTCGTTGTTATGACTTTTAAATTGCATATGGGATCTTAGCTCAGCTGGGAGAGCATCTGCCTTACAAGCAGAGGGTCATAGGTTCGAGCCCTATAGGTCCCATTCTATAGGATCGCAGAAGATTTCTGAGATTGTGTAGAGGTAAGCCCGTGTGGCGGAACAGGCAGACGCGCAGGACTTAAAATCCTGTTGTGGAAACACAGTACCGGTTCGATTCCGGTCACGGGCATCTATCAAAGACTTCATTCGTTAGGAATGGAGTCTTTTTTTGCATGTGGTAAGAGAAAATTACCGTTTGTGTCAAAAATTGAAGATTTTATGCCATTTCGCGATAGTCACGTTGGAATATGATATGCTTATTTTAACGAAATAAAACGAAATGGAGGATAAGTTATGAAGAAAAAGAATATTTTTCTGAAAGGTTTTGCATGCACAAGCCTGATGGTGCTGTTTTTTGCCCTTCCGGTACAGGCAGCAGCACTGGAAGTACAAACAAGTGATGTGATTACGGTTATAAAAAACTGTATCCCGCAGATTGCGGCACTTGTTGTAATATTAGCTGCGTTTGTCGTATTTTGTGTTATTTGCCGAAAATATGAGAAAAGAAAAAGGAAGTTTTTTCGCGCTCAGGCATTGATCGTAACATTGCTGGCAATTGTAGTGGTGATCAATCAGCTGTGCTTAGGGCCGGTGAGCACTTTGCTGGATGTAGCCGTGCAGGTAAAAGAAGAAGCGTCGGAGGAATCTTTAAAAGAAGCTGAAAATTTGATTACAGGCATAGGGGAAGAAGGAATTGTACTCGTAAAAAATGATGGCATGCTTCCGCTGTCCGATGATGTTAAAAATCTGAATGTATTCGGATGGGCAGCTACAAATCCCTGTTACGGCGGTACCGGCTCAGGGGCAGTTGATACGTCAGACTGCGTAACGCTGCTTGATGGGTTAAAAGCGGGCGGATATACGCTGAATGAAACGCTGCTTAACATGTATACGGATTATGCGCAGACAAGGCCGGAAGCAGGCATGATGCATGTAGACTGGACACTGCCGGAACCGACGCCGGACGATTATACAGAAGAGATGATGGAGGAGGCAAAAGCGTTTTCCGATACGGCTGTAATTGTAATTGCCAGGATTGGGGGAGAAGGAACGGATCTGCCATTGGATTTTGGAAAAAAGAGTGAAGATGGCGCTGATTTGTATACTTATACAAACAACAGCGAACAATACGATGATTTTGCAGATGGCCAGCACTATCTTGAGATCAGTCAAACAGAAAAGAATCTGATAGATCTCGTATGTGCTAATTTTGAAAAGGTAGTTGTAATTTATAACAGTGCCAATGCGATGGAATTAGGATGGGTGGAAGAGTATGAGCAGATTGACGCGGTGCTCTGCTGTCCGGGTGCAGGAGAATCCGGATTTTCCGCTCTGGGAAACATTTTAAATGGGACCATCAATCCGTCCGGCAAGCTGGTGGATACTTATGTATACGATCAGACAAAGACGCCGGCGTTTCAGAACTTTGGCGAGTTTTCCTATGAAAATATGGATGAGTTTGGCTGGGATGAGCGCGGCGTGATGAATGACGTAAATTTTGTAAATTATACAGAAGGAATTTATGTCGGATATAAGTTTTATGAAACTGCTTATGAGGAATATAAGCAGGGGAATATGGAGTACAGTTATGACGAGATCGTTCAGTATCCTTTTGGATATGGCTTGTCCTATACTTCTTTTGAACAAAAAATTACGGACTTTCAGACGAATGAAAACGGATATAACGTCACTGTAGAAGTAAAAAATACCGGGAATACAGCCGGAAAAGATGTCGTGCAGCTCTATTATCAGCCGCCGTATACAAACGGAGGAATAGAAAAGTCTGCGGTCAATCTGATTGATTTTGCAAAGACGGCATTGCTTGAGCCAGGACAAACAGAAACGATAGCGTTCGAAATTGCCGACGAAGACATGGCATCCTTTGATACTTATGGAAAGGGGGCCTATGTACTGGAAGCCGGCGAATATATGATCAGCATTCGTTCCGACGCACATACTGTCTTAGATGAAAGGACATTTACGGTGAATGATACGATTGTATATGATGCGTCGAATCCAAGAAAATCAGATCAGACAGCGGCGACAGCACAGTTTGCATTTGCAGAAGGAGATGATGTTCCTTATCTGAGCAGAGCAAACGGATTTGAAAATTATGAGGAAGCTGCCGCAGCTCCGTCAAATTATCTGATGAGTGAGGAAAGAAAGGCAAATTATAAAAATGCTTCGAATTATGAAATAGCAGAATTAAACGATGAAAATGATGAAATGCCAGTAACCGGAGCGAAGAATGGCGTGAAATTGGTGGACTTGCGTGGAAAAGCCTATGATGATGCAATGTGGGATACGCTGTTAGATGAACTGACGGTTGAGGATATGACAGCATTGATCGCGGGAGGCGGATATCAGACGGCGGCGGTTGATTCGATTGAGAAAAAAGCGACAACAGACAATGACGGTCCCGCGACGATTTACAATAATTATACGGGAGCTGCAGGGAGCGCATATCCGTCAGAAGTAATGCTTGCGAATACATGGAATAAAGAGCTGGCGCTGCAGATGGGACAAAGTATCGGAAAACAGGCGGATGAAATGGATGTATCCGGCTGGTATGCGCCGGCAATGAATATTCACCGTACAGCTTTTGGAGGCCGTAATTTTGAATATTATTCTGAGGACGGCGTACTCTCCGGAAAACTGGCCGCGGCTGAAATTCAGGGAGCGAATGAATATGGTGTTTACAGCTATGTGAAGCATTTTGCGTTTAATGACCAGGAGACAAATCGTATTTATCAGCTTTGTACATGGATCAATGAACAGACAGCCCGTGAAATCTATCTGAAGCCGTTTGAAATCGCGGTAAAAGATGGGCATGCCGGTGCGGTTATGGCGGCACACAGCTATATCGGTGATAAATGGTCAGGCGCAAGCCATGAGCTGAATACAACGGTATTGCGTAATGAGTGGGGATTTGAAGGCTTTGTCTCTACGGACATGTTTGCCGGATATGGATATTATGACGCGGATATGGCGGTAGCAGCAGGTGTGGACAGCATGCTAAACCCTATGAATATGGAAGATGCCAAGGTAACGGACACAAACAGCGCGTCATCCGTTCAAAGAATGCGCACTGCCTGCCACAACATCCTGTATACAGTAGTAAACAGCAGAGCCTACAACGAAGAGAATACAAAGTACGAAATGGTATTGTGGAAAAAGATTCTTTTTGGAGCGGATATTTTTGCTGCTGTCATTTTACTCATGCTGGAAATGTTAGCTATCCGCAAATATCGCAAAAATGAAGAAGCGATTAAAGTAGAAGTGCGAAAATAATAGTTCAGACAGTAACAGAGGGGGATCAGAAAAGCTGATTCCCCTCTAAAATATGCTTTGATCAAGAACGTTTTTTGGTTATAATAATATAAAAACAGAAAGAGGTTCCAGATGTTCAGGGTTGCGATTGTAGAAGATGAGGACATTTATATCAAAGAACTGAAGCAATATTTTATGCGGTTTGAAGAGGAATCCGGCTGTAAATTTCGCATTACGGCGTATCATGACGGTGATGATCTTCTGAAATCTTATCAGGGGCAGTTTGATATGATTTTTATGGATATTCAGATGAAGTTTGTGGACGGAATGAGCGCGGCGGAACAGATCAGAAAGCAGGACCCGCAGGTGATCATTATTTTCATAACGAATATGGCGCAGTATGCGGTAAAAGGATATGAAGTGGATGCCATGGACTATCTGCTAAAGCCAGTCACCTATTTTATATTTTCGCAAAAGCTTCAGAAAGCACTCCATAAAATCAAAAAGAAATCTGAAATTTTTATATCTATCCCGGTGAAAGGCGGCATTTATAAGCTGGACATTGCCGAGTTATTATATGTGGAAAGCCATGGACATATTTTAAATTATTATACGGCGGCAGAGACGATTTCCAGCCGGGCAAAGCTGGCAGATGTTGTGTCGGTACTGGAACCGTACGGTTTTTTCAGAATCAACAAAGGCTGTATTGTAAATATGAAGCATGTCGATACGGTGCTGGATGGAAATTGCTTTCTGGGAGAAACGGTTCTGCCGATTGCAAGAAACAGGAAAAAATTGTTTATGGATAAACTGACGGAATATATTGATGAGGCTATGAAATAGATGTATGTATGGACTTATTATGATATACCGAGAATTTTTACCGCATTGGCTCAGTGGGGAGCCTGTATCGTGTATATTTTAATATTAAAAAACAGATATGGAAAAATAAAAACAGGATTTCTGTCGCTGCTGTTTCTTGCGGCACAGTGCCTGTTATTAAAAAGTACGGAGAATCTTGCAGTAATATGGTGGTTTCCAGTAATTGCGGCTTCTGCCTGTATGATGTGGCTTATGATGGCTGTCTTGTGTCAGGAAACAGTAAAAGATACCGTGTACTTTACATCCTGCGCATTTCTCATAGCAGAAACAGTGGCGTCGGCAGAATGGCTGATACACTATTATGTTGTCTATATCTATGGCTATCGGCAATGGTATTATGTAACGGGGCTGCTTACGGTTATTTATGGCGGCTTATTTTATTTGATATGGATGACAGAGAAAAGGCTGCTGAAGCGGGCGAGTGTATTTTATGTGTCGCTTCGGGATGTATATCTGTTTCTTGCAACGATTATCTTTATGTTCTTACTGAGCAATCTAAGCTATGTGTTTCCGGATACGCCGTTTTCGAGCAGATTATTTTATGAGGTTTTCCGCATTCGTGCCCTCATAGACATGCTGGGGCTGATTGTCATTTTTATCTTTCAGCTTCAGATCAGAGAAAAATGTGAAATGCTGGAGCTGCATTCGATTAACCAGGTTCTCAGAAGCCAGTATGAAAAATATCTGTATCAGCAAAAAAATAATGAGCTGATCAGCATGATGTATCATGATCTGAAGCATCAGATTATTGCGCTGCGGAAAGAAAAGGATCAGAAAAGAAAGGAAGAATGGCTTGACAGCATCGAGCATGGAATCGAAAGCTACCGGATTACCGTAAATACCGGAAATACAGTGGTGGATGCTGTTTTAGAAGACAAGCTTATGAATACGAAGAAGCACCGGATTGCGTTTACTTATGTAGTAAACGGGAAGATTCTTGAATTTATGCATGTCACGGATATTTGTACGATATTCGGAAATGGATTGGACAATGCGATCGAAGCGGAAGTACTCGAACCGGATACAGAAAAAAGGATGATACATTTGAAGGTTGCTTTACAGAGAAAGATGGTATGCATTACGATTGAAAATTATATCAGCAAACCGGAAAACATAGCGTTAGATAATTTGCAGACGACCAAACAGAATCCCCGTTTTCATGGATACGGCATTAAAAGTATCCGGTATTGTGTTGAAAAATACCAGGGAAATTTGCTGATACAGATGAACCAGAATTGGTTTGTGCTGCGCATAATGATTCCGCAAAAAGAACAGATGGAGTATAAAAAAGATTAGATAATAAAATGGCGCAAAACACTTTGCGTCATTTTTTTGTGTGTTTATGACAAATGAACTTCGGGTATTGGGAAATATGTTATTGTAAAAGCACAAAGAAACAGATCACAAAAGCCCGGCACATTTGCGCTGACAAAATAGGAAAGGGCGAAAAAAATAAGAAACGGAAGTGAAGTGATATGAAGTATGAAAAAATCATCAGCCAGATGACATTAGAAGAGAAAGCGGTTCTTCTTACTGGCAAGAATGAGTGGCAGACGTGGGATATTCCGCGGCTTGGCATACCGTCGATTCTGCTGTCAGACGGGCCGCATGGAGTGCGCAGGCAGGAGGGCAGCGGAGACCATCTGGGCCTGAATCCGTCTCTTCCGGCTACTTGTTTTCCGACGGCAGCCACGATTGCCAATAGTTGGGACGAGAGCCTGGGAGAAGAGATCGGAAAAGCGTTGGGAGAGGAAGCGGGAAGCGTCGGTGTTGAGGTATTGCTGGGGCCGGGACTGAATATGAAAAGGAGCCCGCTGTGCGGAAGAAATTTTGAGTATTTTTCAGAGGATCCCTATCTGGCTGGGAAAATGGCGGCTTCTTACATCAGAGGAATCCAAAGTAAAGGCGTAGCTGCCTGTCCGAAGCATTTTGCGGTCAATAACCAGGAGCTGCGGCGCATGGCAATGAACGCGGTGCTGGACGAACGGACCTTACGGGAAATTTATCTGACAGGCTTTGAAATCGCGGTAAAAGAAGCAAATCCGAAAGTTATCATGTCCAGTTATAATCAGGTGAACGGGACTTATACGAACGAGAATCAGCATTTACTGAAGGAGATATTAAGAGACGAATGGGGATTTGAGGGATTTGTTGTTACAGACTGGGGCGGATCGAACGACCACATCGCAGGGATCAAGGCGGGTTCGGATTTGGAGATGCCGACGGCTGGATTTGATTCTGCAAGACAGGTTATAAAAGCGGTGAAAGAAAAGCGGTTATCCGAACAGGAGCTGGATGCCTGTGTGCAGCGGCTGCTTTCTGCAATACAGACATTGAAGTCAGAAAACAGGAAACAGCCTTTAACATTCAATAAACAGGAACATCATAAGCTCGCAAAAAAGGCGGCGGCACAAAGCGCTGTCCTGTTAAAAAATGAAGACGGCATACTTCCGTTAAACGCGGGCCGCAGCGTCGCCGTTATCGGTGATTTCGCGTATGAGCCAAGGTATCAGGGCGCGGGTTCTTCGATGGTAAACGCGACATTGGTTGAGTCAGTTGAAAAAAATATAAAAGAATACGACTGGCAGGCAGCAGGATGCTGCAGGGGTTTTCAAAGAAACGGAGAACCGGACGATAAGCGGCAGCAGGAGGCGCTCGCGCTCGCGGCAAAGACAGAGGCGGTCATCTACTGCATGGGTCTGGATGAAATAAGTGAAGCGGAAGGAAAAGACCGGGAACATATAGGGATACCTTCGAATCAGATTTTATTGCTAAAAGAACTGCATCAGGTGAACCCCAATATAATAGCGGTTTTAAGCGCGGGTGCGGTTGTTGACATGTCCTGGAGCAAATACTGCAAGGCTGTTTTGCATGGATATCTGTACGGACAGGCGGGTGCCGCGGCGATGCTTGATATTCTGGCAGGCAGGGCAAATCCGTCAGGAAAGCTTGCGGAGACTTATCCGATCTCATATGAGGATACGCCGGCCTGCCATTACTTTCCGTCTTCGATGAGAAACGCGGAGTACAGGGAGAGCATTTTTATAGGCTACCGTTATTATGACACTGTAAACAAGAAGGTCGCTTATCCATTTGGATATGGACTTTCGTATACGGAGTTTGCATATTCCAATCTTAAGCTCAGCGATCAGGGCGCAGCATTTACTGTAAGAAATACAGGCGGATACGACGGCGCGGAGATTGCGCAGCTTTATATAGGACTGCCGGGTGCAGAGGTGTTCCGCCCAAAAAAGGAGCTGAAAGGATTTCGGAAAGTATTTTTAAAAGCGGGCGAAAGCAGGGAAGTCCATATTCCATTTGATGATAAGACATTTCGTTATTGGGACGTCAGCCGCGGAAGCTGGGAGACAGAAGGCGGAGAGTACCAGATCATGATCGGTGCAAGCATCGAAGATATCCGTCTGCAGGATCGTATGACAGTGAAAGGCACCACGCAGACATGTCCATACGACCGAAAAAAGCTGCGCTTGTATTACAGCGGTGAGATTCAAAAGGCAGCAGATGCGGAGTTTGCAGAACTTTTGGGGCATCCCATTCCATCTGGCGTGTGGAGCGGACAAATCGGCTTAAATGATACGATTTGTCAGATGTATTATGCAAGGAGCCATTTGGCCAGACTGCTGTACCGGATACTTACGCACATCAAAGAAAAGAAGGAACGAAAAGGAAAACCGGATTTAAACATGCTGTTTATTTATAATATGCCGTTTCGCGCGATTGCAAAAATGACCGGCGGGATGGTAAGCATGGAGATGGCAGAGGGATTTGTAACAATGGTCAACGGTCATTTTATCAGAGGACTCAGACAAGTGGTCAAAGGAGCCTTAACAAACCGCAGAGAAAACAAACGATTTGCGGAAATGCTGAGAAAGCAGAAACAGGGAAAGAGCTAAAATAAAAAGAAAGCAGAAATAAGGAGAAAGCAGAAATAAGGAGAAAACAGAAATAAGGAGATCGGAATGAATAAAGTGATAAAGTGGTGGAAGCTCAAATGGGAAAATTTTGAAGCGGACCATGAAAAGCTGGCAAAATGGCTTTATCAAATCGTTTTTTTCATAGTATTCAGCATGGGAGTAACGATTCTTCAATATTTGGTGTTTACGTTTATGCCGGGAATGCTGGGGCCTGAGCTGGCGGGCACGGAGTTTATGTGGCCGCAGAAGCAGATGTCTATTTTGGGCGTTGATTTTACTTGGAGCCTGTTAGGCTATAATGTTTTGTACGATGCTTCCGGTGCGGTTATGATCGGCGGCGGACTGGGATATTTTATCAGCTATGAAACCGGTTCTTTTCTGGCTCAATGCATCAATTTCCCGCTGCAGAGAAATATTACGTTTAAAAGCAAGGGAAACCCGCTGTATCAGGCAATGTGGTATTTTATCGCGTGGATTGTCATTTCATTGATCTGCAACGGATTCAACAATTTATGGATGCCGATCGCGGCAGTATATATAACGCCGGCGATCTATAATGTACTGGTAACTTTTATTACCGGCGGCGTTTCTATGGTGATCTTCTTTTTTGTATTTAAGATCATCTTCCCGGAGGGGGAGAGCAAATCGTAAGGTCATAAACGAGGATGACAGTAAAAATAAAACAGTTAAGATAAAACGGTAAAGATAAAACCGCAGAGATAAAACAGTAAAGATATAATAGCAAAGGTAAAAGGAGAAAAACAATGGCAGAGAAAATTCTTTTGGCAATAGCTGCTGTTATGCTCATATTAACAGTCGGATTTGTGATACTATGCTTTGTAAAAAGAAAAAATGTGAAGGCAGATGGAGGCAAATTAAAAAAAGCAGGCAGAGCTTTTGTAGGATTATTATTAATCGTAACCTGTGCCGCGAACTTTGTCGGACTTAAATTTACAAATTTAATTACACAGTATTTTGCAACGATTGATCTGAATGATGCCGATATTCAGAGCGTGCGTGCGGAAAGTACCGCGGCTGCAAAAAAAATTACCGATGAAGGGTTCGTCTTGCTGAAAAATAACGGCAAGGTGCTGCCGTTAAACAACCATCAGGTGAATGTATTTGGCTATAGTTCGATTGATATCAATTTTGGCGGTACCGGATCAGGTTCAGGAAGCGATCAGTTCAATGTCGGATTTTATGAAGGACTTGAAAATGCAGGAATTGAAGTAAACAAAGAGCTGCAGGAGTTTTATAAGGAAGCGTATACTTCCAAGCAGGAATCCAATGCATTGGTCATGGTTGGCGGCGACTATAATTCTTATGAACCTGCGGCGGATACATATTCGGAATCATTGATTGAAAACGCGAAGAATTATTCTGATACGGCGCTGATCGTCCTGACCCGAAACGGCGGGGAAGGCGGAGATTTGCCAATGGATACGAACGGCTATGCAGGCGGAGCGGCCGGAGAGCATTATCTGGAGCTAAATAAAAATGAGCGCGATATGGTGAAAATGGTCGAAGAAAATTTTGAACATATCGTTGTCATCATCAATTCAAGCAATGCCATGGAGCTTGGATTTTTGGATGATGAAGCAATTGATGCCGCGCTTTGGATCGGCGGTCCGGGATGCCAGGGATGCAGCAGTTTGGGTGAAATTCTTGTCGGAACGGTCAATCCTTCGGGAAGACTCGCGGATACTTATGCCTATGATGTAACGAGCAACCCTTCCTACTATAATTTCGGAAAATTTTTATATACGAATACCGATAATAAATACAGCTTAATATTCGAAAATCCAAGTGTTTTCAATGGGGAACATTATGCGTTTGCGGACTATGCGGAAGGCATTTATGTAGGATATAAGTATTATGAAACAAGATGGATAGATAACGAAACAAATCAATGTGACGAATCGGCATATGATCAGGACGTTCAATTTCCATTTGGGTACGGCTTGTCATATACGGAGTTTGAGCAGAAAATTGACCGTTTTGAAGATGACGGAACGACAGTCAGTGTGGATATAACTGTTACAAATGTTGGGGATACGGCAGGAAAAGAGGTTGTGCAGCTGTATCATACGCCGCCTTATTACCTGGGCGGAATCGAAAAAGCATATGTGAATCTGCTGGATTATGAGAAAACGAAATTATTAAATCCCGGCGAATCAGAGACGATTACGATGCAATTCGCTTATGAAGATATGGCATCCTACGATTATCAGAATCACAGATGTTATGTGCTGGAGCATGGAGATTATGAAATTAAGCTTATGGGCAATGCACATGATCTGATTGATTCCAGAACGATTTCCGTAGCAGCAGATATAATTTATAATGACGCAAACGCAGGTGCAAGATCGACCGACGGGATCGTGGCAGAGAATCAATTTGACGATGTTTCGAACGGAAATGATGTAACGTATTTGTCAAGGGCGGATTGGGAAGGAACGATGCCTGCGGAACGTACGAAAGATAAAGACGCTTCTGAAGAAGTAATACAGGAAATCGAAAATCAGGGACTGACCGAGGAACAGCGGAACGAGACGGCAGAGGATATTGTCGTAGCGGATCACGGCCTTACCATTGAGGATATGAAAGGCCTGGATTATGATGATCCGAAATGGGAAGAGCTTTTGGAACAGATAGAAGTGCAGGACATGGTCAGCTTCATTGCGAATGGAGGCTATGCAACAGCAGCAGTAGAAAGCATTGGAAAAACAGCAACGCTGGATCAGGACGGTCCGCAGGGCATTAACAGCCTGATCTCCGGCGACGTAAAGGGCGTAGTATTCCCGTCAGAAGTGGTTGTAGCATCCACATTCAGCAAGGAGCTCGCAGAGATGATGGGCAAAGCGCTTGGGGATGAAAGCGCGGAATATGGGATAGCAGGACTTTATGGGCCGGCAATGAATACGCATCGTTCACCATTTGGCGGAAGAAACTATGAATATTACTCTGAGGATGGAGTGCTTGCAGGAAAGACATCCGCAGCTTTTGTAAGAGGAGCGAATGAGGCAGGGATATACTGCTATATGAAGCATTTTGCATTAGACGAACAGGAAACGGAACGGCTTGATATCAGCATTTGGTGCAATGAGCAGGCAATGCGTGAAATCTATTTTAAACCGTTTGAACTTTGTGTCAAGGAAGGCAAGGTAACCGCTGCAATGGCATCAGACAGCTTTATCGGCGGCACCTGGGCAGGACGCGGGAAGAGCTTATGAATACAGTCCTCAGGGATGAGTGGCGCTTTGACGGTATGGTTATTACGGATTTCGTAACAAGCAACAGCAAGGATGCAGACCGGGCAATCCGAAGCGGAACAGACCTTAGCTTAACCACGCTTGGAAATCTGACGCCGTCCGAGCTTTCAACAGACACAGCTGCAGGACGTCAGGCACTGCGGACAGCAACGCACAATATACTTTATACGATTGCAAACAGCGATGCGCAAAATATATCGAAAGAAGCATTTCCGATGTGGACTTTATTATTTGCAGCGCTAGACTGCATCATGCTGTGCATAGCATATGTTGTTATTATTGGATATAAACGAAAAAAATAGAATATAATTTTTTCGGTAAAAAGAGGGTGCCATCTCAGTACCCTCTTTTCTCGTTAATGATTTAATTTATCAAGTTCTGTAATATTTACACCTGCAGTTGCGAGAAGCGCTTTTAATTCAATGTAGCGATCAAGCATCATATGATATGTTTCTTCATCTCCATTTTTTTTTGCAGACAGCATCCAATTCTGAATGCGGGAAAATTCTACAATAGCATCTTTAGCTATATCCAAGCTTGGCATATGTTCTCACCTCCTGATATGATGCATTTTTTAACAGCTGTTCTTTATTCTAAAAAAAGTGTTTTGCTTTGCTTTGAGTATATCATATGTCTGCAGAAATATCTATTATTCTTTTATGTAAAAACATGCAACACATCATCTGAATTGTTACCACGACACTAGAGCGTGTTTGAAAAATGCTTTCCGTGAGATGTGCTTCACACTTTGTGGAGAATGCAGATCGCGGGAATGATTTTTCAAACACGCTCTAGAATAACGAAAATCCTGTTGTGGCAACACAGTGCCGGTTCGATTCCGGTTTTCCAAAGAGAAGCTGCGTGAATCCGCAGAAGAACGGAATGCTTGTAAAAGATGTGGGAAAGGATGTTGTCTGAAGGTTTGATAAATGCGGATAGGAGTGGTATAATAATCTAATGATTGAAAACAGGAATGTAGGAGGAGCTTTTCATGCAATATGCAAATCAAATCCCTGAAATTATAAATGCTTTTTCGCCAGCGCCTTTGAAAAGCTATCAGATGGATCAATTTTACTGTAAAGGTACAAGGAAATATCGTACAAGTGATAGATATAATTCTCCGATAGAAGATATTTTTGACGGTTGCCGTCATTCAGAGGAAAACGCTGCGTTTTTGCTGTTGGGGCACAGAGGATGCGGAAGAGTACAGAATTGAACAGAATGTCCCAAAAACTTATTTTATAACAAAAACACTGGTTTTAGAAAAGCTAATCCAGTATACAGGAGGTTCCCTCAGAGATTTATTTCATGTGATTAATGCATCGGCAAAGAGAGCGGAACGCAGAGACAGTGAAACTGTTTCCATGAAGGATGCAGAACTTGCGATAGAGGAGTTGAAAACGTCTTTAACAAGACGGATCGAAAAATAGATTATGAATTCGTACGTTGGGATGGATTATGAATCCTTATTTTTCAGCATATTTTCTCTGCAAAAATATTGGCTTGGAAAAAGTAATGCCTCTGATTGTGCTGGAAATGAAGGAGAATAAAAATATGGACAATAAAAAAGTGTATGCAATGAGTTTTGCAAAAGTATATCTGCTGCTGGCTGCTAAAGCAGAAAAGAAGGGACGGACAATAGCAGAAGTAAATGAAATTATCTGTTGGCTGACCGGATATAGTACGGAAGAAATAGAAGATGCCAAAAATAGTTCTGTCACTTATGGTGAATTTTTTCAAAATGCACCATATCCGAATCCAAATAGGAAAACAATCAAAGGTGCGGTCTGCGGGATTCGTGTAGAGACAATCGAGGAGCCGCTGATGCAGGAAATCAGATATTTGGATAAGCTGATCGATGAACTGGCCAAGGGAAAATCTATGGATAAAATCCTTCGTAGATGAGCAGGAAGTGAGGTGAATAAAATGTGGAAGTGTCCGAAATGCGGTCGTACATTTAAGAATACAAATCAGGATCATTACTGCGGCGAAGCGCCGAAAACAATTGAGGAATATATAGAACGCCAGCCAGAGCAGGCGCAGTCTTTTCTGAGGCAGGTAAATAATACAATAGGTTCCGCAATACCAGATGCAGTGGAAAAGATATCATGGAGCATGCCGACTTATTGGAAAAAACATAATCTGATACAGTTTGCAGCTTTTAAAAAGCATATAGGTCTGTATCCCGGCCCGGAAGCAGTGAATACATTTGCCGACAGGCTGAAAGAATATAAGACAAGCAAAGGAGCCATACAGCTTCCGTATGATAAGCCCCTGCCGCTTGAATTAATTGAAGAGATTGCAAAATGGTGTGAAAAGGAGTATGGCAGATGATGATGCCTTAAAATTTCCCACCTCATGAAAAGGAACTGTTACCTGTTTGCCATAAAAAAGTTAAAAAATGGAGCAGATTAAACGCATGAATGAAAAAGATATGAAATATTTGCATTTTTTTGTTATAT
>CAOKJJ010000139.1 GCA_948468465.1 uncultured Eubacterium sp. | reverse complement strand
ACAAGTACTTTCCATAACGCTGTCTGACAACTCCCTTAAAAAGTTGTTTTTTTCAGTCTTGAATTTTCTCCTTCTTTATTATATGATTGTAAAAATGCCCATGTATAGACATTCCAAATGCAAGGAGGACAACTTATGAAGCACTTACTGAACCCATTGGATTTTTCTGTAGCTGAGCTGGACAACCTGCTGCAGCTGGCAAATGAAATTGAAGCAAACCCGCAAAAATATGCGCATGCATGTGAGGGCAAAAAGCTTGCAACCTGTTTTTATGAGCCAAGCACACGTACCAGGCTCAGTTTTGAAGCTGCCATGCTGAATCTGGGCGGAAGCGTGATTGGCTTTGCCAGCAGTGACAACAGCTCTGCCGCAAAAGGGGAAAGCGTGTCGGATACGATACGTGTCATTTCCTGTTATGCAGATATCTGTGCCATCCGCCATCCAAAAGAAGGCGCCGCCCTTGTCGCAAGCAGCCGCTCCTCCATCCCGGTCATCAATGCAGGCGACGGCGGTCACCAGCATCCGACGCAGACACTTACTGATTTATTAACCATCTATTCTCTCAAAGGACGTTTAGGCCATTTAAAAGTTGGTCTTTGCGGTGATTTAAAATTCGGCCGCACCGTCCATTCTCTGATCAATGCCCTGATTCGCTATCCTGCCGTTGAATTTGTGTTAATATCGCCGGAAGAACTGCGCGTTCCGGGATATATCCGTGAAGACGTGCTGGACGCAGGCCATATTCCATACAAAGAAGTGGAACGGTTAGAGGACGCTATGGCAGACCTTGATATTTTATATATGACGCGTGTGCAAAAGGAACGGTTCTTCAATGAAGAAGACTACATACGCATGAAAGATTTCTACATTCTGGATAAGGCCAAAATGAAGCTTGCGCCGAAAGACATGCTCGTGCTGCATCCGCTCCCGCGTGTCAATGAAATATCGGTAGAAGTTGACGATGATCCAAGAGCCGTCTACTTTAAACAGGCTCAGTACGGCGTCTATGTCCGTATGGCCCTTATTTTGACACTGCTTGGCATTCAGATTTAATCAGGAGGACAAATTATGCTAAATATCAGCGGAATTCACGAAGGCTTTGTACTAGACCATATTCAGGCAGGCATGAGTTTTCAGATCTACCATGACCTGAAACTGGACCGTCTGGACTGCTGCGTCGCGATTATTAAAAATGCCCGCAGCAATAAAATGGGCAAAAAGGACATTATTAAGGTAGAATGCCCGATCGACGCTCTGGATCTGGACATTCTTGGATTTATTGACCACAATATTACCGTAAATATTATTAAAAATGAAAAAATCGTAGAAAAGCGGGTATTATCCCTTCCAAAAGAAATCAAAAACGTCATCCGATGTAAGAATCCACGCTGCATCACATCGATCGAGCAGGAACTGGATCAGATTTTTGTATTGACAGACGCACAGAAACAAGTGTACCGCTGTAAATACTGCGAGACAAAATTCAAAGGCAGACGCAAAATTACCAACTTAAAATAACCACACAATTACTAAGCAGTTGTACAGAGCATGTTTAATAATCCCTTTTTCGAGAGGCCAGGATCACATCCTCCAGCACCCGCACGCCCTGCGGCAGCTGCTCCATCGTCAATCCCCCGAATCCGAGCAGCACGATCGGCCTTTGATCCGGCTTTTTGCTGCCTGCAATATAGCACTCTGACATTCCCTGTATATGTATGCCGTGCAAACGAGCGCGCGCTATGATTTCGGATTCTGTCTCTGCGCTGTTTAGCTCGGCCGCCAGATGCAGCCCCGCATGATCTCCATAGATCTGGCAGACCCATGGCTTTCCTTTCAGCAGTGACAGCAGCATGTCGTGCTTTGCCTTGTATATGCCGCGCATTTTGTTTAGATGGCGCTCAAAATATCCTTGTTCCAAAAATCTGCAGACGGTCATCTGCTGCATTCTTGAGACGGTGGATGCGTAAAACCCGCATTTTTTTTCATAGGCGTCCATTAACGGCTGCGGCAGTACCATATAGCTGACGCGGATCGACGGCATGATGCTGTTGGAAAATGTACCAAGGTAAATGACCCTTTCTTTCAGGGCAATGCCGGAAAGCGCCGGAATCGGCCTGCCTTTGTAGCGGAATTCGCTGTCGTGGTCGTCTTCAATAATGTAGCGCCGCGGGTCAGCGGCTGCCCATTCCAGCAGCTTTAGCCTGCGGCGCATCGGCATAACCGCTCCGAGCGGAAACTGATGGGAAGGCATGACATAAACGAGCGTAACTGCCTCTTCTGGTATTTTTTCTGTCTGCATGCCTTCTAAGTCCATCGGAACCGTCTTTACCTGATAGCCGACGTTGCAAAATGTATGATATGCCTGCAGATAAGTCGGACTTTCCATCGCGACCGTGCGCGGCCCGTCCAAAATCTGTGCTAACAGCTGCAGCAGGTATTCGTCTCCTGCTCCGATAATGATCTGCTCCGGCTCACAACGCACTCCTCTGGCCTGGTGCAAATAGGCGGCAACGCACCTGCGCAGCTCATACTCGCCCTGCGGATGTCCGGCAGCGAGCAGCTTATGTCCTGCTTCCAGGTCAAGCAGCGCTTCTTTTGCGCATTTGCGCCATGCACGATAAGCAAAGCCGCTGTCATCAATCTGTCCGGGCAGGAAATTGTAGATTTGCTTCGGTCGGTTCTCCTGTTCCCTCGTAAACGCCGCATTTTTCCCTTTTGCCTGTTGTCCGCGCGTTGTTTCCTTCTCATGTGTGAAATGATACAGACCGCCAATGTCGCACACATAATAACCGCTGCCTCTTTTGGCCTGCAGATATCCTTCACTGACAAGCTGTGCATATGCCGCATCTATCGTACTGCGGCTGACCTTAAGGTTGGATGCCAGCATACGCGCAGATGGCAGCCTTTCCCCGCAGGAAAGGCTGCCATCCATAATCATCCGTCTGATAGAATCGTAAATCTGCTCGTACAATGAGGTCTTTGCATGGGTATCCAATTCAATCAGCAGTTCTTTCACGTTACCCCTAAGCCTCCTCTTCTGCTTTTTTCGCCGCCATAATATCATCCTTTAGCATCAATGCCTTATCCTTTAGCTTTGCGGACACTCCCCTTGCCTGCACGATATCGCCGCAATATCTTACCGCCAGATCGTATTCCTTAAAGTGATAGCTCATAACTCCCAAGAGATATTCTAACGTGTGCTGATCCATCCCGCAGATCGGAAAATCTTCCTTTGTATATGCCTGCGACAAATGGTCATATGCCTGCCTGTAATAACGCTCTTCTTTCTCCTGCAGCTGCTTGTAAAGAGCCTCTTCCAAAAGCCCCGGCTCTGCGTCTGCCTCTTCTAAGCGGCCGCGGATCAGCCAGGACAGCTGCAGGCATAAATGTGCCTGTTCACTGAGTGGAAGCTCCATAACCATCGCGCAGACAAGCGCCAGTTCATACTGTCCCTGCGCCGTCGCATAATCTAACGTTTCTCCGCTAAACGGTTCGCGCTGCATAAACTGAGACGTAATCTTTTCCCGGATCCGTTTCTGCTGCACCGAACTTAACTGTTCAAAATGTTTGATCGGCGCGGCAAAGCCGCAATGCGGGCACGCGGTGACACCATATTTTAATGAATCAATAAATTGGAACCGCGGCCTTAAGTCCATATCCGGCTCCTTTCGGCGCAGTTTGCTGTTCATAATCCTCAGATCGTTAATCTGCGCCCCGCAGTTCGTACATTTGATCTTTTTTGTATATACATATTTTTTTTCTTCTTCCACATCATATAATACAGACATATTTTACCTTTTACCTTTCTTATGCCAGTCATTGACAGCCAATTGCCCTGCTTTTATCGCAACCGTTCAGATAACCCTTGAACTGTTACCTTTTATCATCAGCTGACCGGCAGCTTAAACGAGCTCTTCAAAGATACAATGCGGTTATATACCGGCTGTTCCTTGGTAGAATCTTTTGCGTCCACACAGAAAAATCCATTCCTTACAAACTGGAAACTGTCGTATGGCTTTGCATCCGCAAGGCTTTGTTCCACATAGCAGTTTTTTTCCACAAGTGAATGCGGATTCAGATTCAAGCTCCCATCTTCTTTATTATATACACCTTTTTCTTCGTCGATCAGGTTTTCAAACAAACGCACCTTTGCCTTTACCGCATGCGCTGCTGAAACCCAGTGAATCGTACCTTTTACTTTTCTTCCGTCCGGGCTGTTGCCACCTTTGGAGGCCGGGTCATACGTACAGTGGATGACGGATATGTTTCCATCCGCGTCCTTTTCATAACTGGTGCATTTGATAAAATAAGCCTGCATCAGCCGTACCTCATTGCCCGGATACAAACGGAAATATTTTTTCGGCGGCTCTTCCATAAAATCAGCGCCGTCGATATAAATCTCCCTTCCAAACGGCACCTTTCGCATGCCAAGCGCAGGATTTTCCAGGTTGTTTTCAATCTCCAGATATTCGGTCTGGTCTTTCGGATAATTGTCAATCACCACTTTGACCGGATCTACCGCAGCCATAACCCGCGCTTTTTTCAGCTTTAAATCCTCACGAATGCAGTATTCCAGCATTGCCATGTCTACCGAACTGTTTGCTTTGGAAATTCCGCACAGCTCTACGAATTTCTGAATGGACTCCGGTGTATAGCCGCGCCTTCTAAGCCCGGAAATAGATACAAGCCTTGGATCGTCCCAGCCGTCCACAATCCCTTCTTCGACCAGTTTTTTAATGTAGCGCTTGCCGGTTACGACGTTGTTTAAATACATTTTAGCAAACTCAATCTGCCTTGGCGGATTTTTATATTCCAAAGACTTTACGACCCATTCATACAAAGGCCTGTGGTCTTCAAACTCTATCGAGCAAAGCGAATGCGTGATGCCTTCGATCGCGTCTTCTACAGGATGTGCAAAATCATACATCGGATATATGCACCAGGCATCCCCTGTGTTATGATGCGTCATCCGTGCGACACGGTAAATAACCGGATCACGCATATTCATGTTGCCCGCATTCATATCAATTTTCGCACGCAGCACTTTTTCCCCATCCGCAAACTTTCCGTTTTTCATATCTTCAAACAGCGCCAGGTTTTCTTCGATGCCGCGGTTTCGGCTTGGGTCTTCGATGCCGGGTTCTGTCAGTGTGCCGCGGAATTCGCGCAGCTGTTCCGCAGTCAAATCGGACACATACGCAAGTCCTTTTCGTATCAGCGTTACGGCTGCTTCGTACATCTGGCCGAAATAATCAGAAGCAAAAAAAAGCCTGTCTTCCCAGTCAGCGCCCAGCCACTTAATATCTTCCTTTATCGAATCTACAAACTCACTTCTCTCTTTTGTCGGATTCGTATCGTCAAAACGCATGTTGAATTTGCCGCCATACTGTTTTGCAATCCCATAATTCAACAGCACCGCCTTGGCATGCCCGATATGCAGATATCCGTTCGGTTCCGGCGGGAACCGCGTATGCACCGTATCGTATACGCCTTCGGCAAGGTCTTTGTCAATTTCTCTCTCAATAAAATTTCTTGATGTACTCTCGTTTTCCATTTTCAGACTTCCTCCTGTACTACATCCGGCATTTCAAAAGCAAAACCAGCCGGCTGCTATAGATAACAGAGTAACACAGCTGGTTTTTGGCGTCAACTGACATTTTTGTTATTTTTTCAGCGTTATTTATTTAACAATTCCCGACAAATACATGTTTCACATATTTTGCCGCGATATTCGCAAGACGATAAACCGTCTGTACCTCGGTTGCAGGCCGGTCCGTCATATGATACCGCGGAAAAAACCGGGTTACGTGCAGCGGAATATCCGGCCCCATCCATTGTGCCTGTTTACGCATTTTTTCTTCATCATCATTGATTCCCGGCACAATCAGTGTCGTAAGTTCCACATGGCATTGCTTCGCCGCCCTTTTGATAAACGTCTTTACGGTTTCCAAATCTCCGCCAAGCTTTCGGTACACCTCTTCCTGAAATGCTTTCAGGTCAATATTCATCGCGTGGATATAAGGAAGTATTTCTTCCAGCACTTCCACAGAAGCTGTGCCGTTCGTCACAAGCACTGTTTTCATTCCCGCTTCCTTCACGAGCTTTGCCGTATCGCGTACATATTCCCATCCGACCAGCGGTTCGTTATAGGTAAACGCCAGGCCGATATTGCCTGCACTCTGATACTCCGCGGCCTTTTTGACAAGTTCACCAGGAGAAAGCGTCACCGTACGCTGCTGCAAGATTTTCTCATACTCCGCGGATATCTCGTAGTTTTGACAAAACGGACACTTCAAATTGCACCCGTAGCTTCCGGCGGATAAGATCAGGCTGCCTGGATAAAACATCTTTAACGGCTTTTTTTCAATGGGGTCTAAGGCCAATGATGTAATTTTTCCATAATTAGCGCATATAATTTTTCCGTTTTCCTCTTTTCTGGCGCCGCACATGCCAGTCTGTCCAGGTTCCAGACGGCAGTGGTGCATGCAGGTTCGGCAAATCAGTCCCATACGCCCACCTCTTACACATGGCGGACTACTTCAAACCGCTCCATCTGCACATCTTCCTGCCAGCCAATGCCTGCCTTTTGCTTTGCGATCGCGATCTGATCTTCTACCGTATCCACGCCTTCCAGATTCGGCAGCAGCAGCCCTCTGCGGTATCCGCTCGTAACTACGACGCCATAGCGCCTGACATCCAGTTCCTTAGGCGAAGCTACCGGTTCCATGCCGCCTAACACATCCACACTGATCACCAGGCTGTCCAGCTCCTCCTGCGTAATTGGCGCAAACCTGGGATCTTCGACCGCCGCGCTGACTGCATTGTGTATAATCTCTTCTGCGATACAGCGTTGTACCGCCTGAATCGTACCGATACAGCCACGCAGCCTTGCATCTTGTTTTTTGACAGTGTCTTGTTTTTTGATCGATACAAATACACCTGCCCTCTCCTCATACATTTCCTGCGGCAAATCTTCCGGAACCTGTATTTGCCTGCCGGTACGGACATATTCTTCAATGGTACGGCGCGCCAGCGCTACATAAGCGTCTCCCTGTTTTTCCGGCATAGCGATCCTCCTTTTTTCCCTGCTTTATTTATAAAATAAATCACTGACAGCAATTTATTCTGTTTCAAAATCTTTCTGTTTCAAAATCTTTCTGTTTCATCATCTTTCTGTTTCACCCAGCGTATAAGCGCAGATCCCATAGCCAACCCCAAACGGGCCTTCATAAGAAAGCCTGTGCGCCTTTACATCCATTCCCTCCAGCGCCCCTGCCAGAATCGTAAAAGAACGATGCCCGCATTCGCCTGCTTTACCGCAAAAATCTTCTGAAAAATGCAGCAGCCTGGAAAAATCAGCCTGTCCCATAACATCCATGACACGTTTGTCATATTCCGGCCCTTCTTTCTGATATCCATAGGGGCCGTCTGCTTTCAGACGATGGGATAAATCCCCGCTGGCAATCAGCACCGCTTTTGTACCCAATGCTTCCACAGCCTTCTTAAGACACCGGCCGAGCTCATAATGTTTTTCCAGCGGCAGGCCGGACAGACCGATGCGTACCAGCTTATAATCCTTCCAGTACTGGTTGACAAAATAAAGCGGCACCATTGTTCCGTGATCCAGACGTTTTTCACGCTCTCCGTCTGTACCTGCGGGCAGATGGTTTTGTTCCGCCCTTCTGCAGATTTCCGCAACAAGTTTTGTATCGTATGACGCATGGAATCTGACCTGTCCGGCACGAAACTGTCCAAAATCCCCTTCCGCCGAGTCCCCCGGCGAAATATGAAAATAATCTGCATACATGATCTGATGCGGCGAGATAACCATGATTGTATCCGGTTGCAGCTCACCGATCATACCTGCACATTGATGATAGGCATCTATTGTTTTTTGAATCTTTTTTTCTTCACCTCTGCCAATTTCAGGCACGATAAGAGGCGGATGCGGAAGCATAAATGCTGCCTGTATTCCCATTCTGTGACACCTCCCTGCATATTTTAAAATAATATTTCAGTTTCATAAATAATCCGTAAACACATAATTACTAACATCTATGCCGTAATCTGTCAGGCAATAGCCGCCAGCTGTTTCAGAAATCAGCTTTTGTTTTAATTGTTTTTGCAGTACTTTACCATATATGCTTTCTATCGGACAGGAAAACCGCCTTCTAAAATCATCAGCCGATACGCCCCGCATCATGCGCAGTCCTAAAAACATAAACTCCTCCATCTGCGCTGCTTTGCTTAATCGTTCCTGTGTGACAGAAACCTTTGACAAATCCGCAAAATCCAGTTCCAAATACCTGTTTAAATCCGAAATATTTGAAAATCGGGTATGCTCTATGCAGGAAGATGCTCCAAGGCCAATGCCAAGATAATTTTTTCCGGTCCAATACCCTATATTATGCCGGCATTCAAATCCCGGCAAAGCATAATTGGATATCTCATAACGCTCATATCCTTTTTGCCGCAGCAGGCTTTTCGTCAGTTCATACATCTGCCTCTCCTCTTCCTCGGAAGGAAGCTGATGCTGTATGTTCCCTTTCTGGCGCAGCTGCTCTGCCTTCGCATATTGATCATAAAACGGCGTACCTTCTTCAATCATCAGACTGTAGGCCGAAATATGCTCCGGCCCCAGTGCCGTCACTTTTTCCAAGGTCTGTTCATAAACATTCATTTTCTGGCCGGGAATTGCAGAAATAATATCTACATTGATATTATCAAATCCCAGTTCGCGTGCCAGATAAAAGTTTTGCACAAACTGCTCAAACGTATGAATCCTTCCCAGCAGACGAAGTTCCCTGTCATCCGCGGACTGCAGTCCGATGCTGAGCCTGTTTACCCCAGCCTTGCGGTAAGCCTGCAGCTTTTCCCTGTTTAACGTACCCGGGTTGCATTCTACTGTAATTTCCGCATCTGACCTCACACAAAAGCTGTCATGAAGCTGCGAAAACAGCTGCAGCATCTGCGACGCGGTCAATATGGACGGCGTACCGCCGCCGACAAATACAGAACTGACACAATAGTCTCTATAAGCCAGCCCGGCTGCCTGCATTTCTAAAAGCAGCCGCGCCAGATAGTCACTGCGGATATGCTGCGGCGCCGGCGCAGATAAAAAATCACAGTAACTGCATTTCCTTACGCAAAATGGGATATGCACATACAATTCCAGTTCTTTCATCTTCATTTCATTTTTCCGCATTTAATTTTCATCCAGTTTCAGCACGCTCATAAATGCTTCCTGCGGAATTTCTACGCTGCCAATTTGACGCATTCTCTTTTTTCCTTCTTTTTGTTTTTCCAGCAGCTTTTTCTTGCGCATAATATCTCCGCCGTAACATTTTGCCAGCACATCCTTACGCATTGCGCGGACAGTCTCTCTGGCAATAACTCTGCTGCCTACGGCTGCCTGAATCGGAATCTCAAACAAATGCCTTGGTATCTCTTCTTTTAACCGTTCACACATTCTGCGCCCGCGTTCGTACGCGGTTCCTGAAAATACAATAAAGGAAAGCGCATCGACTTCTTCTTTGTTAATCAAAATATCCAGCTTCACAAGGTCAGATTTTTGATATCCTTTCATCTCATAATCAAAAGAGGCATAACCTCTGGAACGTGATTTTAACGCGTCAAAAAAATCATAAATAATCTCATTTAACGGTATCGTATATTTTAGCCGCGCCCGCGTTTCTTCCAAATATTCCATGCTGATATAAATACCGCGCCGCTGCTGGCACAAATCCATAATCGCGCCGATATATTCGCTGGAAACCATAATCTCCGCGTCTACAACCGGTTCTTCCATATAGTCAATCTCAGCCGGTTCCGGCAGATTCGATGGATTCGTCAGCTCAATCATTGTTCCATCCGTCTTATAAACCCTGTAAACAACGCCGGGAGCTGTTGTTACTAAATCCAGATTAAATTCCCTCTCCAAGCGTTCCTGTATAATCTCCAAATGCAGCAGCCCCAAAAAACCGCAGCGGAATCCAAATCCAAGCGCAATCGAAGTCTCTGCTTCAAACTGAAGCGCCGCGTCATTTAACTGCAGTTTTTCCAGCGCGTCCCGCAGATCCGGATATTTGGTACTGTCCGCCGGATACAGCCCGCAATACACCATTGGATTCACTTTTTTATAGCCAGGCAAAGGCTGCGCACAAGGACGGTCTGCCTGCGTAATCGTATCTCCAACACGGGTATCTTTCACATTTTTTAAGCTGGCAGTGATATACCCTACCATACCTGCGCTTAATTCTTCGCATGGAAGGAACTGCCCGGCTCCAAAATAGCCAACTTCCACAACTTCCGCCGACGCACCTGTCGCCATCATTTTAATTTTCGTCCCCGGCCTTACCATTCCTTCCTTGATGCGGCAAAATACAATCACGCCTTTATAAGAATCATATTTGGAATCAAAGATCAGCGCCTGCAGCGGAGCCGACGCATCGCCAGTCGGCGCAGGTATTTTCTGCACAATCGCTTCCAACACCTGGTCGATATTTACTCCGGTTTTCGCTGAAATTAACGGTGCGTCCGACGCATCCAGTCCGATAATGTCCTCAATCTCTTCCCGAACACGCTGCGGATCCGCACTCGGCAGATCTATTTTATTGATCACAGGAAACACTTCCAAATCGTGATCCAGCGCCAGATATACATTTGCCAGCGTCTGCGCTTCAATTCCCTGCGCCGCGTCAACGACGAGAATGGCCCCGTCACATGCCGCAAGGCTTCTGGACACCTCATACGTAAAATCTACGTGCCCCGGCGTATCTATTAAATTAAAAATATATTCTTCCCCATCCTGCGCCTTATATATAATACGAACCGCCTGCGACTTGATCGTAATGCCCCGCTCACGTTCCAGGTCCATATTATCCAATACCTGTGCCTGCATCTCACGCTCCGTCAGCAGACCTGTCTTTTCAATGATGCGGTCTGCGAGTGTGGATTTCCCATGATCAATATGCGCTACAATACAAAAATTTCTGATTCTGCTCTGATCCACTGCCATAATCTCCTCCGTCTGTACCTTCTATTTTCGCATTGTCATCTTAACATAAATTTCCGGCTGGTGCAAGAGTGCATCCATGCGGAAATTTACGCTGAAATGATATTCCGTTTTTATTTATATTTCTCATCATCTTTCCACGTGGCCGCCTGCTCTCTTTGCTGCAGATAAAACATTGTCTTCTGTGTTTCAATTTCATTTCTTAATTCTTCTTCTGTCGGCAAATACAGCCTGTACTTCGATGCAAATAACTGCTCATTTCCATGTAGAATGGAATACCTTGCTATATCTTCGTCTGTTTCTGTACATAACACAATACCCAATGTCGGATTATCGTCTGGCCCTTTCTTTAATTCATCATACATACGAATATACATATCCATCTGCCCTACATCCTGATGCGTAATTTTATCCGTTTTCAGATCAATTAAAACAAAACACTTTAAAATATAATTATAAAATACAAGGTCAATAAAATAATTTTCTTTTTCTGTCTTTATGTGCTGCTGGCGGGCCACAAAAGCATATCCTTTTCCCAGTTCCATCAGAAATTTTTGAATATTAGAAATAATGCTGCTTTCAAGCTCAGTTTCAGTAAAATCAGTGTTAAACGAGAGGCCCAGAAATTCCGCTATGACAGGGTTTTTTATAAATTCCAGTTTATCACTTTGAAAATCTGATGTCTTTTCAATCATTTCCTGTTCAGCCAGCTCTTTACGCTGCGACTGTAATATGCGGTAATAATACTGTGTGTTAATATTACGCTGTAAAGTACGTACACTCCATGCCTGTTCATATGCTTCTTTTTCATACCAGCTGCGGGCGGCAGAATTTTCTACCTGCAGTAACGCACGGTAATGTGACCATGTTAAACGAATATGGGATTGTCGACACACTGTGTCGACAATCTTAGGAAATTCTTTATAAAATCGCAGATAATGATAAAGATTGCTGCGGTCATAACCCTTTCCATATTTTGCGGTCAGATCTTTCGCCAGTTTCTTAATAATGTTTGCGCCATACTCAGCACGATTTGAACCCTTTACTTCCTCCTCTGCAATCCGATATCCAATCAGCCAGTTTCTTTGTGACAGAATTGTATCAACTGCATGATAAGCCTGACGCTGGGAAATTTCTATGATATTTTGTATATCCGATAAAATATTTTCTGATTTTTGATACATATCCGTAATATCATTTTTCTTTATTTTTTCATTCATTATTATCTTCTCCATCTCTGCAGAATATTTGGATTGTTATCGGTTACACATGGACAGTGGGATTAATCCCCTGAAAGCACCTTATCCAACACATCCGCCAATGGTTCCATCGCGTTCATGACTTCTTCGTATGTATTTGTCTGCGCGCCGACTTCCACAAGCAGTGATCTTGGCAGATAATGCAGATTATAGCGGTATCCTTTCAGATAGACAAAGCGTGAAAATCCCGGATAGTATTCTGCCGCTGCCAGCTGAAGCTGAAAAGAAAAGGCCAGGTTATCGGCAAGATTCGGATTATATAAATAGCTGATGTCTCCCTGCGCCGTTGTATGGCTAAGACCGTTGAAAAACATGATTGTCGCTGTGTCCTTGCCGTTTACCTTTTCTACGAGCCTTGTATTTTCTGCTACCCCGTCTCTATGCAGATCAATTACGACCTGAATGCCTGGATTTTCCTTTAAAAGCTGCTCCAGTGCCGGTGCTGCTCTGGAATAGGCGTTGTCGCGGTCTGGCAGGTCGTATTCTCCCTTATGGTGCAGGACGCGGTAGCCGTATGTCTGTTCTAATATTTCTGTCAGGTAATCGCCTAATCCGACTACAGATTGTGCAGCGCTTTTGGAATCTGCAAAACGCTCCTGGGAATGCGTGTGATAAATGAGTATTTGCGGACCTTCCTGTTTGCGGTCAATCCGCATATCCTTTGCCAGCATTTTGGCGGCGTTCAGCTGTTTGCTGTTTGTTGTCGTCGTACTGTCAACTCTGTAAAAATTCTGGAGCAGATAATCAAAATCATTTAGCTTCTGACGCGAGAATTTTTTTACTTTTTCTCCCGCTGTAAAAGCTTCTGACGGTACCGTATGGCTGCTTGCGGCATTATGACCGGTTGTCTGCTGAATGCCCTGCAGATCTATATTTTCCTGCACCGCCTGTTCGTTTTCCTGCACAAGCTGCGCGGTGTTCCATGCATCCATATCCTCCATCCCCTCAAAACTGCCGCAGCTGTCCTCTTCTCCCGGCAGCCCCAGATTGCCGGCCGCCATATGGCTCTCTTCGTCTCTTGTATAGCCATAGATTGGCAGCATTTCGTCCATACTGTCTGCCAGATATTCATAAATCGTCTTTTGCCCGGACGATGAAGCATCATATACGAGCATCGGCATGCAGCTGCGTACTGCCTGATATCCAAGATTCGACTGAATTGCCTGTGCTGCTGCATCCAGTATAGTATCTTTTGTAATTCCGGCTGAGTCTGTCACATACATCACTGCTGCCACAAAAATAAACAATGGAAATGTACCTGCCCACCACTTCTTTTTGTACTTTTTCCTCAAATGCATGATTCATCCTCCCATACTGTTTCTGCTAAATCAGTGCCATCTATGTTGCTGCTTACTCCCGCGGAACATTTGCGGGGGTCATACAGAATCTTACCAAACACACTCTAAACAGTATATGAAATCACCAGGAGGATTTATGTCTATTCATGATGACAGACCAAAGTTTGACGGCGACACGATTCGAACATCCTAGCCTGGAAGAACCAGATATGCAACATTTTTGACATTGTGGTGCGTTTTTTTGTGGCTATCCGGACGCTGGATGAGGGGCGGGGCCTGGATTTCGGCTCCTACTCCAGAATGTTAAGAATTCCTAAGCATTCTGCATGAACGTAGTGGCCCCGTCCGGTCGCGTCGCGTAGTCCGCCCCTGGCTTACAGCCTGTGGCTAAAAGCGACGCTGGGCTGCGCCCCTGATTTACAGAGCAGAATACT
>CAOKJJ010000138.1 GCA_948468465.1 uncultured Eubacterium sp. | reverse complement strand
CGGACTACGCGACGCGACCGGACGGGGCCACTACGTTCATGCAGAATGCCTAGAAATTCTTAACATTCTGGAGTAGGAACCGCAAACCAGGCCAGTTCCCCCTCACCCGGCGTCCGGACAGCCAAAAATTTCTTTTAAATGCAGGATGGGAAAAAATGGAAGAGAATAATATAGAAAAGGTAAGAATTAATAAATATATGAGCGCCGCAGGCATTTGCTCCAGAAGAGAGGCGGACCGTCAGATTGCGGCCGGTAATGTACGGATAGGAGAGACCGTTGCACAGATTGGCGATGTCGTAATTCCTGGCATGCCGGTATATTTTCAGGGCAGATTAGTAAAAGCTGAAGAAGAACGCATCCTGCTTGCCGTAAACAAACCGAAAGGCATTGTCTGTACAGCGCAGAAACGGGAAAAAAATAATATTGTGGATTTTTTGAATTATCCAAAGCGCATTTATCCGATCGGAAGATTAGATAAGCAATCGGAAGGATTGATTTTGATGACGAATGAGGGTGATTTTGTAAATAAGATTATGCGGGCTGGCAACCGGCATGAAAAAGAGTATGTTGTTACGGTTCATAAAACGGTGACAGATTCGTTTTTGCGCGCATTGGCGGGCGGTGTACCGATTCTGGGTACGATGACGAGAAAATGCGAGGTGGAGCGTACCGGAAAAAGAAGCTTCCGTATGATACTGACACAGGGGATGAATCGGCAGATTCGCAGAATGTGTGAATATTTTGATTATCGTGTGGTTAGCCTAAAGAGAGTAAGAATTATGAATATTTGTCTGGGCGACCTTCCGTCTGGAAAGTATCGGAAGGTGACGCCGGAGGAGTTACATAAGCTGGAGCAGATGCTGGAAGGCTCTTCGAATGAAACGGTATATTAATGGCATGAACATGCAGTGATTTGGGAGGAAATATCATGAATCCGATGGACAGATACAAACAATTGACAAAAACAATCCGGGAACATATGGATTATTATTACAATCAGGATGATCCAAAGATTACAGACCAGGAATATGATGATCTGATGAAGGAGTTAAGAGCGATCGAAAAGGAACATCCGGAATTTGTAACGCCGGATTCGCCTTCCCAGCAGGTAGGCGGCAGTGCGAAACGTGAGGCAGGTGTGCTTGTACGCCATAATGTACCGATGCTGAGTCTTCAGGATGTATTTTCCAAAGAAGAAGTATTTGAGTTTGTAGAGGATATGCAAAAACAGCTGGATGATCCGGAATTTGTAGTAGAATATAAAATAGACGGGCTTTCTCTTGTGCTGCGTTATGAGGAGGGGCTGCTTAAGCTGGCGGAGACAAGAGGGGACGGCATTAATTTTGGAGAAGATGTAACAGCGAATGCAAAGGTGATCAAAGATGTAAAGAAGAAATTGAAACAGCCGCTCCCTTATCTGGAAATCCGCGGGGAAGTATATATGAAAAACGAGGATTTTGAAAAAGTAAATGAACGGCAGGAGATTGCCGGGAAGCGGGTCTTTGCCAATCCCAGAAACTGTGCTGCCGGAACGCTGCGTCAGTTGGATACGGCTGTGACAAAAGAACGCGGGCTTTCCATGTTTGTCTTTAATATCCAGCAGGAGCGCGGCGGAGGGTTTGAGACACATACGCAGGGCTATGAATATTTGAAAAAGCAGGGGATTCCTGTGATCGAAGACTATCGTGTCTGTCATACGGCACAGGAAGTATGGGAAGCGATCTGCGCAATTGGAGAAAACCGTGGCAATCTGTCTTATGATATTGACGGCGCTGTTGTGAAGCTGAATCGGTTAGCGGACCGTACGACGCTGGGAGCGACCTCAAAAGTGCCGAAGTGGGCGATTGCCTATAAGTATCCGCCGGAAGAAAAAACAGCGAAAATATTAGACATAGAAGTGTCGGTAGGCCGGACCGGCAGGATTACCCCGACAGCGGTATTTGAACCGGTGCGTTTGTGTGGGACGACAGTATCCCGTGCAACGCTGCATAATCAGGATTTTATTGATCAGCTTGATGTTGGAATCGGTGATTATGTAAAAGTTTATAAATCCGGAGAGATTATCCCCAAAATCCGGGAAGTTGTAAAAGCACGAAGAGACGGCAGCGTACGGAGGTTTCAGCTGCCGGAATATTGTCCGGTCTGCGGTACAAAAACAGTCCGGGAAAAAGACACAGCGGATATGAAGTGCCCGTCGCAGAACTGTCCGTCTCAAATTGAACGCAGGATTATCAATTTTGTCAGCAGGGACGCAATGGATATTAAGGGGTTTGGAACTGTTTATATCGAGGAACTGGTCAGACGCGGATTTATAAAAAACATTGCGGATATTTTTATTCTTAAAAATCATCGGGCGCAAATGATAGAGGAAGGCATTATCGGCAAAGAAAAAAATACGGATAAGCTGCTGGATGCGATTGAAGGGGCAAAGCAGCGGGATGCCTGCCAGCTGCTGACGGGGTTTGGCATTCCAAATGTTGGAAAGGCGGCTGCGAAAGCGATTATGAAGCAGTTTGAAACGATAGAAAAACTGGCTGACGCAACGTTAGAGCAGCTGACGGAAGTACCGGATATCGGAGAGGTGAGCGCCCGCTGCATACAGAATTTTTTTGCAGATGCGTCAAATCAGGAAATGATTCGCAGATTAAAGGCGGAAGGCGTGAATATGACGCGGATTATGCAGGAAGGATCCAGCGACCGGTTTGCCGGAATGACATTTGTGATCACAGGTACGCTTGCGAACATGGAACGTAAGAAAGCCGCGGAATTAATTGAACAAAATGGAGGAAAAGTATCCGGTTCCGTATCAAAGAAAACCACGTATCTGCTTGCCGGAGAAAATGCCGGCAGCAAACTGACAAAAGCGGACGCTTTGGGCGTCAGTGTCATTAGTGAACAGCAGCTGCTGGAAATGCTGGAATAAGATGATTAGAAAATCAAAAAAAAGATCTGTGTTTTTTCCAGTAATCCTGTTTGGCTGCATACTGTTCGTTGAGCCACTCCGCAATCAGAGGAATGCTTTCTTCGGTAAAAGCGAATATATGAGACTGTTTTAATTGCTCATCGGTTTTTTCAAAACAGAGTGGGCCGGGAAAAATCCATACTTTAAAAATATCGGCATCATTTTCCTGCGACTTTTCGATATAAAACCGCATGCCTTTCAGGCTGCCGGAATAAGGTGATTTTTTATAAAATGGGAGATGAAACAGGTCTGTACTTTGAATCATTGGGATCCTCCTTTCTGATTTGTGATGATTTATTATAGTACAGGCAGGAACATTTGGCAATGATTTCAGAAAAATTTCTACAGATGGTTGTGATTTTTAAATATCTTTGATAAAATAAGATAACATTTAATATATAACGGTTTATTTTAGGAGGAATTTACATGGCAGAAGATAGAAAAGTATACAGCATCAAAGAAGACAGCCTGGGTGAGGTAAATATTGCTGATGAGGTTGTTACAATTATCGCTGGCCTGGCGGCTACGGAAATTGAGGGCGTCAGTTCTATGGCAGGCAATATTACCAATGAGCTTGTCAGCAAGCTTGGCAGAAAAAATCTTGCAAAAGGGGTTAAGGTAGAGGTGGTTGACAACTGCGTGACAGTGGACGTAGCGTTAAATATTGCATATGGATATGCAATACCTGAAATCTCAGCCAAAGTACAGGAGAAAGTGAAAACGGCGATTGAAACGATGACAGGCCTGGAAGTGAACGCTGTAAATGTACGGATTGCCAGTGTGGATATGAGCAGCAGCAGATAGCTTTTGCAAAGTCGGTCATCGGCTGTATTTGGAGTGTCACGCGGCACTCCTTTTATCATATGGCGGGCTTAAAGGCAAAGGCTGTGACAGAGAGGGAATTATGAACAGGAGAGAAATCAGGGAACAGATTTTTAAAATGTTATTTCAGACAGATTTTTATGATAAAGAAGAGATTGAGGAACAGATTACACTGTTTATGCAGGAACTGGAAGAAACAGATGAGGGAAAAAGGAATTATTTAGAGCAGAAACTGCGTGATATTTATAACAGGCGGGAAGAGATTGACGCCGCTGTCAATGAAAAGGCTACCGGGTGGAAGACGACCCGTATGGCCAAGGTTGATTTAGCGCTGATTCGTCTGGCAGTTTACGAAATCAAATATGAAGCGGACATACCGACAGGCGTGGCGATTAATGAAGCTGTGGAACTTGCAAAAATCTACAGCAGTGACGGCGCGCCGTCATTTGTGAATGGAGTGCTGGCAAAACTTGTATGATGAAACATGTGTATAGCGTAGGACAGGTAAATACGTACATTAAAAATATGTTTGCGCAGGATTTTATGCTTCGCAAAATCAGCGTGAAGGGAGAAATATCCAACTGTAAATATCATAGTTCCGGACATATTTATTTTTCCTTAAAAGATCAAACGGGTACGATGGCAGCTGTCATGTTTGCGGGGAACCGAAAAAACGGCCTGAAATTTCGGATGCAGGATGGAGACCATGTCGTTGTGACAGGTTCCGTGGAAGTCTATGAACGGGACGGCCGTTATCAGATGTATGCGAAGGAAATATCCCTGGATGGGGCGGGCGCGCTGTTTTTAAAATTCGAGGCGTTAAAAAAAGAACTTGCGGAAATGGGAATGTTTGCACCGGAATATAAACAGCCGATTCCAAAATATATCCGCAGGCTTGGGATTGTTACCGCGCCGACAGGAGCGGCGATACAGGATATCCGCAACATCAGCGGCAGAAGAAATCCTTATGTGCAGCTGATTTTATATCCGGCTCTTGTGCAGGGAGACGGTGCGGCGCAAAGCATCGTAAACGGGATCCGGGCTTTGGAGCAGATCGGGGTAGATGTGATGATTGTAGGCCGCGGCGGCGGTTCGATCGAAGATCTGTGGGCTTTCAATGAAGAGATTGTGGCAAGGGCGATTTTTGACTGCAGCATACCGATTATATCCGCGGTTGGTCATGAGACGGATACAACGATTGCGGATTATGTGGCGGATTTGCGTGCGCCTACACCGTCTGCGGCAGCAGAGCTGGCGGTTTATGATTTTGGACAGTTCCGCGAGACACTGCGTCTGCTGCATACGACCTTGTATGTGCGGATGTGTGAGCATATCCGGCTGGAACGTCAAAAACAGCAGCAGCTGCAGATGCGCCTGGGCTACCTGAGTCCGCAGGCAATGCTGAACAGTAAGAAGCAATATCTGGCAGACCTGGAAGAAAAGCTGACACAGCGGATGAACCAAAGGCTGCAGATGGACAGGCATCGTCTGCAGCTGCTGGCCGGGCGTTTAGAAGCAGGTTCTCCGGTAAAAAAGCTAAGCCAGGGGTTTTCTTATGTGACGGATGAACAGGGGCGGCCGCTTACGCATACGGCACAGGTGCAGACAGGAGATGAAATTACCGTCCGTACCTTAGACGGCAGGATACATGCCAGAGTATTAGAAACAGAGCAGACAGGAGAGCAGTCAATGATAATGGAAGAAAGAGGATTGCATGATGAATAAAGAGTTGGAAAAAAAAGAAGCGGCCGGCCACGAAGGGACGCCTGCAGATCCGCTGAGTCTGGAAGAAACATTGGCGCAGGTAGAGCAATGTATCACACAGCTGGAAAATCCTCAAATTTCACTGGAAGATTCCTTTCGCTTTTATGAGGAAGGAATACGAAAGCTGAAAATCTGTAATGAAAAGGTAGACCAGATTGAGAAAAAAATATTGATGGTGAACGAACGTGGCGAACTGGAGGAGTTTTCAAATATTTGAAATCCGGCAGTGACACCTGACTTGGAGAAGGAAAAATATGAAGGAATTGGAATTGAAACAGGAAATAGATAAGCGAACGGCGGAAATTGAACAGGTTCTGCATCACTATTTGCCACCGGCGGAAGGCGATCAGAAATTGATTATGGAGGCGATGAGTTACAGCCTTTTATCAGGAGGAAAACGTCTGCGGCCGATGCTGATGCTTGAGACCTACCGGATGTTCGGAGGGCAGGGCGCTGTCATAGAGCCGTTTCTGGCAGCGATAGAGATGATTCATACGTATTCTTTAATACATGATGATCTGCCTGCGATGGATGATGATAGGTACCGCCGCGGAAGAAAAACAACGCATGTTGTTTATGGAGAAGCAATGGGAATACTGGCCGGGGACGCATTGCTAAATTATGCGTTTGAAACGGCGGCAAAGGCTTTTTCTATGGAAGGAGACCTGGTCCGTACGGCAAAGGCCATGCAGATTTTAGCGCAAAAGTCAGGTGTTTACGGGATGCTTGGCGGACAAGTCGTAGATGTGCAAAATGAAGGCCATAAAGATATCGACGCACATACGCTGGAGTTTATTTACCGGCTGAAAACAGGGGCGTTGATACAGGCGTCTATGATGATCGGCGCGGTGCTGGCAGGGGCAGGAGAAAGCGAAGCCGCCCAGCTGGAACAGGCGGCGGAAAAAGTAGGTGTCGCGTTTCAGATTCAGGATGATATTTTGGATGTGACAAGCACACTGGAGGAGTTAGGAAAGCCGGTGGGCTCGGATGAGAAGAATGAGAAAAGTACGTATGTTTCTATTTATGGAATAGAAACGGCCAGGGAACAGGTGCGGCAGCTGACGGAAGAAGCGGCTTGCTGTATGGGGAAGCTGCCGGTAAAAAGTGAATTTTTAAACGATCTGCTGCAGTATCTGGTAAAAAGGCGCAGCTAGTTGTGGAAGGAATGGCGGACAGGATGCCTGAAACCACGATGAGTTCTGCGGGGATGTATGGGTCTGGCAGAAAATAACGAGTCAGAATGCGGGATGATAACATGGTACTTGATAAAATAAATAAAACAAATGATATTAAAAAACTGAATAAAGAAGAGCTGAAACAGCTCCCGGAGGAAATCCGTCAGTTTTTAATCCAAAGCCTTTCAGAAACCGGAGGGCATCTGGCGTCAAATCTTGGCGTGGTAGAACTTACCATGGCGCTCCATTTGACGTTCGATCTGCCGAAAGATAAGATCATCTGGGATGTAGGACATCAGTCTTATACGCATAAGATTCTGACCGGACGCAGAGAAGGGTTTGGAACACTCAGGCAGTACGGCGGCATGAGCGGATTTCCAAAACGAAGCGAAAGTGATTGTGACTGTTTTAATACAGGGCATAGTTCTACGTCGATTTCAGCAGGGTTAGGATTTTCGGCCGCAAGGGATCTGCAGGAAGAAAACGGTAAAATTATTTCGGTGATTGGAGATGGGGCGCTGACTGGCGGTATGGCGTTTGAAGCGCTGAATAATGCTTCTAAGCTGGATACAAATTTTATTATTGTATTAAATGATAACGACATGTCGATTTCTCCGAATGTCGGCGGCTTGTCTCAATATTTGAGCGGGATTCGTACGGCAGCCGCTTATCAGGGCCTGAAAAACGGCGTGATGGAATCTTTAAATAAAATCCCGGTATACGGGGAGCGGCTTGTAAAAAAAATCCGCAGAACCAAAAGCGGCATCAAACAGCTGCTGATTCCCGGCATGCTGTTTGAAGATATGGGCATTTTATATTTGGGTCCGGTGGATGGACATGACGTTGATAAAATGACCGCGATGTTTCAAAAAGCATCCAGGGTAAACGGCCCGGTGCTCGTGCATGTGCTGACGGAAAAAGGCAGAGGCTATGAGCCGGCTGTCCGCCATCCGGCACGTTTTCATGGGACGGAACCTTTTGAAATTGAAACAGGACTGGTCCGAAAGAAAAAGAAAAAGGCGGCATATACCGATATTTTCTCAACGGTTATGCGCAAGCTTGGAGACCGGGATGAAAGGGTGGCCGCGGTCACGGCGGCTATGGAAACGGGAACGGGATTAAAACGTTTCCACAATATGTTTCCGAAACGTTTTTTTGATGTAGGCATCGCGGAAGAGCATGCGGTAACCTTTGCGGCAGGGCTTGCGGCAGGAGGCATGCGTCCGGTGTTTGCGGTGTATTCTTCATTTCTGCAGCGCGCGTATGACCAGATTTTACATGATGTCTGTTTACAGGACCTTCCGGTGGTCTTTGCGGTTGACCGTGCCGGAATTGTAGGCAGTGACGGAGAAACGCACCAGGGAATTTTTGATATTTCCTATTTGCGCACCATACCGAATATGACGCTGTTAGCTCCGAAAAATAAGTGGGAATTCTCGGATATGATTAAATTTGCGGTTGATTTTGATCATCCAATAGCGATCCGCTATCCGCGCGGAGAAGCTTATGACGGCCTGCAGCAGTTTCGCGCGCCGATTGCATACGCAAAAAGCGAGGTCATTGATCCTGTTGGCACTGTCGTGCTGCTTGCCTATGGAAGCATGGTAAAGACAGCCGTAGAGGTGCGGGAGCGCTTAAAGCAGATGGGGACAGTCTGTGCGATTGTAAACATGCGTTTTGCAAAGCCCTTAGACATACAAATGCTTTCCGATGCCGCACAAACCTATGAACTGGCAGTCACGATGGAAGAAAATGTGAAAACGGGAGGAATCGGGGAAGCGGTTGCGGAATATATGAGGGAGACTGGCGCGGACATACCAGTGCTTAAGATCGCGATTTCAGATACGTTTCTTCCGCATGGAAACGTGGAAGCGCTCAAACGCCGGACAGGACTGGACGCGGAAAGCATAGCAGGTCAAATACAGACGTTTTTGCAAAAAAAGATGATGGTGGACAAATGAAAGAAAGATTAGACGTACTGCTCGTGAAACGTGGGCTTGCAGCTTCCAGGGAGAAGGCAAAGGCTATGATTATGGAAGGAAATGTTTATGTCAACGAGCAAAAGGAAGACAAAGCCGGATCTATGTTTGTACAGGAGGTGCAGATCGAGGTAAGGGGCAGGACATTAAAATATGTCAGCCGTGGAGGGCTAAAGCTGGAAAAGGCAGTCAAACAGTTTGCCATTTCCCTGCAGGATAAAATCTGTATGGACATCGGCGCTTCGACCGGAGGCTTTACAGACTGCATGCTGCAAAACGGCGCAAAAAAAGTGTACGCGGTTGATGTCGGATATGGCCAGTTTGCCTGGCAGCTGCGGCAGGACGAGCGCGTCGTCTGCATGGAGAAGACAAATATCCGGTATGTCACGCCGCAGGATATAGAAGATGTGCTGGATTTTGCATCGGTGGACGTATCCTTTATTTCCCTGACCAAAGTGTTAGGGCCTGCCAGAGAACTATTGGCGGCTGGCGGCGAACTCGTCTGCCTGATTAAGCCGCAGTTTGAAGCAGGCAGGGAAAAGGTAGGAAAAAAAGGAGTTGTACGGGATAAAAAAGTACATCTGGAAGTAGTGGAAAAAGTGACAGCCTGTGCAAAGGAGCTTGGCTACACGGTTTTACATCTGGATTTTTCACCGATCAAAGGACCGGAAGGAAATATTGAATACCTTATGCATCTTCGCAAAAAAGAAAAAACAGAAGAAAATATACTACAAGAGGAGGTCGGCAGCAGTTCAGTCGTAGAAGCTGCACATGCTGCATTGGATGCATGAAAAAATTTGTATTAATCGTAAATGCATTAAAAGACCGCGATCTGAAAGAAACACGCAGTTTATGCAGTTATATTAAAACACGTGGCGGAAGCTGCCAGTATCTGATCAGCGTCGATGAGCAGGAAGGCATTCGTAAGCTACAGGCAAAAGACATTCCCAAGGGAACAGAATGCATGATTGTACTTGGCGGCGATGGGACGCTGATACGTGCGGCAAGGGATACGGTAGCATGCGAAATCCCGTTAATCGGCGTCAATATGGGAACGCTCGGCTATTTATGTGAACTGGAACTGGACAACCTGGAAGAAGCGGTTGATCTGATGATGCATGATCAATATATGCTGGAACAGCGCATGATGATCTGCGGCCAGAAAGAAACGCAGGCATTTCACGCGTTAAATGATATTGTAATCCACAGAACCGGTTCGCTGTCTTTGGTAAGCTTAACCGTTTATGTGAACGGGCAGTATTTGCATACCTGGAACGGAGACGGCATTATTTTATCCACGCCTACCGGTTCCACCGCTTATAATATGTCCGCAGGGGGACCGATCGTGGATCCGAAAGCACAGCTGTTACTGCTGACACCGATTAATTCCCATACACTTACGCAACGAAGCATTGTCATTGACCCGAATGATGAGATCGTCATTGAAGTGGAAAACTGGCGCGGAAAGCAGACGGATATCGTCGAAGTAAGCAATGACGGAGACCATGGCTGCTGGCTTTGTGCAGGGGAACGCATTCAGATACGGAAAGCACAGGAAAGTACAAAGATTTTAAAGCTCAGCAAAGCAAGTTTTTTGGAAATCTTACGTAAAAAAATGCAGACATATTGCTGAATGCATCACGGCGTTCCCGTATCTGATTTTAAGAGAGGCAAGATAAGAAATGAAAACAACACGGCACGAAAAAATACGGGAAATCATTCGTAAATATGATGTGGAAACGCAGGAAGAGCTGGTGGAAAGACTGATGCAGGAAGGATATCCTGTTACACAGGCAACCGTATCCAGAGATATCCGTGAACTGAATCTGATGAAAGTATCCACAGGCAGCGGCAGGCAAAAATACGCCGCAGCCGCGGAACCGCACAAGGATTTATCAAAATATATCCGTGTATTCAGGGATGGGTTCCGTTCTATGGATATGGCGCAGAACATACTGGTAATCAAAACAATATCCGGTATGGCGATGGCGGTAGCCGCGGCTTTGGATGCAATGGAATGCCGTGAGATTGTAGGAAGCATTGCAGGAGATGATACGGTTATGTGCGCAGTCCGTACCGTGGAGGATACGGCAGCGCTGATGAAGCGGCTGAGTAAATTAGTGGACAGCCGGTAATTCAGACAGCAGGATCAGCGGAATAAAAAAGAGAACACTTAAAGATAACAAAACTTTAAAAAAGAGAAAATTCAATGTAAGAAAGGAGGAAGTTACAGGAAAAATATCATTTTCCGTAACGGCAAATAAGAAAGCATGCTACATAATCTACATGTAAAAAATCTGGCTCTGATCGAAGAAGCGGAAGTTGATTTTTCAAACGGGCTGAATATCTTATCAGGTGAAACCGGCGCCGGAAAATCAATTATTATAGGATCCATAGGAGCTGCGATTGGAGAAAAAGTATCCAAAGACATGATACGCAAGGACGCGGATTATGCACTGGTGGAACTGGTATTTTCTGTCGATGAGCAGATAAAGCGAAAACTTGCCGGCATGGATATTCCTATGGAAGATGATCAGGTGATCCTTACAAGGAGAATTTCCGGCGGACGGCCAATTGCAAAAATCAACTCGGAAAGTGTTTCCGCCGCGAAACTAAGAGAAGCGGCTTCGCTGCTGATAGACATTCACGGACAGCATGAACATCAGTCACTGCTCAATCAAAAAAACCATCTGAACATTTTGGATGCTTATGCAAAAAAAGAATTCAAAGGATTAAAAGAAAAGTTATCCGAGGCATACCACGCATATATCCATGTAAAAAATGAACTGCAGGAAGCCTCACTGGATACGGAACAGCGGGCAAGGGAACTGTCTTTTTTGCAGTATGAAGCAGATGAAATCGAGCGTGCGGCGCTTAAAATCGGAGAAGATGAAGAACTGGAAAAAATGTACCGTCGCTATGCAAATGGAAAACAGATTATGGGAGGCATCGGACAGGTCCACGAGCTGACCTCAGACACCGGCGCCGCGCAGATGATGGGACATGCTGTGTTAGAAATCGCCAAGATCAGCGCATATGATGAGAAGGTGCGGCAGCTGGAAGAACAGCTGACAGAAATAGATGATTTGTTAAACGATTTTAACCGGGAGCTGGCAGGCTATATGGAGGATACGGATTTTGACGAAGAACGTTTTTATGAAATCGAAAAACGGCTGGATCTGATCAATGGCCTAAAAGCAAAGTACGGCGGCACCATAGAAAAAATTTTGTCGGAATATGAAAAGAAACTCGTACAAATTGAAAAACTAAGTAATTATGATGCATATTTATCTGAACTTTCGCAAAAACTGAAACAAAAAGAGGCGGAGCTGGAATCGCTTTGCGGCAAAGTATCTGCCATCAGACGAAAAGAAGCAGCCAGGCTGGCAAAAAAAATCAAAGCCGCTTTAATCGACCTGAATTTTTTAGATGTGCAGTTTGAAATGTCTCTGACGAGAAAAAAAGATTATACGGCCTCTGGCTATGATGAAGCGGAATTTTTAATCTCAACAAATCCGGGAGTACCGGTACAGTCACTGACCAAAATAGCGTCCGGCGGAGAACTGTCCAGAATTATGCTCGCGATCAAGGCAGTACTGGCTGACTGTGATGAAATCGGGACTTTAATCTTCGACGAAATAGACACAGGAATCAGCGGAAGGACAGCACAGATGGTATCTGAAAAAATGAATGTTATTTCCAAAGACCATCAGATCATCTGCATCACGCATCTTCCGCAGATTGCCGCAATGGCGGACACACACTTTTTAATAGAAAAGCAGGCCAAAAAAAATCATACACATACCTCTATCCGCAAACTGGATGCAGAAGAAAGCGTTACCGAGCTTGGCCGCATGCTTGGCGGCGTTAAAATTACAGATACAGTATTAAAAAGTGCAAAAGAGATGAAAGATCTGGCAGTCGCCGCAAAAAATTCCCAGAGTGAAAACAACAGATAATGACATACTAAAGCCGAGAGATGTAACAGTTCAGATAACTCAGGAACTGTTACAAAAAGAACAGGAGCTGGCAGAAACACGAGATTCCGCCAGCTCCTGAATACGCAGGAAAAGGGATGTCTGACATGTTGCAAAGATTATGGATGTTATTTCAAAAAAAAAGAAAACTCATAGGCTATACGGAACTCGCAGCGGGTATGATATTCGCATATCTTCTTTTGATGTATTCCATACCGGATAAAATGTATGTCGAAAGCGGGGAACAGCCAACCTATGAATTCGGTGTCCCGGTCACCGGCTCGGTTGTAAAAAGTACGGAAGTATTTGCCGGCGGACAGACGATGCAAAACAGCGCGATTCATGTAACTCCACGGATTCAGTCCCAAAACGCTTCGCAGACAGGTACCTATCAGGTGCTTTGCAGATTGTTTGGCACGATTCCGATTAAGCGCATAGCCGTACAGGAAGTGAACAAAAAGCAGCTGGTTGCGGCAGGCACCAACATTGGGATCTACGTAAAAAACGCACAGATAATGATTATAGGAACAGGAGAAGTAACCGACGCGTCCGGGTTAAAAAGCGAACCGGCTAAAAACGTAGTGCAAAGCGGCGACTATATTCTTGCAGTAAACGGAAAAAAAGTAAAATCAAAAGCAGAACTCGTAAAAGAAGTCTCTTTTTGCGAGGGAAAAAAGATCCGCCTGGAATTGCTGCGCGGCAAAGAAAAAATCGAAGTTCAGATTCAGCCGGTACGTTCCGGGGATGGCATTTATCAAATCGGTGTCTGGGTACGCGACGATATTGCAGGCGTCGGCACACTGACCTATGTAACAGATGACAAAAAATACGGAGCGCTAGGACACGGCGTTACGGACGCGGATGTCGGCAGCCTGATCCATATCGAAAAAGGCTCAATCTACGAAACGACGATTCTGGAAATCCGCAAAGGCCAGCGCGGCCAGCCGGGAGAAATGTCCGGCATGATTAATTATAACGATGATTATAAGCTTGGAACAGTAGAAGAGAATACAAATGTCGGAATCTACGGCACACTGACAAACATGCCGAAAGAATTACAAGGAGCCGAGGCGCTGCCCGTGACCTATAAAGAAGGAATCAAAAAAGGAAAGGCACAGATCATAAGCTCCGTGGAAGGCAGCCGCAAAGCTTATGAGATTCAAATTGAGCATACGGATTATCATAGTGAAGGGAATAATAAGGGGATTCAGTTCCAGGTGACGGATGAGCGGCTGCTGGAGGATACGGGAGGTATCATTCAGGGAATGTCAGGGTCGCCCATAGTCCAAAACGGGCATATCATTGGGGCGGTGACGCATGTGTTTATTTCGGATTCTACGCAGGGGTATGGGATTTTTATTGAGAACATGCTGGAACATTAAATATAGTGTAATTCAGTGTAAAGTTACATTTAAAACAGGCAAACGCTTCTGTCCGTTGGATAGGAGCGTTTAGCGTATATTTTTTAACTTTACAAGCAATGGCAAAAAAGTTAGAATCATTAAGCTTAAATTCCCGGGTATATGTTGTCACTACGCCCGATAATCGTCGTGCTTT
>CAOKJJ010000137.1 GCA_948468465.1 uncultured Eubacterium sp. | reverse complement strand
TATTGAAAAACCGGTAATCTTTACCCTTTTTTATCTCTAAAAGCGAAATCTCTGCACGATGCAACACATGATCTAAAATTGTTCCGTATATTTTTTCAAATACTTCTGCAGCTTTGCGGAAACCACGCTTCTGCCCCTTCCTTTGTCAAAAACAAGACAGATTTTTCGCTCAGGCAGTCTGCATTCCAGCGGAATCTGCACAAGCTCTTTCTTTCTTAACAGCGGATGTGCCAGCATTTCCGGAACAAAGCCGATTCCAAAATTATTTTGTATTAACGGTATTAAAAGATCAGAGGTCGCGGCTTCCATGTCCAATTCCAAATCCATCTGATGCTGCTGAAAAAATTGTTCGTAAAGCTCATACGTCGCTGTTCCTTTGGAAAGCCCTACCCATGGGTAATTTTTTAACTGTCTTATCTGCCATTTGCCTGCCCCCAGTTTTTCATATTGGCTGCCTCCGGCAAGTATTTCCTGAAACGTCAGCAGTTCACTGCTTGCAAACGTTTTCTGCAGTCTGAACGGTGTCGTCAGTACAGCAAAATCCATACTGCCTGAAGCCAGATTTTTTAATATTTCCGGTGTGGTATGATTTTGTATTTTCATGCTGACTTTCGGATATGCTTCTTTGAACTTATGGAGCGCTTCCAGCAAAAACAAATGCAAAGCTGTTTCTGTCGCGCCTATGACAACCGTGCCCATATCCGGCATTTGGACAGACAATTCTTCCTGTGCGTGTTCCAGATGTACAACAGCATCCTTCACATACGTATATAAGTGTTTTCCTTCCTCTGTCAGAGCAATTCCCCTTGTTTCCCGCACAAACAATTTACAGTTCAGCTCTGCTTCCAGCAGTTTCATCATTCTGGTCACATTTGGCTGATTGCTTCCCAGTGCAGCTGCTGCGCGTGTAAAGTTTTTGTATTTTGCAGCATAGTAAAAAATCTTATAATATTCATAATTAACGCTCATATATGTTTTCTATATATCTCCTATATCATCTATGTATTTTAAATGTTTCCACTGGAATTTTTCAGCACAAAATATCGGTTCCTTTTGCGTAGTTCAACTGCATAAGATTCCATAATCTTCCTGTTTATCACTCATTATTTGTATTAATCATTGTATAATAAATTGTAAAACTTTACAATCTCTTTCCTCCTGGATTCCGGGCATAAAAAAGGCAGGATAACCTTTTCAGATTTCCTGCTCTTTTCCATCTGTGGTAGGTGGCTTGTATTAATTACATTCCTGCATTCAGCCCGTTGGAAGTTCTGCCGCAAATCGGACAGCCAATGCCTTCCTGTTTTCCTGTGGCTGGTATTTCAGAACATTGTCTTCCATGCAGACATTTTCCTGCGTATCACTGTATATCTCTTCGATACTGTACTTCCAGCCGCACGGCAATGCCATTTCCAGCCATTCCGGCAGTTTGCCGTCAAATGTATGGATCACAGCAAGCCCCTTCCCCTGCTTTCCCAAGCGGAATACTCCCTGCCACCCCTGCGGATGGCGAATACAGGAAATCTGCGGCCCGTACCGGAAGCTTGTACCGTCTTTTATTACTTGATAAACGCTTCGGTAGAACGCAATGCCTGCATCAATCACTTTCCACTGCTCTTTGGTAAGATCCGTAACATCCCCAGACAGGCACATCCGTCCCAGAAATGTACTGATGATGGAATACGCAATCCGTTTCTTAGAATCCGTCCTGCGGATAACTGCCCAGATCTGGCTCTTCTGTGGAAGGACAGTTCGGTGAAGGTTTGCCGCAATAATCGGTATTTCTTCACATTCATGGGCGTCCGAAAAGGAAGCCATGCTGGAAAGCGACAAAAAGCCTGGCTCCAGCCTGTGCCCACCGGATGCACAGTTTTCAATGACAATCCCTGGAATCTGCTCCGCTATTTTATGGAAATAACCCTGTGTAGCCTGGATCTGCCTGCGCAGCCCTTCTCCCGGTGATTCGCACCCATCGCAGCCAATGCCGATCGTATCATTATAATCCACCTTTAAATATTCAAATCCATAATGCTTTAACATACCAATCAGCCGTTCATCCAGATATTGAAGTACCCATGGGTCGTTCATATCCCAGAACCTTCTCCGGCTTGTCGTCAGCGGATATCCGTCAAGCTTGAGCAAATGCTCCGTATTGCCGAACGCTTCTGCAGCAGGTCCCACGTTTTCAAACTCAAACCAGATTCCCGGCTTTAATCCGGCTTCTTTCACCGCCGCTACCGTTTTTTCCAGCCCGTCCGGAAACAGGGATTCTGAGACCTGATAATCACCCATGCTGATATCCCATGGGACCCCATCCTGTTTATACCAGCCGCAGTCAATAACAAAATACGTAAATCCTTTTCCTTTCACTGCATCCAATATTTTTACAATATTCTCATGGGAAGGATTCCCCCAGGTCGTACAATATTCATTGAAGACAATCGGCAGCTCCTGCTCTGTTTCAGGCAGATTGTCCAGCGATTCTTTCTGTGCCTGCACCAGACGGTCTGCTGCAATATCCACAGAATCCGTCTGGCATACCGTCAGCACTGCGTCCGGCGACCGGAACGATTCCCCTGGTTTTATCTGCTTTTTCCAATGGCCAAATTCCCAATCCGCCATCCCTCCGCTGACAGCAAAGTTCTCATCCTTGCGGAACAGCTCCATCTGCCAGGAAGCGCCGTGGCACAGCTGCGCACCCCAGAATACATTGTTTGCCGTATCCTGCACCATTACAAACGGAAAGAAGTTATTAACCGGAAGGGAACCCACCTGACCGAACCTCTCACATCTGACAGAATCCATATTCCAGCAGGTATCCAGCTGCAGCTTCTCTATCGGGAGGGACTCCAGGCATCCTTCCTGACTCCAGCGGCTGCGCAGGCGGTGGACCGTAAGGCATTCATGACCGTCGCCCTCCAGGTAAGGGGAGAGCCTTTCGATGGAAAAGCTGGAAAACATCTCCAGCTGTACCATCTTATGACCGTTATTTTGAAATTCGCAAAAAATACGCAGATACGGGGCGTTCTGTTTCCAGTACAAATGATGGAAAACCTGGCAGCCGCGCCCGTCAGCCAGCACGGTAATAATCTCTATGCCTTCTTCACTGCTGTCTGCCGTCTGGTCCTGGTATTTCATATTTTTTACGGATTCACTGTTGCGCATGGTATTTCCGGGCGCGTAGCATCCTTCCGCCGCATCGCCGGTGATTTTCAGCTGCACAAGACTGTCCAGCGCTTCCTGTTTGTCGATGACCGGCAGCGGTTTTATGGCAGGATACAAGGTCAGCCCTACATGCTTTTCCTCATCTGTTTCATACCTTGCGGCCATATCTCCCAAAATATATTCTTTTAATAACTGTCTCATTGCATTTCCACCTTTTTAACCTTTCACCGCGCCGACGGTCATACCTTTGATAAAATATTTCTGCAGGAACATAAATAAAACCGCAATCGGGAGTACAGAAATGACAATTGCCGCCATCGCCGTCGTATAATCACTGCTCTGTGCGGAGAACAGCGACTGAATAGCCACCGTCAGCGTTTTCAGCTGCTTTTTGCTTACATAAAGGCTTGCCAGCAGATAATCATTCCAGATCTGGAAAGACTGCATGACAATCAGCGTAGCCATCGCTGGTTTTAACAAAGGCAGCACTACAAGAAAATAGGTCTTAAACACCGAACAGCCGTCAATGCGCGCTGACTCTTCCAGTTCAATCGGAACCGTGCTCATAAAACTGTTCATCAGAAACACACCGAATGAAATTCCCGTAGCCACATACATAAAAATAATTCCGAATCTCGTATTTGTCAGATGCATCTTATAACCGATCGTGTAGATCGGCAGAAACAGCGCCTGGTACGGGATGAGTATGCCGATAATAAAATAAACGTAAGCAAACTTGAAAAACTTCTTTTTGCATCTGGCAATGGCCCATGCGGTCGTCCCGCATAACAGCGCCAGAATCACAACACTGCATGCCGTATAAAAAAATGTATTCAGGAACGTATATCTCATATTCAGCTTGTCAAATGCCTTCGCGTAATTGTCCAGATTGAAAGACTGCGGCAAAGACAGCGGGCTGCCCAGATACAGTTCCTTTTTACTCTTAAAAGAGTAATTCAGGATAATAACAATCGGCGCGATAAATAATACCGCAAATACAGTCATAATGATCTGGGTAATCAGTGTTTCTTTTGTATACGGCGTATTGGACGGCAAGTCTTCGTCTTTTTTCTTCCAAACTCTTATCCTGCCGGCTGCCTTTCTGTTCGTTTCTGCCATTATGCCTGCACCTCCCTGCTCTTTAATCCTTTTACCTGAATCAACGCTACCAGCAGCAGCGCCGCAATCAGCGTTACCGTCATTGCCGATCCATATCCATACTGGCGCCCGTTGATCGCAGTTGTATATGTTTTATAAATAACAGAGGTTGATGCCCTTCCCGGACCTCCTTTGGTAGAAGAAACGAGCAGATCATAGACTTTCAGGGATCCGGTCGTAATCCCGACTACACATATAGTAATAGCAGGGGCCAGCATCGGGATTGTCACATGGAAGAAACGCTTAACTGCCCCTGCGCCGTCCACTCTGGCCGCTTCATACAGTTCTGCCGGAACGCTCTGCAGACCTGCCAGATAGATAAGCATCCAATAACCAATCCACTGCCAGTTATTTGCAATCAAAAGTCCGCTCAGTACAGTCTTTGGATTACCAAACAAAAGAAAATCAAAATTTGTCCCAAGTGCGTCATTCACTGCAGGCAATACATTAGAAAACATCTTCAGCCAGACAAAACCTACAATAACCGCACTGATCAGACATGGGACAAAAAATGCCGTACGGTATATTTTCTGCGCTTTAATCCCGCTGTCCAACGCTACCGCAAAAAGCAGCGCCACAGCATTTTGTATGATCGTGTTCCCGATTGTAAATTTTAGCGTAAACCACCAGCTGTCCAAAAATTCCCTGTCATGAAACAGGTCAATATAATTCTGAAATCCTACAAACGGTTTTTCTGCCGTCATGCCGTTCCAGCTCGTCAAAGAATAACGGAACGCAAGAATCAACGGAATAATCAGCCCGATTGTAAATATGATAAATCCAGGCAGTACCAATGCCAAATACTGAAAATACAGCTTATTTTGCATGCTTGCATTGTTTTTTTTCATTTTTTTCCTCTTTTCTGTCCCATTTGCCGGTTAATAAAACAAGGCCGGTATACCAGCAGTATACCGGCCCGCAGCTTACCTATCGAATTCAGTTCATTAATTCGCGCTGCTGGATTCTTTCCTGCCGTCCGATGCCTTTAAAGCATCCTCAAAGCTTTCCTGCCCTTGCAGCCATGCCGCAACGTCTTTTGCATTTTCCTCCTGGAAGCCGCCCCATACAAGCTGGTTGTTGCCGAGTGTTACATCTACGATATTGCCGTCCGACGCGTATTTATCAATATCTTCCTGGCTTGGGTTTGTAAACGTCGGGGAGATATCTTTTAACATAGAAGCCGTTTTTGTATAATTATAGATCTCAACCGCAAGGTCCTTGTCTGACGTAAGCACATCCAGCACATTGTTCACTGCGTCCTGATGCTCAGTCTGGGCGCTTGTCATAACTGTAATATTCGGCTCGAAAATCAGTTTGGAATCGCCCGTCTGGTTCGGGAACGGGAAAATCCCAAAGTTAAAGCTTTCATCAATATCCAGGAAATTCTGGATCGACCACGAACCGGAAACTTTCATGGCCGCTTCTCCTGTAACCATCCTAGCGTCACAATCTGTCTGCTCGGTAGAAAACGTATCTTCAAACGTATTGTCAAAAATCAGCTGATTGTACTGATAAGCTGTCTGCATCTCTTCGCTGTCTGAAAAGCTGATCTTTCCATCCCTGAACTGTTCTCCCCAGTCAGGGATTTTATTGAACACATCGTTCATCATAAACTGCATCGTTACATTTCCGATTGACCATGTATCAACCATATGGCTGGCAAACGGGATAATATTTTTTGCTTTGCAGTCGTCAATGATTTTCTGCAGATCTTCCTGTGTCTTAGGAACTTCCCAGTTATTTTCTGCAAACATATCCTTATTATAGTAAACGCCCTGATAAAGCGCATTGTATACCATGCCGTATGTCTTTCCGTCGATCGTTACATTTTCCCTCGCCGCATCCAGGCCACGATCCAGATATGTACTGTCAATCTCTGCCAGAACGCCCTGCGGGGCATAGGTAGCCACATCCTGTGCTTTCCCGATCATAATATCCGGAAGCCCGGACTGCAGATACTGCTGCATTTTCGGCTGGAAATCATTTCCCCAGTCCACACATTCCCATTCCAGCGTAATATTCGGATACTTTTCAGCCAGTGCTTCATCAATCATATCCTCAATCCCGGCATCTGTCGTCGACTGTCCTGCCAGGACTGTCAGCGTAACCGGTTCATCCGAAGCCGACACATCCGCGCCATCGGTTCCCGTATCGCTCCCCTGCGCATTATCGTCCGTTTCCGTGCCTCCCTGCGCACTGTCGTCCGTTTTTGTACTCTCCTGCTCGCCGCTCCCGGAGCCTGTACTCCCACATCCGGCCAACGCTCCTGTCAGCATTGCTGCTGCCAATACTACACTTGCTAGCTTTCTTTTCATTTTCATATCCTCCTTTTAATATTTTGAGTAAGTTCATTATAATTCGAATCTCCTGGCATCTGTTAGGAAAATCTTGAAAAAAAAAGCTGGCCTTTTTAGAAACCGGCCAGCTCAAGGCTTTTCTTATAATCCCGCGGGCTTACGCCCGTCAGTTTGCGGAACACTTTATTAAAATACGTGTAGTCATCATAGCCTACCATAAACGCGATCTCTGTCAGGCTTCCAGCATTTTCCTTCATATATTCTTTCGCTTTGCGGATCCGAAGCTTTGCAATGTACATCATCAGTGTTTCACCTGTTAATTTCTTAAACAGTTTGGAAAAATAGGAGTGCTCTACATGAAATTGCTCCGAAAGCCCGGAAAGCGTCAGTGTTTCAAAATAATGCTCATCTACATAAACCGCCGCCTGACGGACCGTTTCCTGCATAGTATCCGCCGCATCATCCGTGCCTGCCGCCAGCACACTGTCAATCATCGTCTCTGTCACCTCACACAGATACACGTCGTCCAACAGTTCGACCGCTTTATCCGCCATCTCTGCCATGCTTTCCGCCTGCAGCAGTTCTTCCGGCGACAGAGCTTTTTCCGCTTCTTCTGACAGGATATTACATACACGTTTAACAGTCTGGCGCACTTCCAGATAGCTCCATGCCTCTTCTTTGCATTTGCGTATGCCAGTTTTTTCAAATACAAGTTCGTAAATCCCCCGTTGGTTGCCGGACTTTAACAGCGTACGCAGCTCTTTGGCCTGTATCTCCGAAAAACGGCTGTTCACCTCCCCACCGCCTGCCTGATTGTCTGGATTTGCTGTAATCAAGCAGCTTTCTGATGTAAATTTCCTCGTCATCAAAAGTGAGATAGCCTGAACATAAGCCTGCTGTATGTTGTCCAGAGAGTAAATATGACTGCTTGTTACAATTGTAATCACAGACTGGGTCCAGCCGCAGAGTTCCTCCAACAGCCTTTTTATAAGCGGCACAAGCGTTTCACGCTCAATTTCCGATACAATAAGGAATTCATTTGATCTGTAAATATAATTAAATACCATCAATGCGCCTGCCCCTATGACATCCCGAATACGGTTTTTTGTCTTTACTGAAATCAGGTTCATGTCATAGCCGCATTCCTTCATCAGATAGGACATATTATGTATCTTAATCAGTGTAAGGCTCAGCCCGGCAGCATCCAGGCCAAAGCTGGCAGCATACGGCACAGACAGCATGTCTTTATGCTCCAGAAGCTGAGAAAATTCCCTGTCCTGCATCAGGGATGCCGCCTTGGAAAACTCCAGCTTTTTTTTAGCTTCCTGCGCTTTTAGTGAACGCCTTTCCTGAATAATCTCCAGTGCCTTGATAATCGCGTTCACCAGGTCAATCTTACTAACCGGCTTCATCAGATAATTGATCGAGCCTGCCAGAAACGCGCCCTTTACATATTCAAAATCATTATAACCGCTGATCACAAATGTAATGACATCCGGATACAATTTCTGTACCTCTTCCAATAGCTCCACACCATTTAAAAACGGCATATTAATATCTGTAATCAGAATATCCGGCCTGTGCTGTTCCATCCGCGCCAGCACTTCTTCTCCGTCACTTGCCAGCGGCAGCAGCTCCAGCTCGTATTCATCCCATTCAATCATCTTCCGGAGCTTTTCCCTTGTCCAATATTCATCGTCTGCAATCAATACTTTATATCTTTCACCCACAGCTGTTCCGCCTCCTCCAACGCTGTCTGCGGCAGATGCAGTGTTACCCTTGCCCCGCCCTGCGGCCTGTTTGCAATTGTCAGTCCAAACGGCTCCCCATACAGCATCTTCATTCTCATATGAATGTTATTTAATCCAATGGAATCTCTCTTCTGCACACCTTTTTCCTGCGAATCCTGCAGCAGGCTGCCGATTTTTTCCTCTGGAATACCTGACCCGTTATCTTCCACCATAATTTCCAGTATCTGGTTTTGCGCCTTTGCACAGATATGAACCCTTTTTTCCCCTCGTACATTACGCAGGCCATGATTCAATGCATTTTCCACCAGCGGCTGGATGGACAGCCTCGGTATGGAATCCTTTAAGACGTTTTCATCTATCTCAAACTCATACTGGACATGGTCCTGCATCCGTACATCCATGACATAAATATAATTCTTCAAATGGGCAATCTCCTTTGCAACACTCGAAAAAGGATTCTTAAAATCCAAGCTGTACCTGAAAATATTAGACAGGGACTGGCAGAGGGCGCTTACCTGCGGACAGCCCTGCACCTGAGCAATACTGCCCATCGTATCCAGAGTGTTATATAAAAAGTGCGGATGGATCTGCGCCTGAAGCGCGTTATATTCCGCACGGTTTAACATCAGCTTTGTTTCATATTCAGTGCTGATCAGACGCTCAATCTGATCCAGCATTTCATTAAAACTGCGTGCAAGCTCTCCGATTTCATCATCCTTCATTCCCTGCACGCGCAGCTGCGTATCTCCATCCCTGATCTTTCTGGCCGTCATCGTCATCCGCTCCAGCGGGCTGGTCAGTGATTTAGAAAGCACCGTTGTGACTATGCTTGCCAGAAAAAGCATCAGCACGGCAATGCAGATAAAATTTCTCGCCAGTATCTTTTGGCTTTTCTTTAAAAAAGACTTAGGCATCAGTGCATATGCCCCAAGATTATATTTGCTCTGATTTACCTGAAAAAAAACACAGTCCCCGGATTCCACTGCTGTTCCTGTATACCTCTTTCCCGCAGCGATCTCTTGTTGGAGGTTCTTACAATCCTTGCGGTCTTTCCCGCCCGGACAGCCAGTTTCCATTGCCGGACGGTCCCCCACCGGCTGAATCCACATGCCCGCCTCCTCATTCACGATATATTTTTCCATAATCGCCTGGATTGGCCTCCAGTTCACATCACAAATCACATATCCGATTTTTTTGCCTATGTTGCTGCTCTCGTATATTTTTAATGCAAACCGGATGACATTTTTCTCTCTTGACAGATTATAATAACTGGAAATCAGCATCTTTGCGTTATCCGATGCCACATAATCCAAAACAGCTTTTGTATTATACGCCTTGGGATCTTCGTAAATATCTTTTGGGAAATGATACTTTGGCGTAACCGCCCGCCGGTAAGAGCTGATCAGTTCATGATCCGCGTTATACAAATAAACGGCCGCCACTCCGTCAGACGCATCGAACCGTTCAGATGCCAGCCGGTATGCTTCTCTGTAATACAGATTCCGCAGCTGCCCTGCATCCTTTTTCCTTTTCAGGTCGTTCAAATAATCTTTTTCATTATAAATGCCCGCCAGGCCCTTTTCAATTTTTTTAATATACACATAAAGATCATCCTGCATATTTTCCAATGCGTACATGCTTTCCTCTTCGGCCTGCTGGTAAATGATACCGGATGAATTTCTCCAGAACAGCACCGTCTGCATAATAAGCGCAAATAAAACAATACCGCCAAAAGTCAGTAGTATTTTCGTATGCATTTTCCATGTATGTTTCATATAATTCTCCTTTGTTAAGGAACTGAATTTGAAACTATTATAACATTTTTCCGGAATTTGTATATTAGACATTTTTGAAATGAAAGTTGGATAAAATAGAAATTAAAGATGCAAAAAATCAGCAGAATTTTTATCAAAAAGGGCATCTATATTATTGGAACGTCCACAGCATGCTGTACCAGAAAGGGCATCTGACCGCCCAGGGCTGCTGCTTCGCACATCCATCCGCATCCCTCCCTGAAGCTGTCTTTTCAACGCGGACGTCTGCAGGTTCTGCGAGATTGTCTTTTGCAGCCAGCTTCCTGCAGATTCGCTGACCGGTATGGAATACGGAAAAAGCAGCCGCACTATGGCACAGAGCCATAGAAAAACAAAAAACCGCTTTGGAATCTGATGAAAGAAAAATGCCTGAAGCAGATAATGTATCTCTTACAATTTCTCCATTACTTGGCATACCATCCACCTCCTCAAAACAAAAGCGCATTCCAGAGCGTGTCTTAAAATTCATTTCCGCAATCTGCATTTTCCATAAACTGTGAAGTACATCTTAGGAACTGTATGCAAATAACTTAAACCATTTGCTTGTCTTTTTCTCCGATAGCACTGTTCAAAAATCAGTTACATAGCCCGCTATGCGCCTGATTTTTGAACAGCACTCTCGCAGAAAAATCCTGCGCAGCTGCATTAAGTTATTTACATACAATTCCTTACGGAAATCAATTTTAAGACACGCTCTAAGTATAACACACTCAAAATACAAAATCTATAAATTTTTCAGAGTCAGAAATTTTTGCAGTATGAAAAAAGGTAACAGTTCAGATAACCAATTGAACTGTTACGAACAATGTTCTATCTGCGCTTTTTCTTTTATTTGAGAAACAAATGGACGGACAATTCTTGTCCTTGTAACGATGCATAGACCTCGCCTCCGTGGAGTTCCACGATGCGCTTTACGATGGCAAGCCCCAGTCCAGAGCTTTGTGCGGCGCTTCTGGCCCGGTCTGCGCGGTAGAAGCGCTCAAAGATCCGATCCGGCTCAATGCCTTGAGCATCCGTCAACCGGTTCGTGATACAGATATGAAGCCGGCCCGTCTCCTGTGCCGTCACGGTTACCGGAGCCGAGCGATCGGCGTATCTACGGGCATTGTCCAACAGATTCTGAAACACCCGCACCATCTGCTGTGCATCGACATCGGAAACATGGCTTTCTGTCCCCAGCTGCCAGGAAAGCGTCAGGCCCTCTGCTTCCATAAGAATTTTATATTCATATAGGATATGCCGCAGCAGTTCCAGCACATCCCTTTTCTCCATGTCAGGAAGCCGGTCGGCGGAATTCAGCTTTGTATATTCAAACAATTCGTTAATCAGCCCGTTAAGTCCCGTCAGCCGCCGTTCTACAACTTCCATGTATTCATCAAAGCGCTGCCTGTCTTCGGGACCCGTCTCCTTCAGCAGCTCCACATAGCCGATGATCGAGGTAAGAGGACTGCGCAGATCATGGGAGACATTGGTGATCAGCTCATTTTTGCTCTGCTGCTGTCTTTTTTCCCTTTCCTCCTTTTGCCGAAGCTGGACAGACATCTCGTTGATGACGGCGCACAGCTGGGTGATTTCATCGTCCCCCTGCAGCTCCATGCTCCTTCCAAAGCCTTCCTTTCGAATCTTCTGAATTTCCGAAGACAGGTACTCCACATACCTGACCCTGCGGTTGACTCTGACGGAAAAGGAGACAACAAAGCACATGACTGGAAGCGCCACTGCCAGCACGGACTGGAGATATTCGGCGGCAATGAGGTATTCATAACCCAGCTCATGAAAAAAACCCCACATCCCGGAATGGAGCAGAAGCTGCATCACGGTCAGTACCACCGCCAGCACCGCTAAACTGATAACAAGGGAGCCGCAGGCCGCTTTCAGGAAATATGCCGTGAGGCGTTTTCGGAATGATGCGGACAGTTTTCTGTAAACCAGAAAAATCACGAAAACCGTTCCGCCGATGACAATGCCATTGATTAAAACATAGTTTGGAATTATCTGAAAAAATGTCATATCTGATACCCTCTTCCCCAACAGGTTTTGATAAAATCCAAATGTACATTGTCCCAGTTCAGTTTATTGCGGAGGTTGGCAATATGCATCATTACAGCATTTTCCGAGCAGAAAAATTCTTCATGCCATACCGCTTCATAAATCTGCGCCATGGTCAGCACCTGCCCTTTGTTTCGCAGCATATATTCCAGAATGTCATACTCCTTGCGCGTCAGCTTCACTTCCCGTCCGCTTACCCATACCTGACGGCTTTCCATGTCTACCGTCAGATCCTCCGTCTGGAGCGTGTGCGCCGGCTTTTCCGTTTCATTGTACTGTTTATAGCGGCGGAGCTGGGCTTTGACGCGGGCGAGAAGCTCAATAGGCTTAAAAGGCTTCGTTACGTAATCGTCCCCTCCCACCGCAAGGCCTTGTATGATGTCTATATCTTCCGTTTTCGCCGACATAAATATAACCGGAATTTTACTTCTTTCCCTTATTTGCAGGCAGGCGCTGATACCGTCAATTTCCGGCATCATCACATCCATCAGGATTAGATCCACCTGATAGCGTTCTAAGATATCCAACGCCTGCGCCGCATTTTCACAGGCGAGGTAACGGTAGCCCTCATTGCCCAGATAGATGCCCAGAAGCCTGCAGATGTCTTTATCATCGTCAACAACCAATATGAATTCTTTCATGATAGCTTTGCTTCTCCCTTTTTGTAGAAATGCTGCAGGACCGCCGAGGCAAGGAACATAAACAGAAGCTCCACAGCAATCATCTGCCATCGCCTCAGACCGCACAAATCGCCAAAAAACCCTGAAAAGGCAATCATGCCGATGGATATGATTTTAGCAATTATACCAATTTTCAGGAACTGGGGCAATGATATTTTCAAAAAAGCGGAGCCTGCGCAGAGCACTTCATCGGACACAAGCGGAACGATCAGCAGTACGCCAAGCATCCAAACGCGGTACCGTCCTGTCAGCTGCTTTAACCACGCAAGCTGCCTTCTCTCTTTTTTCCCTTTCGAAATACGATGCGCTATCATTGAAGATAAGGAATACATAATCATCAATCCCAATACGGAACCTATAACCCCAAAGAAAAAGGCTCCCAAGCTGCCGATCTGTCTGGTTCCCCACAGTACCACTGCCATTTCCGGCACCGGAACACAGATAGGACGCAGCACACATGCAAGAAAATAGACACACCGCATAACGGCATCTTCTAATATTTGATTCATACCGCACCGCCCGCAGAAATCTGCTTCGCATGGCCGCATTTCAACTTCATGTGCAGCACATATGCCGGGGGGCAGGTTTCGCCAAACCCTTACAATCTGTTGCATATTGAAATAATTTTCAAGAAAAGATTTCCGCAGCAGTGTATATTGAAATGTGGTAAATGCACCTTGCGTTCCGATCGCCTTTTGAGTCTGCAACAGTATTCTGTGGGACACCTGCTGCGGAAGGGATGTAAACGGCAGCCCGGAAATGATATAATCCGCATGCCGAAATCCCTGTTCTCTTAAGAAGCCGCATACATTTCTGGCATCTCCATGGATCAGCACCACGTCCGGCCTTCCATGAAACTGTTTTTGCAGCATTTCGTAAAAACGGTCATTCTGTTCAATCACAATATAAGTCGTGTCCGGCCTTTTTCTTGCTGCCACAACTCTGGTAAATACGCCTGTCCCAGCCCCGTATTCTACAATGCAGTCTGCTCGATCAAAATCAATAAAAGACGTCATGGACGCCGCCAGATGCCTGCTGCTGGGTGCAATCGCTCCGATCGTATCCGGAGCACTGATGTATTCTCTTAAAAACTGCCACATAGGATGTTCCTCCCCATACAATAAATTCAGCGTGTTATGCTGTCATTTGATGATTTCAGTATAAGGAGGAAGTATAAAGAGAAAACCGTAAGAATTATAAAGATTTCTTTAGAAATGAATTTTTAATATCCTAACTTGGATGAACCAGAAAAGAAACACTTTTGACACTTTGTTGCGTTATTTTATTGGCTATGCGGACGCCGGATGAGGGGCGGGGCCTGGATT
>CAOKJJ010000136.1 GCA_948468465.1 uncultured Eubacterium sp. | reverse complement strand
TCGTCCATCTCCACAGCCTACGTCTAATACATTTCGCACCCCCCCCCCCGAAGCATTTCAGATATCAATTCTGTTAATCTTTCCATTCTTCTCGAATAAATCATTTTATCATGAAATAATTTTGTAATCATTTTTAAACACCCTCATCTATCTTTTCATTTTCAACCAACCTGATTTTTAATATCCCAATTATAAATCCTAAAAATACTGATTGTAGGCCCAATTCTAACATAGAAACTGCTGGTATTGTAATACGCATTACAACCTCTGGAACAAGCTCTGAATAATCTTTGTACTTCCAGTACAACAATGCGCACGTGGATAATGCTATGCCCAAAATTGTAAGTATTCCTCCACAAAAAATAAATCTATCTTCTTTCAACTTATTATTCCAATTAACCGACCGCTGTTCCGGAATAAAATGGTGATTATACGCATAAAGCTTTACAATCAGAAACATATTGATAACATTAAATCCTATCACTATAAAGAACATACAATATAATAGTGTATGTATGCTAAATACCGTCTTAAAAAAGGTCAGTTCTCCAAATAGAAGAGCAACACTGCCTACCATCCCAATCAACAGAAGCAAAATTCCTGGATACAAAAAAAGCCAGTTCGGTGCATACATAAATAAAAATTTCAAATGCCTCCATCCATCACGAAAACTCCTTAAATGCGGCGCTCTGCTCCTGCCATCTTTTTTTAACGTTGTTGGCACTTCCGTGATTTTAAGATGATTCAGTTCCGCCATCACTACCATTTCACTGGCATATTCCATACCGGTTGTCTTAAGTCCAAGCTTCTTAATACTAGCACGATTATAACCTCTCAATCCACAATGAAAGTCATTGATCCAACTTTTAAAGAAAACTCTACCTACAAAAGAAAGTACCGGATTTCCAATATAACGATGCAACCATGGCATCGCTCCATTCTCTATTCCTCCAGCAAAACGATTCCCCATCACAAGTTCATATCCTTCTCTAAGTTTCTCCACAAATGGCATCAGATTTAAAAAATCATAACTATCATCTGCATCACCCATGATTACATATTTTCCTTGTGCTGCATCACAACCGGCTATAAGAGCACTTCCATATCCTTTTCTCTCCACTGAAACTACTCTTACCCCCCCCCTTAAAGCAATCTCCTGGCTTCCGTCTGTACTTCCATTGTCTGCAATCAATATCTCACCTTCAATATGATGATCATCCAAAAATTTTCTGGCTTTTTGTATACACACATTTAATGTTTCTGCTTCATTTAGACATGGCATTAAAATTGTTAATTCACACATTTTTATTTCCTCTCGTATACAAGAATGCATTATTTTTATACTACAAATTTATGTTTTAAACCATTTTCCTCCAAAAACATAATGTATTCTTCTAAAAGTTTAGCGTAGTTTCTATACGTTTCTGTATAATCACATTTTTCCAGTAATTCTTCTGTATATTTCACATTTTTATAATCCTCCAAGTCTATATGTGGCAATTTCAAAGTTTCTGTTAATTCCCGTGTCCGACTGTCATGAGTAATCCAAAGTGTTGGAATTCCACATAAATATGACATCATATTTCCGTGAAACCGCATTCCAAATGAAAATGTAAATCTGTTGTTTCGCAAATAATTGCTCCAGGTATTCAAGTCAAAAAACATATGTGCATGGCGCATAATATACGCTTTAATATTTTTCATTTCCTGCATTGTTCCACAGTACTTCTTTAAAAAGTCCATTTTGACAGACTTATCATTAAAAAGTATTTCTGGTTTTTCCGAGTCTGCCTGCATAATCCATTCTGCATTCAGCTCGATCCCCATATCCAAAACCTTTCCGCTAATACTCCTTCCAATATCCATATTTACCGTTACCTTATCCAATGTCGGTTCAGGCTTTTGATCAATGCTTCCATCCAGATTATAGTAAAAAGATGGACAGCCAATAATTCTATAATTGCTAATACCCATCAATCTTAAACATTCTGCTGTAAATTCTCCTCTAACACCAAGCGAACATGTCTGATACGACATTTTTCGAAATGCATCCTTCATTTCTTCCGAAAGCTGCTCTACAACGGCTCTTGGCGTTAAACAGTCAGAAAATGACTGTGCCCCCAAACCAGCTAAAGTAATCGGAAATTTGGCTTTCTCCATCAAATCTGCCCATATAACAGCACCTGAATAGTATTTTCTTAATATATTTGAAGTCGGAATAACCCCTGCTGAAAATTCATCCGTCTTAAACCCAGGATTTCCAAGCCAGGCTTGCACATCATAATCAATTTGCTTTTTCAATGCTTCAACATACAGTAAATTTCCTGTATTATTTGCAAGCAGTTCCAGCTTTCTCTGCCAGGATAAACCTTCCTCATAAAATTCTTGAGAAGGAAACGCATTTACAAATACCGTCTTCTGTTCATTTAGCTTTCGTTCTTTCTCTAATTTCGCAACATCCTTTCCTTCTAAAATGTTTAGAATATTCTTTTCAAAAACCTCCATTGTAAAATATTTTTTATATAATTTTCCAGCTGCGTCACATATGCTTTCTAATTCTTCCTGATGATTAATAATCCATGACATTTTCTCAGCCAAATGTTCAGCATCAATCTCACTCACAAAACCATCTTGTCCATCTGTAATTACCTCTGCCCATCCTGTTGCACTTGATACTACACAAATCTTATGATTCATCAGCCCTTCAGCAACCACCATTGGCATCGTATCCTTTCTGGAAGGGCAAACAATAACATCAATGTTTTGATATAGCTTTGAAAGTTCCTCATCGTCAATTGATCCAATCATATCAATACATGCATCATCCGACATTTTCGAAATAATCTCATCATATAAATGCTGCTCCTCAATATCTCCTATAATTTTAAATTCTGCCTGATCCCGGCATTCTTTACTTAAACGTCTAACTGCATCTACAAAAATGTCTTGCCCTTTATGTATACAAATTCGACCAACTATTGCAAAGCATAATCTTTTTTCTCTGCGCTGATCTGGAATGCCGTAAAATAAGTTTGTACCCCCCCCCTTAAAATAATTGTTAATTGACTTAACTGTATCTATGCCGAGTCCATATATCGGAATATGTATTTTTCTTTTATCAATCTTAGCTATTCCCCGAAAATCATCATTATGCAGCCACCATGCTGCTTTTACTCCTGATTCCTCCAGATCTTCTATCAAATAATTAAAATAGTTTGTATTTACCCAAACGAACGCAGAAGTTGTCATCCATTCCCAAATGCACAAATTATTTTTATGAATATTTTTTTCAATAATAACCGAAATGCCATTCTTCACTGCTAAATGTCTCAATGAACCATCCTTTGGTGAAACAATTACAGGAAAATAACCATTTTTTTTCATGATAATTCCCGCATTTAACAATACTCTTGGCGTATCACCCGCAGAAAGTTCGTTGGAAAGTATAACTATGCGTTTATCGGCATTGCCAAATACATTCCCGTTATCTATGGTGTAATAAATCCGCATTTCTTTCTGAGGATTGTAATTGCAAAATTCTTCAAATTGTAAAATTACATCCCTTTCCACCCCTAATTGCAGTAACTGCCAGCGCATGTCATCACAGTATTCTTCTTTTCCCATAAGAAGAATATAATCATATTTTAAATCTAATACTTTCTCCGGACTATAAATCAGGCGATTGTCCATCCTCCGGCCCTGCTTGCTCGGATTATTATCCAAAAATGCAATAACTTCTTGTTGCAATACGTCTTCTTTTCTATTTTCATAATACTTTCCTGTACCAAAAACAACTATTTTCATAACCCAATATGTACACTTTTCCTTTTGTGTATCCTTTTCCTTTCTAGATGAATTTAACTTTTCTCATTCTCTATTCAGATACTGCCAATCCGCAAAAATCATCTAACGATATACACTTCATATCTGCTTTTGCATTCAGCTTTTCTTTAATAACTTCATAATCTAAAATAGGAGTAATTACAATCAGATCAACCCCATCTAACTCATCTTCTAATGTTTTTACTTCCCATTCATTCTGCACAAATGCCTCCGCATCCTTATCAATCACATAGGATACTTTTACACAGCATTCTTTCATGCACTCGATAAATCTCTTCCCATAATACCCATAACCATATACTGCCATTGTATCTATCCCGTTTTGTTTCAAATAGTTCTTTAAACCATCTTTACAATCCAGCATTTTCTGAAAGTTTTCCTCCAGCCGTGCATATCTCTTATGTTTCCTGACTTTTTCCTGAATACAAACCTGAAGTTTTTTCTCATAATTTCCTTCCAGTAAAGACCTCTCTTCTATTACCTTATACATCTCCTCCAAAGCAGCCGCTGTATGCGTCCACTGAAAGGAAGTATTATTTCCATCTTCGTTATGATAGTAAAGAATCTCTTTATTCACGGCAAACTTTATGCCTTCATTTTTCATAAGCATCCATAAAAAAGCATCGTCACAATAATTACCCGTTAAAACATTCTCCTTCCAGGCGTTTGGTATGCATTCCTTTTTGATCAGCGCCTGCCCTGGGGATACAATCCCGCCCAGTACGGAAAAATATTCTTCTGCATCTGTGATCCGGTTTTCTATTTTTTTATCATAGATAATTACACGGTCTTTGCGGTACTTTCCATTGCAGATTACAACATCATGCTCTGTCAAATATGGCAGCTGGCTTATATAATACATCTCATCAACATAATCATCCTGATCCAGAAAATGTATATAATTGCCCTTTGCAGCTTTCAAGCCTTTCAGCCTCGAATAATGAATTCCATAATTTCTTTCATTGTTAATCAAAAACACCTGAAATCCATAATCCCCTAAAACCTCTGTATCTATTTTCTGTTCTTGAGGATCATCATTTACAAAAATCATTTCCATTTCATAATTATTATTTAATTCTTTTTTTTGATAACATTGATCCACATTATCCAACAGTTTTTTCACATATTTTTTACCTTTGAATAATGGAATTATCACACTTATCATCTTCATATCCGTTACTGCCCTGTCTAAATTCATTGCCATACTACAAACCAATATTCTTTTCAATAAGCTTTGCAATTTCACTATTCACAATCTCATTTAAATGCGATGGAATTGCTCCGTATTCGTACTGCTTATCCGTAAAATAATACTTGCATTTTGAAGCATTTATTATTGGAATCTGTTGATATCTTTCAGCAACACTGGCATAATACAGCTGCAACATTCTATTTGTCTTACGAATCTCGTCTATCTCTTCAAAATACAGCTGATCATAAATATCTCCAACCTGTTCACTCAAATAATTCTCTACCACAACGATTCTACATTCAGGCATTATCATTCCGATTTTATTCACAAACTTTTGAAAACTTTGTTTCCACAACTCCAAACATTCCTTCGAATCCCGTTTTAATATCAAACGGCCGTCTGGTTTATTTTTTATCCCATCAAATGCATCACTTTTAGTAATATATCCATCCGCATACTGTATCAGGTCAAACCGTTCTTCTATAAAATCCAAAAAAATAAACTGCGGCCTTATTTCTTCAACAATGTCCCAAAATTCTGAAACTACATCACGGTTAACCATAATTTCACGGTATTTATTTTCATGAATGCATTGCATTGGTTCCGTTACTGGATGCATAATGCTAATGATGCTGGAAAAATTAAATCTTCCATATGGATTATGAAAAAGCTTCATGCAGCATAAAATACGATTTAAATTATACCCTCCTAATGTAAGATAATGGTCATTCACCATTTCCGGAAATCTTTGTTTTAGATATGAATCATATTTCCTTGTTATTTCCACATATTCATCTTTTCCTCTTCGATAAAACAATCCCGCTGATAAATCGGATAACTTTATTCTTACAATGTCCTGTAAATGCTTTTCATACCGGCTATATAAACCGCACTTCTGGAAACCTTGCAATAAATTGTCAAACGCGGCTAATCCAACTGCATTTTCATCTCCATTATTGACACGCGGCTTTTCTGTAAGGGAACCCGTGCGAAATCTTCGGTAGTAATATAATGCCTCATGTACATTCGCGACCTTTCCGCTTACTGCAAGCAGCAGCGCATAAATTGCTCTTGCCGGACTATGGCAATCAGGAAATAGAATCTCATGTTCTGTAAAAAGCGACTTTCGAATCATACATTTCCAGATTGCAGTATTTCCATACTTCATATGTTCCTCTAAAGTATATGGCACTCCCATATTGCCGGAACACACGCAATAGCTTTTTTTTCCTGTACGGTTATCAACCCTGTAAATATCACACTCAGAAATGTCTGCCTTATTTTCGACTACTGTCTGATAAAGTTTTTCCAAATAAAACGGATCCACCCAGTCATCCGCATCTATAAACACCAAATACTCTCCGAAAGCATTTTGCATTCCATAATTTCTTGCTTTTGACACTCCTTCATTGATTTTTGATATTACCCTGATACGTTTATCCCGCTTTGCCCATTCCATACATTTTATATCTGAACCATCCGTTGATCCGTCATTGATCAGCAATACTTCAAAGTCTGAAAAAGTCTGATTCACCACAGATTCCATACATTGATCCAGATATCCATAAACATTATATACCGGAATAATCACACTGACAGATATTCGCTCTTTCACCATCCGTCCTCCTTAACCCTTATGTATGCATCTTCAATAATTTCCATTTCCTCTTTTGTAAATCCTGCTTCCAATACTTTATCCCTAGTCAATAAAGCACCACTGCCCATCCACGCAGCATAATATCCTGTATTCTTATATATGTCACATGCAACTTCTTCCAGCTTAAAATATCTGGCCAATGTTGTTCTGTGTATGCCATCTATCAATGCAAAATCTTCACTGATCAGAATTCTGGAATCATTATTGTAGCCATCATTTTCCCAATTCTGGATCAGCCTGCAAAAACTCTCCAGCCTTTTTTCCGCAGATATTTTTCCACAAGATATCTCCTGCGCTTTTCTATAAATATCATAACCATAGCTGTTTTTTCCAAAGTAATTTTCCACCGCCAAATATCGAATCGCAATCCGGTAATTATGGCATTGCCGGACTATTTTTTTCACTGGCACAAGTACTCCCCTTTTCAGAGGGCTTCCCAAAGCCAGATCATATAAATATGGATAAATCCATATATAATTCTCTATTTTTTTACTATCCAGTATTTTTTCTATCTCATCCCTGCTTACCTCATGCACAGCCACACAGATAATCAGGCCATCCTTATTTTCAAATTCATCTATAGAACATATTTTCATCTTGCGGATTACATCCTGCCCGGATTTCTTTTTGCTTACAATAAAGCATTCAATCTCTTTCCCTAGCCCCCGTTTTACAAGCACATCATAAAATTTCATTGCAACAAATCCAGTACCGTAGATTGCAATTCTGTTGTTTTTCAAAATACCGTTAATATCATCCAGCCTGCAATGTTCATTTCCCATAACCACCATTCCAATCTACAGCTAATATTCTACACACCACTAACTGGTAAACTTTGAACTCTCTATAATTTAATCCTACTCACCGGATGCACCTTCCTCTCCCTCTCCGGCGGCAGTTCCATATAATTCCCAAACTTAAATCTCAAATACTCATCATAATCCCGTATTCCCTGGAACATTCTTCCCTCAAACCAAATGCCTGCAGACTTTTCATACCATTCCACACGGTATCCATAAAACCTGTTCGGCGTCGGAAACGTAAGTATCCGCACCCACCCGCTCTTTTTCCGGTTGCTCTTTCTGATAAACTTTCTAAAACTTTTTTTCAGCGTCTGTTCCGGCACCCTGCTCATAATTCTATATAACACCCGCATGGCCGCACGCTTGTCCGACACCCTGCCTGCCTTTGCCCAAAAAAACTTACGGTATAAAAAACACCTGAAATTATGCACACACCTTAACCCGTAGCATTCCGGCACATAGTCCAAGGGAAACACATCTATAAATACCCCCTGCGCATACGGCATATGCTCCTGATGCTCCCGTAAAAACAATGTCTGTTTCCTGCGCAGTTTTCCATATCCCCACCGATACCCCGGTGTATGGTCCTGATCCTGAAAATAAAATCTCGACTGGTCCAGTTCCGTCCTGCAGGCCCTGCAAAATTTTTCATATTCCGGCCGCAGCATCGCCACATCCGCATCATCATCCCATGGAATAAACCCTCCATGCCGGACTGCACCTAACAGCGTGCCTGCTATGATGTTGTAATGGATCCCGCATTTTTTACAAATTCTGTCCACCTCTGTTAAAAGCTCCAGTTCTGTCATCTGAAGTTTGCGCAGCGTATCCTGATCCAACTCTATCATGGCTTTCCTCCGAATAACCGCTTATCCCTTCCCGCGGTTTCCAATCTCTTTGCAAGAAACTGCTCCATCACTCCTGCAATCGCAACCGACTCATCCGCCGTAAACTTGAACGCCCGGCCTTGATGCCCCTGAATCATATAGGCAAAATCACTGATCTCATACCGCAGCCCATCTCCAAGAAAATTCGAAAAATATCTCTGCTTTTTCATTGGGTCCTCATACCGCACCTCAAAGTACTGCGTCAGCCACCAAGGGGATTCCGCCAGAATATACCCTTTCGTTCCGGATACAAGCAGCTGCCCTTCCGACTTTACGCCAACCCCGCTTTTCGACAGCGCCATCCCATGTCCATACACAAAGGACGCCTTCGTGTACAGGTCAATGCCATTCCGGTCCAGGATGCTGTCAAACCGCACGCTTTCATAACCAGTCCCCATCAGCTTCATAATCGGCAACAGCGTATGACTCCCGAATTCGGTAAACCCTCCGCCATATTCCCTATCCGTGCGTTCCCGCAGCCTTTCGTCCGTCAGCCTTGTAAAACACGCCTCGACGTCACAGATCTGTCCGATCACGCCGCTTTTTGCAATGCCTACCAGTTGTACAAACCCTGGGCAGTACGCCGTCTTGATCGCCTCCAGCAACACCCGGTCTTTCCTATATGCTAATGCAAACAATTCCTCCGCTTCTGCCCTTTTAAATGCCAGCGGCTTTTCGCAAAGCACATGTTTTTCATGCTCCAATGCCGTCCTTGCGTAGCCGTAATGCGTCTGATGCGGAGATGCCACATAGACCGCGTCCACGGACTCTAAAAATCTTTCAAAATCATCCGTCGCCAGATCCAGCTCATATTTTTCTCCAAATTCTTCTGCACTGCCAAGGCACGGATTGTATACGCTGTTTACAATCACGCCGCTCACATATTTAGCTTCCGGTACAAACCGCACAGCGATTCTTCCCGTTCCAATGATTCCAATCCGGATAATCGGATACTGCCTGGAACGCAGCAGCGTGGAAGAGACATTTTTGGTCCGTTCCAGGTACACTACTTCACAAAACTGTTTCATATGGTCAAAGGCGCCGGTCCAGTCCGAGCCGATTGCAAATATGTCAATGCCGTATTTCTGCACATCTTCAGCTTTCTGACCCGGATGATCTTCCACGATAATTTCATCCGCAAACCCGGTCTCTCTGACATGCTCGATCCGCCTGTCTAAAGAATCCACAATATTCAGTTTTCCACGGGATTCATCATACTGCTCCGTCGTGACTCCAACGATCAAATAATCGCCTAAGGCATTTGCCCTCTTTAAAATGTTATAGTGTCCTTCATGGAACAGGTCAAATGACCCATAAGTGATCACCTTTTTCATAGTTTCCAACCCTATCCGCATTCAAAATCATGTCTTAAAACCATATCTCAGACAAATCCCTGCTTAATATATTTTCAAGATTTCTTACGTCTGCGTAAAAATATTGTTTCAACATATCCTGCTCCTTTTTGTTTGCTTTCAGCTTCAGCTTATCAGCTTTTCTGAATTTCCTTTCAAGTTCCATAAGTCGGAAAGCATCGTACCCCCCCCCGACTTCTTTTTCTTCTGCAAAAGGATGCGTTATAAAGTACTGGATCTCGCTTATCTGCTGCGCAATCCTGTATCCATCCAGATTTTTCATAACAAAGTTTCCTTCGTTAGCTTTTGGTATGCTTGAAATAATGTGTTTTTCCTCTATCCCGATAAATTTAAGAATATTGGACATCTCCTTTTCAGGAGAATTAATTAGTTCTTCAAAAAAAACCACATGAATCTGCTCCTTTGGAAAATACTCATAAAATTTGTTAAGCCAATAATCATAATGAAATGAATATGTTTCACTTTTTACATTGTTTTCAAAATACTTTTCAAACATTTCTTCATGATAAACTCCATATTTTTGATACATATCTTCAAATATGGGACTTCCTACTCGGTTTTCCATTTTATATAAAGAAAAAGCTGCATCTGCCGGGCTGCGCATCAATAAAACAATCTTGACAGACGGGCCAAAATATTGATTAATCTCATCTGCATAAGAATAAAACGTCGGTTCAACGGCTCCTACTACCTTCTGTCCTTCTCTGATATCTGAAAAATATTTTTGAATCAGTTTTTCTTGTGCCTTTTCTACATCATTAAACCACCAAAAAAAATGTGTTTCTTTTTCAAAAGGCACAAAAATACTATTAATCGTTCTTAACACACTATGCAATGATGTCGTTCCACATTTTACAAATCCTGATACTAGAAAATCTACTCCTCGATATGAGATCCTTTTCCTTTTATCTCCCTTTCTCATCAAATCCAGATATGCCATCCTTGTAAGACAACACCATCTTTTTACATTAGAACTTTCTAATAGTTCAATAATGTTCTCCTGATATTGCCCCGAAACAGAAATAATGACCAAATAATTTCTATTTTCCCTATCCCGAAAATAACCTCCTGCTTCACAAACAGGAATCCCCTTATATTCTCCAGGTGCATCCTCCAGTCTCGTAACAACAATCCCTCTGATTTTCTCTTTATTCCCGGATTCTATGATGTAATCGACTACCGCACTTCCATACATCCCAATCCCATAGATAACCACGCCATCCTCATCCCGCAGGCAGCGGTCCAAAAATTCGTCTCCATAAATAACTCTCTCATTCCGCACACTCATCCTACGCTCCTTACATTTGCATACCTTTCTGTCCATCTCTTCATTGTCAAACATTTCCTACCGCTCATCTGTCAGGCTTTCTTCCTCAAAATTCAGCCTCTTCTCCTCAACCACCAGCGGCCTGTGTATCACCCTCGTATTGATGTTCAGGATGTACTCACCCAGCAGTCCGATAAAAAACAGCTGCACCGACCCCAGCAGAAAAATCCCTATGACCATCGGCGCGTTTCCTGCCTGGAACGTGTACCAGTGCGTCAATTTGTATATCAAATAAAACAGCGCCACGCAAAGGCTGACAGCCGAAGCCCCGAATCCGAGAAACGTCGCCAGCCGAAGCCCCACCTTCGTATAAGAAGTAAAGCTCAGCATCGCGGCGTCATACAGGCTGTAAAAATTATTATGCGTCTTCCCTGCCCTGCGCTTCTCCTGTTCATACTCCACTTCAATCCGGTTAAACCCGCGCCCGTATTCTGCCACGATCCCGCGGATAAACGGCACCGGGTCGTCCAGCTGCCTTAGAATCGCGATGAATGACTTGTCATACAGCCCAAACCCCGTGAAATGCTCTATCATTTCCGCCTCGGACATGTTTTTGATGGACTTATAGTACAAGGTCCGCAAAAAATACAATATTTTATTTTCCCTGCTCCTTGTCTTCACGCCGCTGACGATCTTATGGCCTTTTTCCCATTCCTCTACAAACCGCGGGATCATTTCCACCGGATCCTGGAAGTCACAGCACATGCAGACGACACAGTCGCCGTCAGCCTGGCACATCGCATAAAACGGAGAATTAAACTGCCCGAAATTCGTCACGTTAAAAATGGCTTTGACTTTTTTATTTTCCGCGCACAGCTTTTCCAGCTCTTCCCTTGTCCCATCCGTAGAATGGTTGTCAATAAACAAAATCTCATAATCGTACTGCGGCAGCGCCTCCTGCAGAATGTTTCTTGTTGTAAAGCTGATCAGCGATACATTTTCCACTTCATTAAAACAAGGTATTACGACACTGATTTTTTTCATGGCTTTCCTTCACAGCTCCCATTCCATTCCGTCAGCTCCATGGCATCCCGCATGATCTTTTTTATTTCCTCTTCCGGCAGTCGCGGCGCCAGGTCTTCCAGCGGCAGCGATACCATCCTGCCGTCCGCAAGCTGTCCGGTTGCGGATTTTGGTTCAAAGCACTGCTTTGTATCAACGAAAACCTCACAGATGCAGAAGCCTTCTTTTTTTAATATCTCTGTAATTTTGGGCAGCTGGCCATTCGCTTCTATTTTGTAATAAGGATATCCATACGCCCACGCCAGCTTTTCCATCGAAGGAAAACTTAAGTCCGCGCTGTCTGTCCCGACGCCGACCAGGGAATCTTTAAAATAATTTCTCTGCGTCTGGCGGATCGAATGATAGCCTTCGTTATTGATGACAAAGATTTTAACCGGCAGCCTGTGGTGTACAATCGTCTGCAATTCCTGCAGATTCATCTGGATGCTGCCGTCCCCGGTCAGACAGGTAATCTCCTCATATCCCGCAGCGATGCAGGCACCGACCGCCGCAGGGAGGTCATATCCCATGGAAGCCGCACCGGAGTTAATAATAAACCTCTGTCCCGGCTTTATGACAAACGCATGGCTGCTTGCGACACTCGCAGAGCCGTTGCCAACTACGATAATTCTGCCTTCCGGCAGGGCTTCGCTCAGCGCATGTATGAAAGCATATACGTTTGCCGGAGCCTGCTGTTGGAAATGCTTTTTCTGCACGACCGGATATTGTTCCCTCAAGTCCCTGCATCTTTTTATCCATGCCTGGCGGCGCACCGCTGTATCATCCATATCACTTTGCGTATGCAAAACATTCCCGGCCGCAGACAATTCCCTGTCCAGATTCCGTTTCAACGCAGGCTGGTCCCTGTCCAGATTCCGCTTCAACGCAGGCTGCTCCCTGTCCAGATTCCGTTTCAACGTTTCCAGCAGTTCATACGCATCCGCCCAGACGGGCAGGTCTATATGGATGTTTGGTTTTTTCAGTCCTTCCGGGTCAATGTCCTGCACAATGGTATAGGCATTTTCCGCCCAACTGTCCTTCGCATATCCTACCTGTCTGACAGACAGCCTGCTCCCGACCGACAGCAGCACATCACTGCACTGGACCGCCCAGTTGCCCGGCCGGTCGCCCATGATCCCGGCGCGCCCCGCATACAGCGGGTGCCCGTCCCAAATCAGGTCAATGCTGTTCCATCCGGTGACCACGGGGATGCGCAGCTTTTCCGCCACTTCCAGCAAAAGCTTTTCCGCCCCCGCAGTCCGGATGCCGTTTCCCGCATGCAGCACGGGCCTTTTTGAAAGCCGCAGCTTTTGTATAATTCTGGCGGCAAGCTCGTCCGTAACCGTTGGCGGCAGTCCGCTTAAATGATGGTTCGTTAAATACTCCGCATCGTCTGCTGGATCATAACCTCTGAGTTCTTCCGACCGAATCACAGCCGCCTGCACATCCAATGGAACATCCAGCCAGCAGGGGCCGGGGCGTCCGGATGTTGACAAGTGCAGCGCTTTTTCCAGGCAGAAGCGGATGTCTTCCGGCCGGGTAACCATGACGGCATATTTTGTCATGCAGCAAACCGCCCTTGTAATGTCAAACTCCTGGTCCCCGAACGCCCGCATCCCCAGCCCAGTACTGCGGGCCGTCATATCACTGCGCACCTGCCCGGAAATGACAAGCATCGGAATCGAATCCAGCCAGCCGCCAAGCACCCCGGTCAGCGCATTTGTTCCGCCCGGCCCGGTCGTGACGCAGACAGCCGCCATCCTGCCATGAATCCTCGCATAGCTTTCCGCCGCCATCGCGCATGCCTGTTCATGATGCTGGTAGATGCAGGCCAGGCCCTCCTTATGGCCAAACGCATGATTCAAATGCATCGCACCGCCTCCGGTAACCGTAAAGACATGCGCAATCCCATGCTTCACCAGCATGTCCGCTATGTAGTCCGCAACCCTTATCTCCATCCTGCATCACCCTCTTCCCTGATCCTCCATATCCAGCATCATTTCCTTTATCATTTCCGACATCATTTCTGTTTTATGCAAAACATTCTATCCGTTTCCCGCAAACCTCATGGCAAACTTACCGCTTCCACAACAGCCTCTGCAATCTCATCCACCATCTCATCCGTCATCCCCGGATACACACCTACCCAAAACGTATCCCG
>CAOKJJ010000135.1 GCA_948468465.1 uncultured Eubacterium sp. | reverse complement strand
ATTCTGCTCAGTAAATCAGGGGCGCAGCCCAGCGTCGCTTTTAGCCACTGGCGTTTAGCCAGGGGCGGACTACGCGACGCGACCGGACGCAGCCACAACTTCTATGCAGAATGCTTAGGAATTCTTAACATTCTGGAGTAGGAGCAGAAATCCAGGCCCCGCCCCTCATCCAGCGTCCGAATAGCCACAAAAAAACAGCGTGTCTTATTCTGAATAAAACACGCTGCTTTTATATAAGGAACTGTTATTCATTTAAGCTTATCACAGTCAGACTCCGCGCCTGGCGGAATGGTTTTGGCGGAAAGTTTTTCTACACATTATCCCAGCTATATTTCTCTTCCTTCAAAATCTTTCGCACCTTATCCATGAATACATTCTCATCAATCGGCTTTACGATATAATCATTCACACCGGCCCTGATTGCCTTTACGACGTGTTCCTTCTCATTATTTGATGTCAGAAACAGAACCGGCACTTCTTTCAGCTCGTCTTTCCTGCGTATCATGTCAAGCATTGCATACCCGTCTATTTCCGGCATCTCAATATCCAAGATAATCAAATCCGGTGCCTTCGTTTCCTTTAAAAATTTGAGGGCGCGCATTCCTTTTGAAAAACCAGAGTACGCATACTCTTCGCCCAGCAGCTTTTCAAGCATCTTTAATATAATTCCGCTGTCATCCACTGCCACAATGCTTTTTTTATCTGTCATCATTTTCTTCCTCCCTGTTGTTTTTCAAAAGCCATATTGCCTTATCCTCATCATACTCATCCTCTATTGCCGCCAGAACATCTGTAAGCCGTCTTCGCATATCCTGGTGCAGAGGGCTACGAAGCCATTCTTTGATCTGATCTGCTGCCTCGTCTGTTTTGAAATTGTCGATCAGTTCCGCCATCTCGTCAAGGCTTTCCTGCGGCAAATTGAGCAGCTCGCCGTCATCGAAACTGTCGATTTTCTCCTGTGCTGGGGCGTATTTTTCATAAATGGCCCCAAATGTTTCTAATGCGGTTTTCCACGCCTGTTCCAGTTCTTTCCAGTGTGCGGCTGCGTAATCCTCCTGCCCTGCCTTGCTATGCGTTTCATGCTCATATGCCAGGTCTGCAAGCTGCTCCGCACCAAGCGTGCGCGCATTTCCTTTTAAAGCATGTACCAAAATAGCGTAGTCTTTCATATTATGCATGGACAGATACTGCCGCAACAGTTCCATTTTATTTTGATCTCTGAGAAACATCCGCACAAGTTCCAGATAGGTTGCCATGTCGCCTTTGGAGTGCTTGAGTCCATTTCTGACGGAAACTCCCTGTTCCAGATAACGATCATATCCATCGCTGTCATGTCCATTGCTGTCATATTCATTGCTGTCATATCCATTGCTGCCGTCTCCTGTTTCCAAATCACGTTTCACTTCTTCTTCCGTATGAATATATTCCTTTGGAAGATATTTACAGATGGTATATTCCAAAAGCTCCGCGTTAATCGGCTTTGTCAAAAATTCCGCAAAACCTTCCGCAAGATACATCTCTTTTACGCCTGCCACGGCGTTTGCAGTCAGCGCAATGACCGGTGTGTCTTTATTTGGAAAATCCATATGTACCGCAAGCTTCTTTATTTCATGCAGCGTCTCAATACCGTCCATCTCAGGCATCATATGATCCATAAAAATCATGTGGAATTTCTGCTTCTGCACGTATGCAAGGCATTGTTCTCCGGATTCCGCCGTCACAACCTGCAGTTTTGTCCGCTTGAGCAGCGCCTTAAACACAGTCAGGTTCATCGTATTGTCGTCTACGACCAGCACCCGGCCTTTGGGAGCTGTAAAGCTGCTCTTTCTGCTGCCGTCATGCTGCGCGTTTTTTTCCTGCATCTTCTGAAAGCTTCCTGCCGGCTCATTGCTGATAATTTTCTGCGGCACGATTACGGTAAAGGTGGAGCCTTTTTGGTATTCACTCTCCACCTGCATATCGCCGCCCATCATCTTAAGCAGTGACATCGTAATATTCATGCCAAGTCCTGTTCCTTCGATATTTCTGTTTTTTTCCTCGTCCAGACGCTGAAAGCTTTCAAAAAGCTTCCCCATATCTTCTTTTCGAATGCCTATGCCTGTATCCTGCACGGATATTTTCAGCAGCAGCTCATCATTATTTTGACGTTCATAAGCAATCCGAAGCCTGACACTGCCCTTAGGCGTATACTTTACCGCATTTGTTAAAAGGTTTGTCACGATCTGCTTCATCCGCACATCATCCCCATACAGCACACGCGGAAGCGTTTCGTCCGACTCCACTTCAAATGCCAGTTCCTTTTCCTTTGCACGCAGATAAATGACATTCCACAAATCTATCATCAGAGCCGACGTCTCATATTCGACTGGAATAATCTCCATTTTTCCAGATTCAATCTTTGAAATATCCAATATGTCATTAACCAGAAACAGCAGCATTTTTCCTGAGCTCTTGATATTCGCCGCATAGGTTAAAATCTGCCTGTCCGTAGCCTCGCGCAGTATCATCTCATTCATTCCAAGCACCGCGTTAATCGGCGTCCGGATTTCATGCGACATATTAGAAAGGAAACGGCTCTTTGCCTCGCGTTCACCCTCTATTTTTTTTCGCTTTAAGATCTCCTCCGTCACATCTATAATGACACCGAATACATCGCCGCTGTGCTCCACTTCCTCCAGCTTGACATAACGCTCCCGGCAGGAATATACGCAGGACTCGTCGTCAACGATATTTCTGCGCAGATCAATGATAAATTCCTGAAAAACTCTGTAATCCGCAGAAAGGTGTTCATACTCTTCTGATTTCAAGCCAAGAATATCGGGAATGTGTTCGCTTATGCTCACTCTTTTCATATAGTGATTGTATTCGTACACGCCGATGGGCATTTTGGTCTTGCCGATAATATAAGTAATCTTGCGCCGGTTATCCAGAATGCTCTTTTTCATCTGGTTGATATAACGGCTCAGCTCTGCCAGCTCTTCACTGCTTTGAATATCAACGATCTCATCCAAATTCCCCTGAGAGATGATGTTAAGCTTATCATTGATGCTGTGAATGCCTTCGACCACGTACTTATTCATATAGCAGGTGACTACATAATACAAAACCACCGCGACGGCAATCAGGCAGAACGCAATCCACAGCATCGTGGACGGAACCCGCCCGAACATATCCTTGCAGGAAATTACACGCCCAATATAGTTTTCGCCGGACTCCATAAACACACAGTAGGATTTTATGCCGTTTACATCTGCGTAAAAACCGTTATGATCAGCCGCGATCGTTTTAAGCTGCAGTCCTATTTCCTCACTGTCCTTTGCAACACAGGACAAGTCGGTAGAGCCGACAATGTTTCCATCTCCCTTTTTAATGGCATAATAATTGGCATCGGAATTGACGCGCAGCAGGGAAAAAATATACGACAGTTCGTTTTTTTCCGTTACCTTAAGGACATTTACAGGCTCCATGCCGACCTGCACAATAAAGTCTTTGTCATGACTCCATAACGCCGAATACTGCATCATTTTCATTTCTGCCGTATTCGGCGTAATATCCTGTACAAGCCTAAGAGATTTGTCCTCAAGCATAGGTTTAAAAAAGCTCATTTGTTCGCCTGAGTCAAACATATAATCGTAATAAAACGGATGCGTCCCTGAAAAAATACGTCCTTCCGCATTAAAAATATGGATTTCGTCAACCTCTATCATGGTAGCGATTTTCTTTAATTCCTCCACGCTGTCTAAGACAGAGGGATTCTCTTCTATAATATAGGCGATTGCCTCCGCATTGTGCAGACAGGTAGTCCGATAAACCTGCTTTAAGTCAGCCAGCTCCTCTTTATTTTCTCCCAGAACCTGCTCGATCTGAAAAAAAGTTTCTATGGCGCTCATATAGGCCTGGCGCCGTTCATTCGCTACTTGAATGCAAAAGATGACTACTAAAAAAAGAACCACCAGCAAAAGAGTGACAATCTGCATATAACGGCTGATAATATTTCTAAGTGTGCGCATTTTAATCTCACTATACCCCTTTTTCATCAATCATTTTATAGTTCCCGTTCCTTAGATAGATCAATCGTGAAGCTTACTACCGCTTGTTGATTTATTATACCAAATAATACAGACAGCTCGTCTGTACGTTTTTCACATAATCTGCTCATTTTTTCACACGAGGACTTGATTTTGACGAAAAAGAACTGTAATATGAAAAAGTACAATTACATTCCAACTGGAGGCCAGATTACCATTGAAACGAAAGAAAAAAAGAAAAAAAATAATAAGGGCATTTCTGCAAAGCACGCTGATTGTTTCCTGTATGCTGCTTTGCGTGCTGATTGGCAGCATCTTTTACATGAAATACACAAAAAATCATGACACGGCTTCTCATCCGCCGGCTGACCATGCGTTTGCCAGCGCTTCTTCAAAAGCTGACGCCGGACAAAGTGACGCCATACCATCTTCACAACCGGAAAAAACAACAGAAAAAACTGTAAAAAACAGAAAAAAAGACACAACACTCCTGTTTGCCGGAGATGTTTATTTCAGTGACTATGTACTTGCAGGATACCGTCAATTGGGAATCCAGGGCATCTTATCCAAAGATCTGTTAAAAGAAATGAAGCAGGCTGACATTGCCATGGTCAACAATGAATTTCCATACAGTACCTGCGGAACACAGGCACCGGACAAGCAGTTTACTTTCCGCATCGACCCCTCTTACGTATCCATCCTTTTGGAATCAGGCGTAGACCTTGTAACGCTGGCAAATAACCATGTGCTTGACTACGGCAAAGACGCGCTTGCCGACACATTTCAGACTCTGGACGATGCAGATATTACATATGTAGGCGCCGGAAACTCCTTAAAGCGCGCCGCAAAGCTGATTACAAAAAAAGCAAACGGCCATACGTTCGGTTTTCTGGCCGCGTCACGCGTATTTCCAGACGTTTCCTGGAACGTGGAAAACGCGCAGCCGGGCGTTTTGTCTGCTTATGACCCGGCCCGCCTGCTCGCAGCCGTGCAGGATGCACGCAAAAAATGTGATTTTCTATGTGTCTATGTACATTGGGGAATTGAGCGAAACACAGCACCGGAACCATATCAGCAGTCTATGGCGCACGCGCTCATTGACGCCGGCGCTGACGCGGTCATCGGCGCCCACCCGCATGTGCTGCAGGGCGTGGAATTTTATAACGGAAAACCGATATTTTACAGCCTCGGCAACTTTATATTTTACCAGAATATCGAACGGACCGCCGTCGCCAGGCTGACATTTACAGCCGATCAGAAGGCAGACTGGCAGCTGCTGCCGGCAAAAGCTTCGAATGCCTGCACTTTTCTGCTGACAGAACCGGATGCCCGCAGGGAATTCTATGAATATATGTCTGGGTTGTCGGTCAATGTAAAGTTTTCAGATGATGGGCGAATCACGGAATAAGCAGTTTCTTCCGGCAAAAGCAAATCTCTCAGATACGCTCTAAAGCGTGTTTGGAATATCTGCTTCCGCCGGATGTTTTGAAACATACTTGCTAAAATTTAGTAACAGTTCAGATAACCATTGAACTGTTACTAAATTTATGCTTTTATATACCTCTGCTTAGAGCTTTTAGGTTTATCCGGCAGTGTCATTTTTAATTCACCTGCACGCACAAGCGGCGCTACTAGATGAATCATCGTATAAGTACGGGATTTGCCTGTAAATTCAATTAATTCAGCCCTTGATCTGGGTATTGAACAGAAATCTAAAATCGCTTTTTCTGATGTTGTATCTTCTTTAAAACAGTCATTCTTCATAACCACTTTAAACTCTCCATGAACAACAGAAAAAATTGGCGCTGGCAGCCCTGCCTGAATAAACTCTGATCGCATTGTTGGAATTCCGGAATAACGATTTTCAGTAATTTTCAATAGTTCCAGCATATTGGCAAGTGCGGCGTTTCTAGTCTCCGGATGTACCTTCCCTAACGCATCAATAGAAATCTTTCCATATAGTCCGCCGCTGTTGATAACTTCCATACGATCTCGATACATCTCAATACGAATCGGTGTATTTTCCGTATGCAGACTATAATCGCGATGAACTAACGCATTTAAAATCGCTTCTCTAACCGCTTTAATTGGATATTCCGGTTTGTCCTTTCTCTTTCCATTATCATCTATAATAGTCTTAGTCCGGCTATTCTTACGTACAAATTCAACTGCTTCTTCCAACATATCTGGTATTGCCCCTGTAATCCGCTTGTTATCAATGAAGCGTTCTCCACTTTCTCCTACTGTTCCCATCTCCGTTCCAGGCAAAGATACTGCAGTAATGCAAAGCTGCGGAAAATATGTTTGAGGATATTTGGAAAACGTCATGATCCCCGCCAATGTAGGAACATTACCTGACGTAACTGCCATCAATTCTAAAATTTCTTCATTCGATACATTTTCTGAAAGATTTCTTCTCTCCTGTTTTACCATAGTCAAATAATCATTTAAACGCTTTTCATCTAAAAGCTGTAATTTTGCTTCATCTACTGTACGAATATCATCACGGATTCTTTTACGAAAAGCCTCGTAACTATACACCTCATATTCACTCATTGGCTCATCAGATTCCCCGACACGAATATAAGAACCTTTGATTCTGCCAACGCCTTTATAAAACACCGGTCTTTCCGTAATATCTACACCCGGAATTTCAGCAGATACAACCACTTTGTCATCAATGTCACAAACCGTAAATAAAGCTCTTACCATTGGCTCCATCTGTTTGCACTGCTCTGTTACCTTCTTCTGTAAATCCTGAGGATCGTAAACTCCATTTACATTATATTTATCATTTTCATCAACGCCAAAAATAATAACGCCGCCTTCATCCTGGTTCGAAAACGAAGAAAGTGTATCATATAATCTGGTTGGACAACCTTTTTCAGCAGACTTTAATTCAACTGTCTGTTTTTCTGTTTTCAATTTCTGTATATCAATAACCAATTTTTTCAATGCTTCTGCTTGCATCATCAAACCCCCTTCACATAATATATTCTAATTATATCTTCCAGCATATCTAAAGTCAATAAATTTGATAACTGCAAAGCAAGTTTGATCACTTTTTTCACTTTTTGTAAACAAATACACCTATGATGATTCTGCCGTCCGAATCGCCTCATTCACATAATCCAGCAGCTTCGCATTTTCCTTACACACCGCCGCGCCGTAACGCTGGCCGCCAAACCGGTCAGGCAGGATCACAGTGGTTTTGTCCACATAACCATTTAAAATACTGACATCCACAGCCATTACATCTACCGCTTCGGACTTTAAAGCTGAGAAAATTGCTTCATAGTTCTTATATTCGAAAAAAACAGGTGCCGTTTTGATACTGTTCATCGTGTCCATATAGTCCAAAAACGCTTTCCTCGTCGTAGCATTTTTAGCCACTCCGATTTTCTTTCCATCCAAATCCGCAATGGAGCGGATATCACTCGTACCAAGCGCATTGGCGTCTGTTCCGGAATTCCTTACTAACAGTCCGATATAATCGGTATAGTAACTGTCGGAAAATGCAAACTTCTGTTTTCTCTCCTTTGTAATCGTATACGTAGCAAACAGACAGTCTACTTCTTTTTGCTCCAGCTTTTCCTCACGGTCGGCTACCGTTACGCCAATAAAGCGCACCAGTCCCTGTTCCTTTGCTTCCTCTATGCTTACCTCAAACAAACGGGCCGCCGTCTGATAGGCCAGCTCTACCTCAAGCCCGGACCATGTATCCGCCTCGGCATCATAAAAACTTAATCCCGGCACATCCATCTTACAGCCTGCCAGCAGATATCCCCGCTCACGGATCCTTTCGGCCGCTCCTTCATCCGCCGGCACTTCTTCCTGTTTGTCAGGCGTCTGCTCCGCCTGCGTGCTGCAGCCGCAAATACAAAGTACAGATAACATGGCTATCCAAAACAAAATCGTGCCTGCGCGCACAATCTTTTTACGCATTGTTCTCCTCCATTCTGTTAAATACCTCCCTGTCCAGATCACCGTTTTGATGCGCCACGATCGTGGTACATACCGCGTCTCCGGTAATGTTGACCGCCGTGCGGATCATATCCAGAATACGGTCGACACCCATAATAAGCATAATCGCTTCTACCGGAAGGCCAACAGCTGTAAACACCATCGAAAGCGTTACAAGTCCAACCGAAGGAATGCCTGCCGTGCCAATCGAAGCAAGCGTCGCTGTCGCAATGACCGTCAGATACCCTTTTGGGCCAAGCTGCATCCCATACGCCTGCGCCGCAAACACAACGGCCACACCCTGCATAATCGAAGTACCATCCATATTGATCGTTGCTCCTAACGGTATCGTAAACGAAGAAATCTTTCTGGACACACCGATTTTTTCTTCCAGCGTATCAATATTCATAGGAATGGTCGCATTTGACGTAGAAGTGGAAAATGCAAATGCCATAACCGGGAAAAATTTTTTAATAAATTTCACCGGATTCAGCCTTGTAAAAATCACAAGCAAAACCATATATACGATCAAACACTGAATGAACAGTCCAAGCACTACGCTTCCCATATATTTTAACAGCGGGACAAACGCGTCAAAGCCCAGATTTGCAAATGTTTTGGCAATCATGCAAAACACACCGACCGGGGCCAGGCTCATGACAAGATTGGTCATTTCCATCATCAGTTCATTGCACTGGTTAAACAGATTCGCAATCAGCTCCGTCCGCTCTCCCATCTTTGCAAGAAGCACGCCGATTAACAACGCAAACAAAATAATCTGCAGCATTGTGCCGTCAGCCAAAGCGCCGATCGGATTCTCCGGTATAATATTTAAGATCGTATCCGCGACAGATACATTCTCGGCAACCGCTGTTTCCCCTGTTTCAATCGAAGACATGTCCAGTCCAACCCCAGGCTTTACAACCGTAGCAACTGTTATAGCAACCGTTACCGCCAGCGCCGTAGTCAGCAGGTAAAATACAATCGTCTTGCCGCCTACTTTTCCAAGCGACTTCGTATCGCCAATCGCAGAGCTTCCACAGACAAGCGAACAAAATACAAGCGGTACTACAAGCATCTTCATCAAACGGATAAATCCATTGCCTATGACATAAAAAATACCATCTACTAACACCGCATCCCGAAAGGAAGAGTGCGGCACAAACAAATTCAAAATAACGCCTAATACCAGGCCGCCGATCAACCCGATAAAAATCTTAGTTGTCAGCCCCATTTTCTTCGTTTCTTTTCTGTTTTCTTCTTCCTGCATGTTCATCCTCCAACCTTTATTCTGTTTCTTTATTTTTTTCAATATATGCCTTCAGCTCATCAAACCACTGCGGCATTATGTAGATTTCTGTCATTTTCATCATCAGATTTTCAAGCAGTATCGAAATTCGTCCCCTATTTTCCACGGAAAAATAACCTTTCGCAAGCTCGGTATCATAACCCATCAGCGCCAGGATCGCTGTGGCAAACTCATGCCTGGAACACATGCCTTCGCAGGAAGCATGATAGATCCCGTACTCTGTCTTATCCAGCAGGCATTTAATAAATTCCGCAAGTACATCCGCGCTCGTCGGACTGCCGATCCGGTCAAGCGGCGCCTGAAACGGCGTTTTGCTCTTCCCATGACTGACAACATAAGAAAAATAGTCTTCTTTTGCGCTTTCGTTTGCGGCGCCATATACCCAGGAGCTGCGGACAATTAAATGCTTTGGATTTAATTCCCTGACATAATTTTCTCCGGCATATTTGGATTTGCCATATATCGACTGCGGATCAGGCACGTCAAACTCTGTCAACTGGCCGGCCGAACGCCCGCTGAACACATCATCGGTCGAAAGCTGTATCATTTTGGCGTTCGCGCTTCTGGAGGCCGCTGCCAGATTTCTCGCGCCAAGCGCGTTTACCTTAAATGCCTGCACCATATTTTGTTCACAATACTCCGCGTCTGAAATGCTTGCGCAGTTGATGACGATGTTCGGGCGGTACACTTTGATGCACTGCTCCACCGCGTCCATATCTGTAATGTCCACGTCCATATCTGTACCGACGACCTTGTTGTCTACATCTTTTTTCAGCAGTTCAACGAGCGCAGAGCCAAGGCGTCCCTCCGCGCCGGTGATCCATATCGCATTTTTTAACATATAAAATCTCCTCTCAGTTTCTATTTTGCCTGTTTTGCGGCAGCGCAATACCTTTCGATCTTCATTCGTATTATATTGGTATATTTTGACAGGTTTACTGCAAAAAAGTGCATCTCCTTTGTTGGAAATGCACCTCCACATGAAAATATTATAGCATAGTGTCCGTCAAATTGCAAGTTTTTTCGAATATTCCACTGCTATTCCACTGCTATTCCGCTGCTTTCCTGCCTGTATATTCAGCAAATTGAACCATAGCAATAAAAATCCCAGAGATCTGAAATCTCTGAGATTTTTATGATAAAGCCTGATATAGGCTTTGCATTCATTTGATTGTGTTTATGTGGCATCAGAAGAAACAACCGTTGCGTTAATTGTCTTTGCTACACCATTCGTTAATTCACTCAAATTTACTGTCACTTTCAGTGTATATGTTCCAGAAGCGGTCGTAGCAGTAAATTCTACATAAAATGAATTAGCGCCGTTAATATCTGACGAAGTAAATTCATAACCGTTTGTTCCATATGATACACTGCCGGCCGCTGCGCTTTCAGATGCACCAAATTTTGCATTTCCACGACTTGTAATCTCTTCTGCTGTTCCATTTACAGTTATTGCACTGGCAGAAATAACTAAAGAACTTCCAGATGTTACACTAACTGTTGCTGTTGGAGTTGCTGCAGGATTTTCTGGATCATCTGTTCCTGGTTCGTCTGTTCCTGGTTCGTCTGTTCCTGGTTCATCTGTTCCTGGTTCATCTGTTCCTGGCTCATCATCTGTACTTGGATTATCCGGTAACGGTTCTGGATCTTTGATCTCATCCTTCGCATCTTCGTCAATGTTATCGCCTGCTTCTACCGGCGGCTTAGCTTCTGTATCTACCTCTACCTTTCCTTCGTCAGTAATAATGACTTCCCCGGCTGCCTGTTCTTTTTCGATTACAACATCCTTTACGCTGCTGTCATTTGTTACGGTTACCGGTACGTCAACTTTCGTATCAACATATGGTTTCAGGTCTTTGTCAGCCATTTCCAATGTACTGTTTTCGGCGCCTGCTTCCAGTGTAACGGCAACTTCTTTTACCTCAACTTTTACAGCGACCGGAGCCATTGCATACAATAATGCCTTCGGCGCGGAGATTGTTACCGGGATTCGACCTAACGTAACACCCGCAGGAGCAGAAACAACAACCGTCATAGCTGAAACAACCTGTACTCCCTGTACGCTTCCTTCTACATTTAATGTTACCTTTGCGTCTGCATTCGCAGCCTGGCATCTGATTGCACTGCTGATGGTTCCTTTTACATCCAGGACAGCCTTTTTCACAGCACCTTTAAAAATCAGGCTTTTTACCTTTGCTTTTTCTGCTATAAAAATATGCGGAGTCGGAGCCTCTACAGTCAGGATGTTTTCTGCATATTCCATCCATGTATCTGGAGCAATATTTTTAATCTGAACTTCTTTAAAGTTTGCATGGTTCTCAATCGTACTCTTCGGAGCATTTACAACCAGCGTGATCGCCGAATAATTTCCTTCATCAATTTTCAGTTCATTCCCTGTGCCGTCAGCGTTGTCCATGATGGTAATCTTTTCCATGGTGGACACTTTCAATGCATCTGCTAACTCTTTATGAGAACGGACAACTGTCTCTCTTTTTGTAGATGATCCGGAACTGCTGGAGCCGCCGCTGCCAATCCAGCTGGAACCGCCGCCCCAGGTACCTGTGCTTGTGCCCGTCGAACCTGTCGTAGCGGATGGTTTTACTGTATGGGTGCCTTTTGATTTTACATCCGTCTTCGCATTTTTTGCGTCTGTAACAGTGATCTTCTTGTCCGTGTTGTTTTTCACTGTTACGGTTGCCGCAGCGCTAAGAACCTGTACAGCGCTTTCTTCCGCGCCTTTTAACAACTCGATCACAGCGTTTGCATGCAGCTGGATATCAGCTGCTACGGCTGAGATGATTTCTGTGTCTGCCGCTGCCGCGCTGACTGTAACAGGCACTTTTCCTTTTGTCGTACCTGTGATGTTTAATTTTGCCTTTGCATTGACCGTAACGCCTGCTGCTGTGCCGTTTACTACAAGCGCTACATCTGCTTTTGCTTTTGTAATCGTAATGGCTGAAATATTTGCAGCTTCATTTACGACAATACGCGCTTTTAACGCGTCAACCGTTATTTTGTTGCCCTGTGCGTTCTCTGTCCATGTATCGCCCTTGATTGCTTTGATCGTAATGGACTTAAATACAGCATTATTGACAATATCCACATTTGGCGCGTTCACGGTCAGATCTACATTGCCATACTTGCCGGCAGGAATCGTAAGAGATGCCGCATTTGACGTAGTGACTGTGATGCTTGTAATCGCATTATTTGCCAGGGCGTCATTTAATTCTGCCTGTGTGGTGACTTCCACGCTTGTCTTTACCGGGTCTTTGGATGGCGCCGGAGTCGGTGTAATGTCTGTTCCCTTGACATTTACACGGCACCGGAGTGTCTTTGTGTTGTTTGCTTTTCTTGCCGCAGTCTTAACGCTGACACGAATGGTTGCCCTGCCGGTTCCTTTTCCCTTAATCATAACACTGGAACTCTTTTTTCCGTATACGGTAGCAATCGACTTATCCGTTGTGGCTACCTTTTTGATCTTCCAGCTGCTCGTATTGTTTACCAGCCGCAGTTTATATGTCTGCCCTACTTTTAATGTCTTAAAAGAAGTATTCAAGCCGACAAATTTTTTCGCCGCTGACGCATTCTGCAGTTGTCCTGTTGACGACAGGGTAAACGTCATCGCTGTTGACAGTACAACCGCAAGAGCTTTTTTCATGAATTTTTTCTTCATGATCTTCCTCCTCTACTTTTTTACAGCCATATGCATGCTGTAAATGTGTCCGTGTATGGTGGCCCATACAAATGAATAGTTACATATATACAAAAAACCCTCCATCTGTATGCGCAATTCTGTATCTGCAGTGCGCAAAAAGATGGAACCAGGTTTTTGCATATCAATGTTCAGACTGTATGGCAATACTGCACAGCACAAATCTTTGCGAATTTATATCTGCCATTACGTTTACGTAAGGAGGCAACGATAAATATTGTGAACGGATGAGATTTACAATACCAATCGCAGATATAAAATCCACAAAAATTTGTGTCATGCAGACCCTGCATACAGATAGTCAGCTTTTATGTATTCAAGCAGCTACAAATATAAAGCATAACATTTTCATAACAAATGTTATGCTTTGCATTTGTAATTAAATATACCAAAAGCCTTGTAAATACAGGAAAAATGGGAACAAAAAAAAGGAACAGCCACTTCTCTTAAACAAGGATTTCGTGATTGTTCCATTTCATTAAAATTACAAATGTTTATTATTTATTTTTAAAATTTATATCTGATTTGCACAAAAATAGTGGAATTTCATTCAATTAAACTATGTAATATCACTAAATAATTTATTGTTATTGAAAAAATATGGAAAGTGTTATAAAATAACTAAAGATAACATTTGTTATGAGAGTGTTATGCTGAATGCTTTTTTCTGGTGTCGGTAAATCTTCTGGCATTGTACCGCCTATTTTTTCGATAGCTCCCCGCACTTCTTTCCCAACCTTATAATGAGTAGCTGTCGCCGCCTTTGCACCAGTAATTTCATCTTTCCGCAATTTTTCTTCTGTCTGTGATACGCTGAACAGATTAGCAATAAGCTCCGTACTTCCCATATAATCAAGAATTTTCTGCCCTACTTCCAATCCTTTCCTCTTGTGTATATCATCAACATCCAGACCACCATACAAGCCCATGTACCCAGCATTTAAAATCGCAAATTCTTCATTTGTAATAACTCCTGCGTCATGTGCAGTTTCTGCAAGAAGCTGGTTCCACTGTTTGATATCCCCACGCACTACTAAACGTCTTCTATCTTCGTCCAACTCATTAAAATGATCTGCTACTTCCTGTCGATATGTTTGAATGGCAAAATAGGTCTGTCCTAAAGCAATCACTTCTTTGCGGGGATCGCCATTTTGTACAATCAAATAGCAAGCATAGCGAGTAAGCTCATAATCCTTAACCGGTTTACTTGTTGCACCGGCACTTACGATTTTCCTGACCTCAGGAAAATCGTCCGCAATAATATGGCCACTGTTCTCACAAGCAATCATAGCCCGTTTGATTACCTTAATTTCCCTATAGCATGTTGTTACTACACATAGTTTTACTCATGCT
>CAOKJJ010000134.1 GCA_948468465.1 uncultured Eubacterium sp. | reverse complement strand
AACATTCTGGAGTAGGAGCCGAAATCCAGGCCCCGCCCCTCATCCAGCGTCCGAGTAGCCAATAAAAAAACGCAACCCAATGTTAATTTTGGCTCATCCAGTTCCTTAATAAAAGGGAGCATGCTTTGCTCCCTTTTTGATTTACTGGCTGTCTGCAGAAGCCTGTTCAGATACCAGCCCTTCCACTTTGATATTTCGTTCTGTCTGTGCCTGAATGGTGTTTGACTTCATTGCGTCCAGCATATCAAATCCTGTCGTTTCTTTTACCGTTTCCATCGTCTTAGCGAGTAAAGACGGGACATAACTGCCCATTTTAGAAACGCCGGATTCTCCGCTGCCGCTGTCAATAATTGAGATTTTATCAATTGCTGTCAGAGGCTGTGCGACTGCGCTTGCCATTTCCGGCAGCTTATCGATTACCATCTGGATGACGCCGGCGCTGTTTAATTTCTGCATTGCCTCTGCTTTGCGTTCCAGGCCTTCTGCTTCTGCAAGTAAGGATGCTTTCTTGGCTTCTGCCTCAGCGCTGCCCTTTCTGGCGATCGCTTCTGCTTCGGCTCTTGCTTTTGCTTCTATTGCCTGTGCTTCGGCTGCTGCTCTTGCTTTGATTGCTTCGGCCTCAGCCAGCGCGTCTATTTTCTTTTTTTCTGCTTCGGCTTCTGCTTTTTTAATCTCTGCATATTTGTCTGCTTCTGATTCCTGTTCCAGCCTCTTTCTTCCGGCTTCTGCAGGCTTTACGACATCAGAAAGCAGCTGCTTTTCTTTTTCCAGTGCTCTTTGTTCTGCCAGTTCGGTATTTTTTTGTGCCTGTGTAATCTGTACCTGAATCTCGGCTTCTGCGATATCTTTTTGGCGCTGCTGACGGATCAGTTCTGCGTCCATCTCTGCCTGGATTACTTCTTTCTGCGTTTTTTTGCGCTGAATGTCGTGTGCAAGCTCGGCTTCTGCGTTTGCCGTGCTGATTTCCTTTTGGTAGCGTGCCTCGGCAACCTGCTTTTCTTTTTCTGCCTGCTTGATCGCCGTAGCTGCTTCCAATTTTGCCTGCTCGCCTATTTTAATGTTTTCCGAAGTACGCTCATCCTGTTCGCGTTTCGCTTCGGATTTTTGAATCTCGGCATCTTTTTTACGCTGTGCAATCATTCCTTCGCCAAGCGCTTCGATATATCCGTTTTCATCTGAAATATCTGTTATTGTAAAGTTTTTTACTTCCAGTCCCATATTGCCAAGTTCTGTGCCGACAACTTCCTGTACCTGGCTGGAAAATGCCTCCCTTTTCTGATATAAATCCTCAACCGTCATCGTTGCGATAATTTCACGCAGCTTTCCTTCTAATACGGCGGTTGCGGTAGACATAATGTTTTTTATAATTTCCTGTTCGTTTTTACCGGTAAACTGTTCGATAGCTGTTAAGATCGCATCTGGTGAATTGCGTACCTTAATAACAGCTGTTGTACTGACTGAAATCGGGACTCCCTGCGAAGACAGGCTTCCTCTTGTATCCACGCGAAGCGGCATGTTGCCCAGCGATATGTAGTCAATCCGTTCTACCCCCGGGATGACCAAACCGCCGCCGCCTGTAATCACGCGTCTTTTTAATCCGGTAATGACACCGGCTTTGTCCTGCGGAACCTTTTTCCACATAGAAAAAATGGCAATCAGCACCAAGACAATTACAAGTGGAATTGCAATGATTGGTAATAACTCGTTCAACATCTTTTTATCCTCCTTGTCTGATCGTACGCATTTGAATCGAAAACAGAATCTAAAGTATCAAATGCTGCAGGTTTACAGCTTTGTTACGATTGCAACATGATCCGCAATATTGATAATGTTCACCTCTGTTCCCGCTGGAATCGCACTGCCATCCAGTGATTTTGCTGTCAAAGTAATCACCGAACGATCTTGTTCAGAACTTGCTACAGAACCATACCCCTGTTCGGGTATCGACACATTCACGACATAACTGCGGCTGCAGATGCTTTCCATAGTATCTGCTTCTGACTGATGGTTTTTTAAAAAACCTGTAATGTTTTGAACAGCAAAAGCCCCTATATATGCACACACGCCTGCAATTACATGCCTTGTTGACGCAGACTGCTCCAACAGCAGCATGCTGACGCTTCCAAATACTGTAGCAGCCAGACAAAGTGATTTCATGGAAATCGGCAGAATATCCAAGTCGAAATCACCCAGATCCAGACTAAATAAATCAAATGCCGCAAAGTCAAAAAAATCATCTGCCGCACTGAAAATGATAGATGACAATAACAGTAAAATTCCTCCTATCATACAGGTCATATAGATCGTCTGCATACTCATAGCAGTTCCCCCTTTCAGGCCGTTTCCGTGCCGCCGCTGCCGATACTGATGCTAATACTGTATAGAAGCAGCGGCTTTCTTTTATTTTATCCTCTTTGGCCTGATACTGCAACAGAATAATCTATAAAATTTTTTCGTTTTCCTGCATGCCATTATTGGTTTTATCATTGATGGTTTGTTTCATGAAATCCGCAAGTGTAATACTGTCAAAATAATCATTTGTCATCTTATGGAACTCTGTCCACATCGGCAGTGTTCTGCAGCTTCCGGCGCGTTCGCAAATCTTTGCGTCACAGCTGAGGCAGGCTACAGGCGCAAGATCTCCTTCTGTGACCCGTAAGATATCGCCCACCCGGTAGGCACTTGGTTCATTCGTCAGCTTATATCCGCCTCCTTTGCGCTGCAGCCCTTCAATCATGGCGTTTTTTGTCAAAGAAGGAAGGATTTGTTCCAGATATTTCAGCGAAATATTCTGGCTCTTCGCAATCATCTTCATAGGCGTATACCCGTCATGGTAATGTTCTGCAAGCTCAATCATCACACGCAGCGCATACCTTCCTCTTGTTGAAATCATCATCGTATTCCAGCTCCTTGCAAACAATCAGATATTTCGATGCTATCATTCTTTCCAATGTCATTTACTTGACCGCCGCGAACCCCTTTTGCAGATCAGCAAGTATATCATCAATATGCTCGATGCCGATCGACAGGCGCACGGTATTTGGTTTAATATTCTGCTCCGCCAGTTCTTTTTCATTAAGCTGGCTGTGCGTAGTGGTTGCCGGATGGATCACAAGGCTCTTTGCGTCTGCAACATTGGCAAGCAAAGAGAAAATCTCCAGACTGTCAATAAACTTATGCGCTTCCTGTATCCCTCCCTTAACTTCAAATGTAAAGATAGAGCCTCCGCCGTTTGGAAAATATTTTTCGTACAATGCATGGTCCGGATGTTCCGGCAGCGATGGGTGGTTAACCGTTTCAACCTGCGGATGGCTGTTTAAAAATTCCACTACTTTCTTAGTATTCTCCACATGCCGTTCCAGGCGCAGCGAAAGTGTTTCGATACCCTGCAAAAGCAGAAATGCAGCGAACGGGGAAATCGTCGCTCCGGTATCCCGAAGCAAAATGGCACGGATGTAGGTTACAAATGCCGCGGTGCCTGCAGCCTTTACAAACGATACTCCATGATAGCTTGGATTAGGCTCTGCGATAGCGGCGTATTTTCCGCTTGCGTTCCAGTCAAAATTGCCGGAGTCGACGATGATTCCGCCGAGTGTCGTCCCATGCCCGCCTAAAAACTTTGTCGCAGAATGTACTACAATATCCGCGCCATGTTCGATCGGCCGGATCAGATACGGCGTGCCAAAGGTATTATCCACGACTAGCGGCAGGCCATGTTTGTGTGCAAGCACTGCTAACGCGTCCAGGTCTGGAATATCGCTGTTTGGGTTGCCAAGTGTTTCGATATATATCGCTCTTGTATTGTCCTGAATCGCTGCTTCTACTTCGGCAAGATCGTGAATATTTACAAAACTGGCCGTAATGCCGAAGTTCGGGAGCGTGTGTGCCAAAAGATTATAGCTGCCGCCGTAAATCGTTTTTTGTGCTACGAAATGACCGCCGTTTTGTCCCAGCGCTTCGAGCGTATATGTAATTGCCGCCGCACCTGACGCCAGCGCCAGCGCCGCTGTGCCTCCTTCCAAAGCCGCCATTCTCTGTTCCAGTACATCCTGCGTGGAATTGGTCAGCCTGCCGTATATGTTGCCGGCATCCGCAAGCCCAAAGCGGGCAGCTGCATGTTCACAGTTATGAAATACATAAGAAGTCGTCGCATAGATCGGTACAGCACGTGCATCCGTTGCAGGGTCAGGATTCTCCTGACCAACATGTAGCTGCATGGTTTCAAATTTGTAATTAGGCATAGTCATCTCATCCTTTCGTTTTTGTCTTTACCTACTGTTTTGATAGGTATAACTATAGCATTTTTCACCTATCTTGTCAATAGGTGAAAAATGTTTTTACTGCATTGCTGCTTTCATTGATTTTACATATTCGCCGACATACTTTGGCGCATCCTTTCCATATTTCTCAAGCAGCTTTATGATTGCCGAGCCGACAATGACTCCGTCTGCAAGTCCTGCCATTTTTTTTGCCTGATCCGGAACAGAAATGCCAAAACCAATCGCACAGGGAATATCGGTGTGCTGGCGGACAACCTCTACGATAGATGCAAGATCCGTCGTAATTTCGCTTCTTGTACCCGTTACTCCAAGGCTGGATACAATATATAAAAATCCTTCCGCTTCTTTTGCTATCATAGAGATCCGATTTTCAGAGGTCGGCGCAATCAAAGATACAAGATCCACTCCATATTGACGGCAGAAAGGCTGAAATTCCCCTTTTTCTTCAAAAGGCAGATCCGGCAGAATCAATCCGTCGACCGCAATATCCCTGCAGACAGATATAAACTTCTCTGCACCATAAGAAAATACGACATTTGCATAAGTCATAATTACGATCGGCACCTTGACGTCGCGCCTGAGTTCTTTTATAAAAGCAAACACTTTATCCGTAGTGATGCCGCCGTTTAACGCCCTCATGTTCGCTCCCTGAATCACAGGCCCTTCTGCTGTAGGGTCGGAAAATGGAATGCCCAGCTCAATAAGGTCTGCGCCATTTAATACAGCGGCACGGACAGCGGCTGCAGTCGTTTCCAAATCCGGGTCGCCGCAGGTAATAAATGCTATAAAAGCCTTTCCGTTTTCAAATGCCTTTTTTATATTACTCATGAAGATCCTCCCCTCTGTAACGTGCAATCGCGGCACAGTCTTTATCTCCTCTTCCTGAAATCGTGATTACGATCACCTGATCTTTTTTCATTTCAGGAGCAATTTTTATCGCGTGGGCAACAGCGTGCGCGGATTCAATGGCAGGAATAATCCCTTCCGTTCTTGACATGTATTCAAATGCGTTTACCGCCTCATCATCTGTAACCGGCACATATTCCGCCCTGCCAATGTCATGCAGATATGCATGCTCAGGGCCAACGCCCGGATAATCAAGCCCTGCTGAAATAGAATAAACGGGCGCGATCTGTCCGTATTTATCCTGGCAAAAATAGGATTTCATCCCATGGAAAATCCCCGGTCTTCCGGTGGCAATCGTAGCCGCTGTTTCAAACGTATCCACACCTCTGCCTGCCGCTTCACATCCAATCAGCCTTACGCCTTTATCTTCAATAAAATGATAAAAACTGCCCATAGAATTTGACCCGCCGCCAACACAGGCAATCACCGCGTGCGGCAGCCTGCCCTCTTTCTCTAACATCTGTGCTTTGATTTCTTTTGATATCACCGCCTGAAAATCACGGACAATCACAGGAAAAGGATGCGGCCCCATAACAGAGCCAAGACAGTAATGTGTATCACTGATCCGTGAAGTCCATTCACGCATGGCTTCGGATACGGCATCCTTTAAAGTCGCTGTACCCGTCTTAACAGAGACTACCTCCGCGCCAAGCAGACGCATGCGGTATACATTCAGCGCCTGTCGAATCGTGTCTTCTTCCCCCATAAACACGACGCATTCCATACCCATCAAAGCAGCGGCTGTCGCAGTAGCTACACCATGCTGTCCAGCTCCTGTCTCAGCGATCAGGCGTGTCTTTCCCATCTTCTTTGCAAGCAGCGCCTGGCCGAGTACATTATTAATCTTATGCGAACCGGTATGGTTAAGATCCTCGCGTTTTAAATAAATCTTCGCGCCGCCAAGGTCTTTTGTCATCTTTTCCGCATAATAAAGGCGTGACGGCCGGCCCGCATATTCGTTAAAAAGTTCGGTGAGTTCTTTGTTAAACTGCGCATCATTTTTATAATGATTATATGCCTCTTCTAATTCAATCACGGCATTCATCAGCGTTTCAGGAATATACTGCCCGCCGTGAACACCAAAGCGCCCGTTAGAATTTGTCATCGTTTTTCTTCCTTTCTGACTGCGGCTGCAAATGCCGCCATTTTCTGTTTATCTTTCCTTCCATCTGTTTCAATGCCGGAACTGACATCAACCGCATAGGGATGCAGCTGTCTGACCGCGGCTGCCACATTGTTTATCTCAAGGCCGCCGGCAAGAAAATACGGTCTTTGGATATTTTGGATCAGCTTCCAGTCAAAGAGCTTTCCTGTACCAGCGCCGGAATCGAGCAGTATGCCATCGGCGCTGCTTTGTTCCGCCGCCGCAGTATCAGCGGCGCTTCTGATGCAGTAAGCCTTTATCACTGGCTTATCCGTAAGCGTTCGCAGCTGTCTGATATATTCCTCGCCTTCACTTCCATGAAGCTGCGCAATGTCTATGATGCCCGTATTTAAAAAATCAGCGACTGTATGCACCTTTTCATTTACAAAAACACCGACCGCGCTGCTGTATGGATGAAGCGCACGTTTCAATTCTTTTGCTTTTTCAGGCACAACATACCGACGGCTTTTTTGCGCAAATACAAATCCGATATATTCCGCTTTCAGTTCATTCGCAGTTTCTATCTCGCAAAGTCTGGTTAAACCGCAAAACTTGATCTTTGTCATAGCGCACCCCTCAGTTCGAGCAGCCTGGCTTTTTTGTCATCTGCCTTCATTAACGCTTCACCGATCAATACAGCATCCGCGCCGATCTCACGAAGCCTTGCCACATCCTGAGCGCTGTTTACACCGCTTTCCGAGACAAATAAGATATCTCGCGGGATCAGTTTGCGAAGTCTGCGGCTGTTATCCGTATCCACTGAAAAATCTTTCAGATTCCTGTTATTCACACCGATCATACGTGCCCCTGCCCGAAGCGCCATGGACACCTCGTCTTCATTATGCACTTCTATAAGAGCGGAAAGTCCAAGTTCATCGCAAATATGAATAAACGTTTTTAGTTCCTGCTCCGTCAATATCGAACAGATCAGCAGCACCGCAGCCGCACCCAGCAGCTTTGCCTCGTATATCATATACGCATCTACGGTAAAATCTTTTCTCAGACAAGGCACTGACACCGCATTTGCAATTTCTTTCAGGTATGCATCGCTTCCTAAAAACCATTTTGGTTCTGTCAGTACGGAAATGCAGGAAGCGCCCGCCGCTTCATATTCTTTTGCAATCTGCAGGTACGGAAAATCCGGTGAAATGCATCCTTTGGACGGAGACGCTTTTTTGCATTCACAAATAAATGAAATCCCAGGTTCTTTCAGAGCTTTTTCAAACACATACATTTCCTTTGGCAACGATAATGCCTGCTGCTTTACTGCTTCCAATGACATTTTCTTTTTTGCCTGCTCCGTACGTTCCCTCGCGTGGCCGGCAAGCTGGTCTAATATTGTCGTCATTCTTCCACCTCCTGGCGGTTGCTGATCTCTATCAGCTTCTGAAGCGTTTTATCCGCTTTTCCGGAATCTATAACCTCAGCAGCAAGCGCAATACCCGCTTTTATGCTGTCCGCTTTTCCGCCAATATAAAATGACGCACCCGCATTCATCAGAACCGCATTTCTCTTTGGCCCTTGTTCCCCATTTAAAATCGCGTGTGTAATTTTTGCGTTTTCCGCCGGAGTACTGCCCCTCAGATCATCCTTCGTACAACGTACCAGTCCAAAATCTTCCGGCGCAATCACATAAGACTGAAACCATCCGTCACGAATCTCACAGATTGTCGTTGGAGCGCTCATAGATATCTCATCCAGCTTATCCTGCCCGTAAACAACCATTCCCCGTCTGACTCCAAGGTTAACAAGCACCTGTGCCAGCGGAGCAACCAGATATTCGTCATATACGCCAAGCAGCTGCATAGAAGGCGTGCCCGGATTCGTCAGCGGGCCAAGAATATTAAATACAGTCCGAAAACCAAGTTCTTTACGAATCGCTCCCACGTACTTCATTGACGTATGATACTTTTGCGCAAAAAAGAAGCACATGCCTGCCTCCTGCAGCAGTTCCTTACATCTTGCCGGACTTTGCTGGATATTTACGCCAAGCGCTTCCAGACAATCTGCTGTCCCGCACTGTGAAGAAGCTGCACGATTGCCATGTTTGGCGACTTTCATGCCGCCTGCCGCCGCCACAATCGCAGAGGTCGTGGAGATATTAAAACTGTGCGCGTGGTCACCGCCCGTTCCAACGATCTCAAAAATCTCCATTCCTGTCTCAACTTTTGTCGCATGTTCCCGCATGGCAGCCGCACATCCCGCAATTTCATCCGTCGTCTCTGCCCTGGCGCTTTTGGTAGAAAGCGCCGCCAGAAATGCGGCGTTCTGCGTAGAAGTTGTTTTTCCGCTCATAATCTCATTCATAACCGTATATGCTTCCTCATAAGTAAGATCCTCTTTATTCACAATTTTTACAATAGCTTCTTTTATCATGGCTCATATCTCCTTTATAAAATTTTTAATGATCTGTTTTCCATCAGGCGTCATAATAGATTCCGGGTGAAACTGCACCCCATAAATCGGATATTCCTTATGCTGTACCGCCATAACTTCACCGTCCGCAGTTCGCGCGGTAATTTTCAATGCATCCGGAATGGTATCGGCATCCGCCGCAAGGGAATGGTAACGGGCCGCACATGCAGTTTGCGGACATCCCTGAAACAGCGGACAATTTGTGTCAAATATAACCTCCGACTGCTTTCCATGCATCAATTGCTTCGCATAAGTAATCGTCGCCCCAAACGCTGCACAAATCGCCTGATGCCCCAGGCAGACGCCAAATACAGGTATCTGGCTGCCAAGCATTTTCACAACTTCCATAGTCACTCCTGCGTCCTCCGGACGGCCAGGCCCCGGAGAAAGAATGATCCGGTCCGGATTTAATTCCCGGATCTCTTCCGGCGTCATTTCATCATTGCGGATCACCATAAGATCCGGATCTGTCTCTCCGACCAGCTGAAACAGATTGTAGGAAAAACTGTCGTAATTATCAATCAAAAGAATCATATTTCCGCCTCCTGTGCCAATTCCAGTGCTTTAAGTGAAGATTTTGCCTTATTCAGGCATTCTTCATATTCCTTTTCCGGAACAGAATCCGCTACAATTCCAGCCCCGCTTCTGACAAACACCTTGCCGTTTTTTTGATAAGCAATCCGGATAGCGATGCAGGTATCCATATTCCCCGTAAAGTCAATATATCCTATCGCGCCTCCGTAAATGCCTCTTTTATTATTTTCAAGTTCTCCGATCAGCTGGCAGGCCCTGATTTTTGGCGCGCCTGAAAGTGTTCCTGCAGGCAGCACCGCCTCGATCGCGTCCAATGCGTCACAATCGTCACGTATCTCCCCACGCACCGTAGAACCAATATGCATCACATGAGAAAACCGTTCTACAGAACGCAGCTTTTCTACCTGTACAGTTCCAAACTTACTGATTTTTCCAAGATCATTTCTTCCAAGATCAACGAGCATATGATGCTCCGCAAGCTCTTTTTCATCTGCAAGCAGCTCTGCTTCCAGCATTTTGTCCTCTTTGTCAGAGTTCCCCCGCGGCCTTGTTCCGGCAAGCGGAAACGTATGCAGCACGCCGTTTTCCAGCTTCACCAAAGTCTCCGGAGATGCTCCGGCCACCTCTACATCCGTGCCCGAAAAATAAAACATGTATGGGGAAGGATTGATCGTACGCAGCATGCGGTAAGTATGGAACAAACTTCCTTCAAAAGGAGCAGACAACCGGTTGGAAAGAACCAGCTGGAAAATCTCTCCTTCATGAATCGCATGCTTTACTTTCTCCACCATGCCGCAAAACTGTTCTTTATCAAACAATGGGGTGACTTCCCCAAGCAGCCTGCCTCCAGGTTCGTTTTTCTTTTCTCCGTTTCTGAGCATTTCAACAAGCTGCCGCAGTTCCAAAACCGCTTTGTTGTATCCCACCTCCACATCTTCAAGCGGCATATTTACAATAAGAATGATCTTCTGCCGCAGCAGATCAAAAGCGATCACTTTATCAAAAAGCATCAAATCCACATCCTTGAAATTCTCCGTATCTTCTACCTCACATTTTACGGAAGGCTCGCTGTATTTCAGATAATCATAAGAAAAATAACCTACAAGCCCGCCCGTAAACGAAGGCAGATACGCAAAGCGGGGGCTTTTATATTCCGAAAGAATCTGACGAATATATTCCGTCGGATAATCCGTCTCTACTTTCAGATTTCCAATTTTCATGACGCCGTCCATGCAGGTAATTTCCAGCTTCGGATCAAAGCCAAGAAACGTATAGCGTCCCCATGTCTCATTTGCCTGTGCGGATTCCAGCATATAACAGTGCGTGGATACATTTTTCAGTATTTTCATTGTTTCCACAGGTGTGATAAAGTCTGACAAAATCTCACAGCTGACCGGCAGAACATTGTATGTTCCAGTAGCCGCAATCTTTTTGACCTCACATAAAGCAGGTAAAATCTTCATACTCTGTACCTCCAAAAAAAATCCTTTGATCATCTGTCAAAGGAGTAAACTTGGTTGCCCGTGTGCATAAAAAAACGCCCTTGACAGAATATTGCTATCTGTCAAGGACGAATAATACAAACACTATCCGCGGTGCCACCTTGAATTCACGGTTCGACCCGTGCACTTAGCAGGATACCTACATATCCCCGGCAAATGACGTCTGCCTGCAACGTCGCAGAATACTTTGTGAAAAATCACATTTGACTGCGCCCTCAGCGGTCCATTTGACAACTTGTTTCTCACCTGATTCTCAGCATCTCAGGCTCTCTGTAAAGGCATCATTGCCGTTATCTCCGCTTCAACGGTTTCATATATGAAATTTAGTCGATTATAACACTGGATACTTTGATTGTCAACCAGTTTTTTATTATTTCACCTCAATATATTTCACCTCAAAATAGGTTGCCAAATTACAGGGTTTTGCTATAATAAATGCGTGGCAACATTTTGGCAACAGAAAATCAGCAAGCATGAGATTATAGCTTTGAATGATCGGAGTTATATTGTGATTGATGGTGGTATTGAAACCTTATATGGTGAAGCATATAGTATCAAAAATGGATGCCAGAAACAGATATTTGGTGATCAGGAGGAGAAAATGATTATATTAGACAGAAAATATACAGCCAAGGAATTGTGTAAAATAAACTCCATTGCAAACGGATTTGTGAAAGGTGTCGTGGATTTGGATAAAGAATTGGTTGCGTTAGATGCGGATATGCACTATGAGTTGGCAGATTATCTGAAAGAACAGCGAGGATCAAAAGAACCTGATATGTGGGGCTTTAACTTGTGGCTTGAAAACCAGTCGATAGATGAAATTTTGGAATATGATTCCTTTATCAATATCCATAACAATCAACTTCATGGGTTCCCACGTGGTGGAATGGGAATATTGAATTCGGATATCATGTCAAGAGCAACGGAGGTGATTTGTAAATGGATTCAGTTTTGAGAGAAAAATGGTTTGAACTGTCTCTTGTGCAACAAATGGTAAACATTGGAAATGAAGTAAAACGTGGACTGAAATTTGAATCGGACCCGGATAAAAAATATATGTTTTTTCAAAAAGCAATACAGTATACACAATTTACAATGGCGGATAGCAAAAATGCTCATGTGTTACCGGAATTATTGATTAGCAAAGAAGTGCTAGAAGATTATTCTGGGGAACATACTCTTGCCTGCACTGGAGAGCAGATAAATGGATATTATCAAGCATATCAATACCTTTTGTAAGATTCTCTGATCCATACCGCCTCAATACTGCTGGCAACCGAGCCTTCCACATCCATGTCAAATTCAATGTGTACCAAAATTCAATGACCGCTTTCGTTTCTTCCAAACCCCATCAGAAACGAAAGCAGCCGCACATTTTACGTATTTTGTCAATTGTTATTTTATAAAAAAGAAATTTTGAGTTACTTGTAGAAAAATGGAATTTCTGCTTAAAAAACTGAATTTCCCTAAAGTAAATGACATTGGGTATGAACTGTAACATCACTGAAATGTTGCACCTTATTATTTCACCTCATCTGGTATAGACCCGCATAAATACCATTTTTTTCGATCAGCTCTTTATGTGTTCCCTGTTCCTCAATGCCGCGTTCTGTCAGCACCAGTATCTGCTCCGCGTTGCGTATCGTTGTCAGCCTGTGTGCAATCACAAAAGTTGTACGGTTTGCCGCCAGTTTTTCAAGTGATTCCTGTACAACTTTTTCACTCTCATTATCTAACGCAGAGGTCGCTTCATCAAAGATCAAAATCGGAGGATTTTTCAAAAATACTCTTGCAATGGACAGTCTCTGCTTTTGCCCTCCGGACAGTTTGATGCCGCGCTGCCCGATATCCGTATCATAACCATGCGGCAGTTCCATAATAAACGCATGTGCATTTGCATTTTTAGCTGCCTCCACCACGTCTTCCCGGCTGGCTCCCGGCCTTCCGTATGCAATATTATCATATACAGAACCGGCGAATAAATATACATCCTGCTGCACCATGCCGATATTATCCCGAAGGCTTTTGATCTGCAGGCTGCGGATATCTTTTCCGTCCAGTGTAATCCGTCCGCCTGATACCTCGTAAAATCTCGGAATCAGACTGCACAGCGTGCTTTTTCCAATACCTGAAGGCCCTACCAGAGCCACATATTTTCCAGCGGGCACTTCTAAATTGATATGCTGCAAAACGGCGTCGCTTTCTTTTTCATAGTGAAATGACACATCCTGAAAACAGATATTTCCCTGCACATGCTCCAGCTTCTCCGCATTTTCAGCATCTTGTATATCCGGCATAATATCCAGCATCTGAATAAACCGTTCATAACCGGAATACCCGTTCTGAAACTGTTCTGTAAAATCAATCAGAGTTTTTACCGGATCCGTAAAAACGTTAATATACAGCAGAAACGTGACCAGATCTGTAACGCTGACGACCGCCCTCGTTACCATCAGTCCGCCAAAAAAAATAACGAGTACGTTAATCAATGTCGTAAACGCTGTCAGACCGGAATGATACTGCCCCATATAGTGATAACTGTTTTTCTTCGCAGATAAAAATCCATCATTTCCAACTTTAAACTTTTCATTTTCAATCTCTTCGTTCGCAAATGATTTTACAACACGAATACCCGACAGGTTATCTTCGATCTGGCTGTTAATCTCTGCAATTTTTTCCCGGTTTTTTCGAAATGCCCGCTTCATTTTTTTATTGCAGAAATATGCGAACAAAATCATAACCGGAATAAGCGCAAACGCTGCTATAACCAAATATGGATTGATCGACATCAGTATGACAAATGCCCCAATAATTTTGATAAACGAAATCGCAATATTTTCAGGGCCATGGTGCAGCAGCTCAGTAATATCAAACAAATCGCTTGTTACGCGCGACATCAGCTGTCCGACTTTTTGCTCGTCATAAAAAGAAAAGGACATTTTCTGATAATGATCGAAAATCTCCGCACGCATATCATACTCAATTTTTGCCCCCATTACATGTCCATAATTTGATATATAGTAATTGCTGTACCACTGCACAAGCACAAGTGCAAACATAAAAATGCCTAACCTGAAAATCATATTTTGAGCTTCCTGCATCTGCATATCCACAATTGCAGATGTCACATACCTCACTACCAAAGGTATGACAAGTGCGGCAGCCGCTGATACAAACGCAAAAAACATATCCGTCCAAAAAACCCGCCGGTATGGCTTATAATATGCTGCAAGCCTGCGTAAAGTAGCTGCTTTTGTATGCTTTGCGGAATTCATAATGTATCATCCCCCTTTCGATTTTATTATTATAGCAAACCTTTTGCATTATGGCTAGTACTGCATTGTCCTTTACTTAACGGATTCCCGGACGGCTCTGCTCCTGGCGGGAAGGTTTTAGGGAACTTAAAAACAATTTCTTGCGCAAAATGGCAAAATTTTGATACTATGCAACAGAATTGACATTGTGTTGCGTTTTTTTGGATGGCTATGCGGACGCCGGGTGAGGGAGAAATGGCCTGGTTTGCGGCTCCTACTCCAGAATGCTAAGAAACTCTAGGCATTCTGCATAAACGTAATGACCCCGTCCGGTCGCGTCGCGTAGTCCGCCCCTGGCTTACAGCCAGTGGCTAAAAG
>CAOKJJ010000133.1 GCA_948468465.1 uncultured Eubacterium sp. | reverse complement strand
ACAGCCAGTGGCTAAAAGCGACGCTGGGCTTCGCCCCTGATTTACTGAGCAGAATGCCAAGAACTTCTAAACATTCTTCCAACGTCGCCGCAAGCCAGGCCAGTTCCCCCTCACCCGGCTGGTTTTCTCAGGCCTTACGTGTAAACTCGTGAACATTTGAGAAAGAAAGAATCTGAAGTTGCTAAAATTTTACAGCAGATTCAAATAATAACGAAAATGAATACCATCTGTAATATTTACAAAGATCAGCTGGTATTCCTGTCGGTCATTGTAATACCTGATCAGCGAAATCATACGAATATGCAGCAGCTTTTAACGCTATGATTTCTGTAAAGCCAGCAATAACCAGCTGGATGAGGGGCGGGGCCGAAATCCAGGCCCCGCCCCTCATCCAGCGTCCGGGAATCCAAAAAACACAACACACAAATAAAACGCAAATAGTAACTGGGAGTGAGCAACTATGCAGGAACAGGAACCAAAAAAGCTGACAATGGATGACGTAGCCAAGGCGCTTGGCGTATCAAAGACAACCGTATCCAGGGCAGTATCGGGAAAAGGGCGCATCGGTGAAACGACAAGGCAGCGCGTGCTGGAATACATCGCACAGCATAATTATAAACCAAATGTAATGGCTAAGGGACTGGCGAACAACCGCACGTACAATATCGGTATGGTTTTGCAGGCGGACCTGCTTTCTTCGGACCTGCCTTTTTTTCCGAAGGCACTAAAAGGCATCAGCGAAGTGGCTGCAAAAGAAGAATATGATGTGATTATGACGCTCGTCGATGCAAACGACTTGTCCAGGCTTGTCCGCGTGATAGAAAATAAAAAGGTGGACGGCATGATTTTAATGCGTACGCTGCAGGATGACAAGCCGGCGGAAATGCTGAAAAACAGCGGCATTCCATTTGTGGCAATGGGACTGTCGGATGATCCGCAGATTTATCAGGTAGATAATGATCATGTGGAGGCCTGCCGGGAGCTGACGAGCATTTTGCTGCTGAAAGGATTGAAAAAGATCGCGGTTGTATCCGGGGATATGAATCATGTGATTAACAGAAAGCGGCTGGAAGGCTTTTACCGGGCGCATCAGGACCTTGGAATTTTGTGCGATGAGTCGCTGGTCTATACGGATGTGAGTTCAGAACTGTTTGCAGCCAGAGCCACAGACAGGATTTTGATGCGCAATGTAAACTGCATCATTGGAGCGGACGATCTTTTGACCAGCTATATTTTAAAAAAGCTGGAAGAAGAAGACGTGAAAATACCGGAAGAAATGCGTCTGGCATCGTTTCATGACAGTCAGCTGCTTAAATCAGCAAAAACAAGCGTTACGGCAATTAAATTCAATACGGAAGAACTGGGAAGAGAAGCATGTAAGGTGCTGCTTGAGCAGATACGCGGGGAAGAAGCGGAGCCTGTTACAAAATTGTCTTATGAAGTTGCGATGCGGGAATCTACAAAATAATAAAAAAGTATTGACAAAAAGATAAAAGATTGGTATGTTTATTAAAACAACCGGTTGCGCATATCCGTGCATCTGAGTTTTGGTAACATAAACTATTATAAAAGAAAGGGAAAATGCAAAGCTATGGAACAATTTATCGTAAACATAATCCATCGCCCGGAAATGGTGCCGGAGTACGCAGAAAAAGTGACCGGACAAGGAAAGACAGAAGATATCGGGAGACAAGCGCTGCTTACGGAATCTTTGGATATTTTTAAGACGCAGCAGGAATGCGCACACAAAAACGGCCTGAAGACAACAATCGAAATGACGTATGCCAGCCTGTTTAACGAAGAGGCGGTTGCGCTTGCCAAGGAGCATCATAAAACATATGGAGACGAGATCGGCCTGACGCTGCTCGGCCTGCCATGCAAAGAGTTCCGCGAAAAATACAAGACGAAGGATTTTTGTATCTGGATGTTTTCGATGGAAGATAAAAAGTCCATCGTGAATGACGTGTTTGAAAAATTTCATGATATTTTTGGATTTTATCCGGAATCTACAGGATCATACTACATGGATGCCGATTTGATCAATTACATCAAAGAAACTTATCCGTCGGTAAAATGCGCGGTGGCCACCTGCTGGGAAGAAGGGCCGAAAGCGTATCATACATGTAATAATTCCTGGTACACATTTATGGACGGCGGTCCGTGGGCGCCGTGGATTCCATCGAAAAGCAATACGCATGCGCCGGCGGCAAACAAAGAAGAAGACAGCGGCATCGTGGCAATTCCTCATTTGTCGAGAGATCTGATTGCGTGTTATGATGGAAACGGATCGAATTTCGGCACACATCCGCAGAACGTGCTGCGCGGCATGATTTATGACAGTAAGACATGGGAATATCCGTATTTATATAATTTAATTGACCAGTACCGTTATCTGGCAAAATTTAACAACGGCTATGCTTATAATATGATGTTTGTAGGACCAGGCTGGATGAACAAAATGGGACGCTGGGAAGCGCCGTATGAGCTTTTGCTGAAATCTTACGAGGACGGCTGTGCGTATTATGGCAAGCTGAAAAAAGAAGGCAAATGCATAGACATGACAATGTCTGAATTTGCGGATTATTACAGAGAAAAGAAATCGTATACAGAACCGGAATGTGCGTTGTGGAGAGACATTTTATATGGTTCGAAAAAGCAGCTGTTTTGGTACTGTGATCCGTTTATGCGGGCCTGCGTCAATATGGACCAGGGCGGAGCGATTGTAGACCTGCGTCCGTATGTGGCGAAACTGGACTGGAAAGTAGGCATCGGAACCGATCATATTCAGGATGCTTCTTATCCGTTCTTAATCCAGGAAAAATACCGGGCAGGCTATTTTACCCATTATGCGGGGGAAGGGACCGTGCGCAGCGCGAAGCTGACCTACCAGGGGGAAGAGGTTGATTTATGCCTTTGCCCGACGCATGCGCATTTTTCACAGGAAGGAACGACACGCATGCTGACTTTGGATCCGGTAGACATTGTGTTTGCCGATCTTACGGTAACGCTTAAGACGCGGCTGTTTTTTGAAGAAGGCAGCGCCAAAATCCGTATCGAGCGGGAAATTGTAAACATGAGCAATCCGGACGCGGAAGTGGAGTTAAATGAATATATGGTTGCATGCTACGGCACGACGGAATATACCGAAGACATGTCCGGCATTACATTGTCAGCGTCAAAAGGAACGGATACGGTGGAACTGTCGTATGCCTATAAATGCAGGGAGGAATATATGCCAGGTGCGGACAGCGTAGCTGCTGTTGTTGCGCCGATTGATACAAAGGTATCCATGTCCTGTGACAATCCGGAAGCGACAGGGTACTTCAAGGAAGGCTATGCGTTCTCACCGATGTTTACGTTAGGATATCAGACCAAAATCAGCAATAAGGAGGTATTTTCAACATGGCTCAGCTTGGAAAAGGCAAATTAAATTACAGGTGCCCGTCCTGTTTTTTCAGGGATTTGGACATTGACATGTTTTATGATAAAGATGCCAAAGAGTATCATTGCATCAGGTGCCAGTATGTGGCAAAGGAAGAGGATATTTTGAAAATGAATGAAGAAATCCGTACCAGATACCGGTTTATGGACAGACGGATTACAGAGTTTGAGGACTTTAGTTTTTAGGCGGTGGGCGCATGATTAAAGGAATGGATGTTTCTTCTCTGGCAGAAGTAGAACGATGCGGCGGCAGGTTTTACGACCAGGGCCAGGAAAAAGACCTGATGGAAATTTTAAAATCTTATGGAACAAATTATGTCAGGCTCAGGCTGTGGAATGATCCGTACGCAGAAGACGGCAGGCCATACGGGGCCGGATGCAGTGATTTTCAGACGACGCTGCATCTGGCACGCCGCGCTCTGGCAAAGGGTTTTGGCTTTCTGCTGGATTTTCACTACAGTGATTTTTGGGCGGATCCGGGCAAACAGACGATGCCCAAGGCGTGGCGCGGCCTGGATGTCTGCGGCCTTAAGCAGGCGCTTTATGATTACACCAAAAAGACATTGGAAGATTTTAAAGCGGCAGGCGCCATGCCGACAATGGTTGCCGTCGGCAACGAGTTAAGCAGCGGACTGCTGTGGCCATACGCGAAGACGCCGCATTATGATGTCATTGCAGCATTTGTCAGCGCAGGCATCCGGGCTGTCCGCGATACCCAAAGCAGCCTGCCTGTAATGGTGCATCTGGATAACGGAGGAGATAACGAGCTGTACCGCAGGTGGTTTGACCAGTATTTTGCAAACGGCGGAGAAGACTTTGCATATATTGGATTATCCTATTATCCATTTTGGCATGGAGATCTTAAGGCGCTGGAAACGAACATGCACGACATTGCAAAGCGCTATCAAAAAGATTTGATCGTAGCCGAAGTTTCTATGGGATTTACCATGGAGGACTACAAAGAATACGAAAAACTGCCGGATGATGCACGCAAAGGATATGCGACAAAACCGGAACTTGTCAGGGAACTGGATTATCCGATGACAAAAGAAGGGCAGGCAGATTTCATGCTGGATTTTATGCAGCGGATGCAACACGTACCCGAACACAGAGGCAGAGGGTTCTTTTACTGGGAACCGGCATGGCTTCCAAGACCAGGGTCAGAGTGGGCAACACAGGCTGCAAGAGAATACATCAATGAACCTGGAAAGGGAGGAAATGAATGGGCGAATCAGGCATTGTTTGACTATGACGGCAATGCTTTGCCGGCGCTTGCGGTGATTCGCGATTTTGATGGTGATCGTAATTAAAAGAAAAGAATCATGAAGTGATAAAAATTCCTGCCGAGCGTGTGTCTTGACAGGGATTTTTTTCTGATCCCGAATCCGATAATTCACTTGTGTTTACAGGCAGGATGCAGTATAATCGGTTCATATAACAGATTCGTGACTATAACACAAGGAGGAAAACAGTTCATGTACCATTGTCAGATACACTTTTACTTATCAGGCGTACAGTGCAGGGCATTTGACATCATAAAGGAAACTGCCCCATACGAACAGTATACACATCAGTTTGCATGGAGCGAAAAACCGGATCCAGCTGTTGCTGCTTCGGCGGATGTGATTGTGGCAAATTTAAAAGGGCAGGACGTGAAAGCCGCATTGCAGACGCTTCTTTTGGCAAAACGTACGGAAACAGAGCTGCTTTTAATACTGGAAAAGAGTCAGGCGGATGGCATCACAGAACATTTTTTGAAAATTGCTGATTTGTGGACGCTGCCGATGAGTGAAGAAGAAATCCGGTTTCGGTATGAGCGGTGGCGTCAGAATTATAAGATGAGCAAAGACTTGTGGGAGACGCGGCAGTTTTTAGAGGCAACGATTAACAACGTGCCAAATCTGGTCTGGTATAAAGATAAAAACGGCATTCACGAAAAAGTAAATGACAGTTTTTGCCATACGGTAGGAAAGACAAAACAGCAGGTGCAGGGACGCGGGTATGCTTATATCTGGGATGTGGAGCATGATGATCCGGCGTGTATCGAATCCGAACGGGAAGTTATGAGCAGCCGCAGGACATTTGTGTCGGAGGAGTTAGTACAGACCGGATCCGGCGTGCGTACGCTGATGACGTATAAATCCCCGCTGTATGATCTGGACGGCAGTGTGATGGGGACGGTTGGGGTTGCGATTGACGTGACGCAGGAACGTGTGTATGAACAGGAGATCGTACAAAAGAACCAGACGCTGGAAAAGATTTTTACGACCATTGACTGCGGGGTGATCCGCCATACGTCAGACGGCAGCCGTGTACTCAGCATTAACAGGGCGGCGCTTAAGATACTTGGATATGAGTCACAGGATGAGATGGAAGCGGACGGGTTTCAGACTGTTGCGGGGTCAATTGTGGAAGAAGACAGGGAGCGGTTCCGGGAATGTATTGAAAGCCTGGAGAAAGAAGGGGACAGTGTCAGCACCGAGTACCGGGTCAGACATAAAAACGGAGATATTCTGCATATTATGGGGAATGTCAAGCTGTTGATGGAAAACGGGGAGCTGTTTTACCAGCGGTTTTTGCTGGACTGTACCGCGCAGAAACTCCAGGAAAAAAAGAAGGAAAAACGGCAGGAAGAACTGGCACAGGCGCTGACGGTTGACTACAGCAATGTCTGTTTTTATAACTTAAATACCGGCAAAGGCGTTCCGATCCGAAGCGATGAACGCAACGGAGGCGCGTTTACGGCGGATGAAAACGGAAATATTTACTTTCAAAAGAGCATGGAGCAGTACATAACAACGATTGTGCATGAAGAAGACAGGGAAAAGATGCTGCGGTTTATTCAGACGGATGATTTGAGGCAGAAGCTGGCGGAACAGGGCGTACAGCATGCCAATTACCGTGCGGTGATTGACGGCGAAGTCATTTATTACCAGCTGAAAGCAGTGCGGACGGGAAGCTGGAACAGACAGTGCGGCATCGTCATTGGACTGCGCAGTGTGGATGCGGAAATCAGAAAGGAGCTGGAGCATAAAAACCTGCTTGAAACGGCACTGATGCAGGCGAACCGGGCAAGTAAGGCAAAGAGTGTCTTTTTATCGAATATGTCGCACGACATCCGTACGCCGATGAATGCGATTGTCGGGTTTACAGCGCTTGCAATCGCGCATATTGACCAGCGCGAACAGGTGGAAGAGTATTTGAAAAAGATCATGACCTCCGGCAACCATTTGCTGAGCCTGATCAATGATGTGCTGGATATGAGCCGCATTGAAAGCGGCAGGATGAACCTGGATGAAAAGCCATGCTGCCTGCCGGACATCCTGCATGGGCTGCGCAATATTTTACAGGCGGACATTCATGCAAAACGGCTGGATCTGTATATGGATGCGGTAGATATTCTGCATGAGGAGATTTACTGCGATAAGCTGCGTCTGAATCAGGTGCTGTTGAATCTGCTTGGCAACGCGGTCAAGTATACGGGTGCGGGCGGCATGATCAGCATGCGGATTACGGAAAAGCCTGCGTCCGCTGAAGGGTGTGCCGTGTATGAATTTACGATCCGCGATACCGGGTTTGGAATGAGCGAGGATTTTGTGGCGCATATTTTTGAACCGTTTGAGCGTGAAAAGAACAGTACGATCAGCGGTATTCAGGGAACCGGGCTTGGAATGGCGATTACGAAAAATATTGTGGATCTGATGAACGGCACGATTTCGGTAAAAAGTGAACTTGGCGAAGGCACAGAGGTGACCGTATGCTTTACGTTCCGTCTGCATGACGGAGAAAAGCTGCCGCAGGATATTCCGAAGCTGAAAAACTGCCGTGCGCTTGTCATAGATGATGATTTTAATACATGCGACAGTGTAACCTATATGCTGGGACAGATCGGAATGCGGGCGGAGTGGACGCTTTCGGGCAAAGAAGCTCTGCTGCGCACGCATCAGGCGGTTACAAGAGGGGATATTTATACGGTTTATGTCATTGACTGGATGCTGCCGGATATGAATGGAATCGAAGTCACCCGCAGAATTCGAAAGGAAATGGGGGACGAGGTGCCGATTATTCTTCTGACCGCTTATGATTGGTCGGATATCGAGGATGAAGCAAAAGAAGCCGGCATTACGGCGTTTTGCAGCAAGCCGCTGTTTTTGTCTGAGCTGCGCGGCTGCCTGCATTCGATTGTAGAGTCGGACGGCACGGAAGACAAAGAAGGCGCCAAAGGGCCTTCAACGCGGCATACCGGACGTATTTTGCTGGCGGAAGATAATGAGATCAATCAGGAGATTGCGGCGGCGATTTTAAATGACGCCGGCTTTACGACAGAAATTGCGGGTAATGGGCAGATTGCCTTAAACAAGCTGAAAAACTCTGTTCCAGGGTATTATCAGCTTGTGCTTATGGATGTGCAAATGCCGGTTATGGACGGTTATGAAGCGACAAAAGCGATTCGCAGTCTGGACAACAAAGAACTCGCTTCGATACCAATCCTGGCAATGACTGCGAATGCGTTTGAAGAAGATAAACAGCAGGCAATCGAGTGCGGGATGAACGGGCATTTGGCAAAACCGATTGATGTAGATGTGCTGCTTGCAACATTGGACAACATTTTGTCATAATTATATGATAAGAGGCTTTATTTTGACCGTTTTGCATCGGGCAAATGAAAGTGTTATCGGATGGATCGTAGCAGTTCGATGGGTGATCTGAACGGCTGCGGCGGATCGTGCAGATAGGAACGGTTCATTCGTCAAAAAGGTATAAAATAGATGGTATATGGTATGAAAAAAAAGAAAAGATCGGGCAACGCTGCTTTTATTATTACAATTGTGCTGGTTTTTTGTATTTTGGGAGGAGTTGTATATTCGATAGAGTGTAAGATTTCCGCGCAGATGTCAGAAGCGGCTGTCGAAAATCTGAGTGAGAACCTGGAACTGATAAAAGGCACGATACAGGCAATTTTATTTAAAGAGGCGGAGTTTCAAAAACTGCTGGCGGATGAAATTGCCTTGCTGGAAGATCCGGAAGATTTTATCCGTTCGGACCACAGCAATAAGACCATGGTAGAGATGGCGCTTATAGAGAAAGGAGAGCAGACGGGCATTTCGAGCGCGGGAGAAGTATTTCGGGAAGACAGCCTTGATTTTTCAGCAGGAAATTCGGTGGAAGGGCTGCCGATCAGCGAAGCTTATGTAAATAGCATGGGAACCTGGGCATATACGATGAAATGTCCGGTTGTCAGACAAGGCGGAGAAATTGCGGCATTGTATGTGGAATACATTTTTGATACCTTTGATGAAGCGCTTCCGGATCAGTTTTATAACAGCAATGCCATGCTTTATATTATGGATTCGAAAAGCGAGCGATTTGTATTAAAGCCAAAAGGAGTGGGCGACAGGGAAGCAGGGAGCCTGGACCTGCAGGATTTTTACCGTGCAAACAGAATTTTGGAGCCGGAAATTCAGCAGGAAGTGGCAGTTGGAATAAAGGCAGGAAATGATTTGATGTTTTATCATGATATATTGGGAAAGGATTCCCTGATATACATGTGGTCTGTCAACAACGCGTCCATATATCTGATTGGATTTGTTCCGGTTGCGGCGATTCAAAAGGAGGGGGCTGCGGTTAATCAAAATGTTTTTATCGTTATTTTGGTAACCCTGGCAGCGTTTGTGATCTGCTGCATTTTGTATTATTTTAATCAAAGGGTGCAAAACCGGTTATACAGAGAACGGGAGAAAGAACGCGAGATTCATAATAAACAATTGACGGACGCGCTGCAGGCGGCACAGATTGCCAGCAAATCAAAAACCATGTTTTTGTCAAACATGTCACACGACATTCGTACGCCAATGAATGCAATTTTAGGTTTCACGATTTTGCTTTCCAAAGATGCGGAGCATCCGGATAAAGTCCGGGAATATACAAAAAAAATCACTTCTTCCGGACAGCACCTGTTGAGCCTGATTAATGACGTGCTGGATGTATCGAAGATAGAGAGCGGCAAAGTAGTGCTTTCGCTGGCAGAGTTTACGTTAAACAGCATGGTTTCTTCGGTAGATGCGATAATTCGTCCGATGGCAAAGGCAAAAAAACAGAGATTTGATGTTGTCGTAACCGGAATCCGGCATGAGAGCCTGATTGGTGATGAGACGAGACTGAATCAGGTGCTGATTAATCTTTTATCGAATGCGGTGAAATACACACCGGAAGGCGGCATGATCTGGCTGCGGTTCATTGGACTGGATCAGCGCTCCAGGCAGTATGAGCATATCCGCATTGAGGTGGAGGACAATGGATACGGCATGACGCCGGAATATTTGGAGGTCATTTTTGACGCATTTACAAGGGCGGAAAACAGTACGACGAATAAAGTACAGGGAACCGGACTTGGAATGGCGATTACGAAAAATATTATTGAACTTATGGGCGGCACGATAGAAGTTGCCAGTGAGGTCGATCATGGGACGATTTTTACCGCTGAGCTGGAGCTGCGCATTCCAGAGGAAAAGGCAGCGGAACAGTTCTGGCAGGAATGCGGGATTGCGCATATTCTTGCCGCAGATGATGATCGGCAACTGTGCGGCAATATAAAAATGCGGATGCAGGACGCGGGAGTGCGCACCGATGTTGCATACAGCGGAGAAGAAGCGTTAGAAAAAGTTAAGCATATGCAGGAGCAGGGAAGTCCGTATGATGTCATTTTGTTAGACTGGAAGATGCCGGGGATGGATGGGATTGAAACTGCAAGGCAGATGCGGGCCGCAGTGACAGAGCACATACCGATTTTTGTTTTGTCGGCCGGCGACTGGGAAGAGATCGAAGAGAAGGCGTACGCGGCCGGCATCGACGGTTTTATGGAAAAGCCGTTTTTCGTTACGGCGTTTAAAGAAAAAATACAATGTCTGCATGAAAAATGCGGCCGCATGCAGCAAGCGGCTGAAAAAGAAGAAACGGTCAGTGATCTGCATGGATGTCATTTCCTCATTGCGGAGGATAATGAGATTAATTCAGAAATTTTGCTGGAGCTGCTTCATATTGACGGCGCAGACGGTGAAGTGGCAGAAAATGGACAGTTGGCGCTGGAACGCTTTCAGGCTGCACAGCCTGGGCATTTTGACGCTGTTTTGATGGATGTGCAGATGCCGGTTCTGAACGGTTATGAGGCAACCAAAAAAATCCGTGCGCTGGAACGTGCGGATGCAAAAACGATTCCAATCATTGCAATGACAGCGAATGCGTTTGCAGAAGATGTCAAAGACGCAAAAGATGCTGGCATGGATGACCATATCGCAAAACCAGTGGATATGGATGTCATTCGAAAAGTTTTAGGCAAATATTTATAATTTTAAAACCGCTTCAGAAAGGAAAGGATATGAAAAGAAACATTTATAAGCTGACGGCAGTATTTTTGATTGGAATGTTAACATGCATGGCATCAGCCTGCGGAACACGCAAAAAGCCGGATCTGGGGGAAAATCTGGTTCAAAATGAAAAAGAGGAAAAAAATACAGTCATTTTATTCGGCCCGATGGGGAAGACAAATCCGGATGGGGAAAATACGCTGCGGACCGCACAGGAGCGGACGGTAATCATGGCGGAAGAAGAGCTTGGAATTTCCGTTGATTACAATACGTATACCGCGCAGGATTATCAGGAGAAGACTTATGATGATGTGTGCATCGAACGGGCACGCAGCGGCCTGGATGACTTTTACCTGCTGAATCCGGATGTGATCAAGCTGCTTGGAAAAGAAGGGACATTAGCGGATTTGTCAGGGCTTAAGGCGGCGGAAAATCTGCGTGAAGTCGTAAAAACGGCAAATACAATAGATGGAAAGCTGGTAGCCATTCCACAGGAAGTGGTAGCTTATGGACTGTTTATCAATCAGGACATATTTGATCAATATGATCTGGAGCTGCCGGAAAAACCGGAAGATTTGCTGGAATGCTGCAGAGTGCTGAAAGAAAATGGCTTTGAAACGCCAATCGGCGCTAACCGCTGGTGGCTGGAAAATTTTGTGCTGTCGCAGGGATTTGCGGATTTGTACAATGGAGGAAATACGAAAGCAGAGATTGACGCAATCAACAGCGGCAAGGCAAAGCTGAGCGATTATATGCGTCCCGGCTTTGCATATTTGCAGGAACTCATAGATCAGGGATATATAGACGCAAAGAAGGCATATACGTTGGAAGCGATTGACGGGGAAGGGCCGGATTTTAAGGCGCAAAAAACACCGATTGTCATGGCGTACTGGGCCGCGGCCAATGCAGAATCATCCTACGGCGCCCTGGACTTTAATCTGCGGGTGATCGGATTTCCGACAAACCGCGGACCAATGCCGGTAATACCGATGACGGGATACGGCATTAACGCAAAATCTGAAAATCTGGAAGATACGATGCTTGTGCTGGATGAGATGCTCTCAGACGAGGCACTCTCGCTGTATATGGAGACAAACCAGGTGATATCTCCATCCAAAAATCTGGAAGTAGACTGCAAGGATGCATTAAAGCTGTTAAATGACAGAATCAATGAAGGGGTTTATGTGCTTGGGGCAAATGCAAACTTAAAAGTAGAGCAGTGGGGCAATACCTGCCTGATCGTACGGGAGCTGCTGAATGGAGCTTCAGTGGACGAATGCATGGCGCAGTTTGATAAGCTGCAGGAAGAAAGCTTAAACTAAGGCATATCACAGCAAATGAAAGGATAAAAAGAAATGAAACTTGAAATGAAACAAGTCCGAAAGAGCTTTGGTGAAAAGGAAGTGTTAAAAGGCATTTCGTTTTACGCAGAGGGCGGCAAGGCGTTTGGACTGCTTGGCAGAAATGGCGCGGGCAAGACGACTTCTATTCGGATACTTATGAATGTATTCCCTCCTGACAGCGGTGAAATTTTGTTTTCTGATGCGCAGGCAGGCGAACGGCATACACAGTTTGGATATCTGCCGGAAGAACGCGGCCTGTATCCAAAAAAGAAAATTATAGATCAGCTTGTCTACTTTGCAAAGCTGAAAGGGATGGAACAGCGCAGTGCCGTTCAGTCCGCCGACTATTGGCTGAAGCGTCTGGATATGGAACAGTACCGCAATAAACGTCTGGATACGCTTTCCAAAGGAAATCAGCAAAAAATCCAGCTCATTACCGCGCTGACGCATCATCCGCAGGTCATCATATTGGATGAGCCGTTTTCCGGTCTGGATCCGGTGAATGCGATGCTGCTGAAAGATGTTGTAAAAGAAGAGATTGCGAAAGGGAAAATCGTATTATTTTCCAGCCACCAGATGAGCTACATTGAAGAATTCTGTGATCGGATTGCGATTTTAAATGGCGGCAAAGTGGTACTGTCAGGGGACCTGCATGAGATAAAGCGCAATTATCCGCGCAACAGGCTGGTTATCCGTTCCGTGCAGAATACGCAGATTGCGGCGGCTTTTTCGGATGCATGCACAATGGAGGAAGACGGCACACTGCTTCTTACCCTGAAAGAGCCAGAGGCGAAGCAGCATACCATGAGACAGCTGACGGAAAACTATGACATAGATGAGATAAAAGTATTCGAACCGTCTTTAAACGATATATTTGTGGAATATACCGAACAGCAGGTGTAGCAGTATTGCAGTGCCAGAAAGGAAATCTGCAGTGCCAGAAAAGGAAATCTGCAGTGTCAGAAAGGAAATCTGCAATGTCAGAAAGGAAATGAAATTATGACAGAACATAAAACAACAGGTGAACAAACAGCGTCCGGCATTCGGCAGTTTGGAACGATTCTTAATTTTGAGCTGAAAGGGTGCCTGTTTAACAAAGCCAATATATGCTTTACCGTAATACTAATTATCGTCATTGCTGCTGTAACATTTTTTCCGCGTATCCGTCAGATGTTTACAGGAGGCAGCAAAACAACGGAGCAATCGGCGGCTGCATCCGATGCTGACCCTGATGCACCGATTCTGCTGCTTTGCAGCGATGCGGAACAGGACGCTCAGCTGCTGCTTGAGAGCTTTGCGGCATCCTTTGCGGATTATCATGTCGAACTTACGACGCAGAGCGCCGATGAGATTCAGGAGCAGATACTGGCAGAAGAGGCAGAATGTGCATTTGTTATGAACGGCCTGACCTCTTATGAATATTATGTCAAAGATTTTTCCATGAATGACCGCAATACGGCCATTGCTGATGAGCTGCTGCAAAACGTATGCACCGTCAGCGCAATGATGCGTGCAGGCATGACAGCGCAGGAAGCATCGGATGCCTTGTCATTTCATATCGAGCATGAAATCGTTAATCTTGGAAAAGATCAGGTACAAAACTTCTTTTATACTTATATTATGATTTTTGCATTGTATATGGTCATTTTGCTGTATGGCCAGATGATCGCAACGAATGTGGCGACAGAAAAGAGCTCCCGTGCCATGGAGCTTTTGATTACGAGCGCTAAGCCGGTCAGCATGATGTTCGGCAAAGTGCTTGCGTCCTGCCTGGCAGGACTGCTGCAGCTGATTGCCGTATTTGGTTCCGGGCTGCTTTTCTTCCGCATGAATCAGGAGTATTGGGCCGACAATCAGTTAATTTCCTCTATTTTTGACATGCCGCCTTGGCTGCTTGTATATATGCTCGTATTTTTTGTGCTTGGATTTTTAATCTACGCCTTTTTGTACGGAGCGGTCGGCTCTACCGTATCCAAACTGGAAGACATCAACAGCGCAGTCATGCCTGTTACAATGATTTTTATCGCGGCGTTTTTTATTACGATGATGGCGCTTGCCAATGGTACCGTGGACAGTCTTCTTATGAAAATATGCTCTTATGTGCCGTTTACTTCTCCGATGGCGATGTTTACACGTCTGGCGATGAGTACGGTGTCATTTTATGAAATAGCGGTTTCGATCATTATTTTGATTGTCTCTGTCATCGGCGTCGGCGTGATTTCCGCGAAGATATACCGGGTTGGCGTGCTGCTGTATGGAACAAAAATGAAAATCAGCACGATTTGGAATGCGGTTAAGAA
>CAOKJJ010000132.1 GCA_948468465.1 uncultured Eubacterium sp. | reverse complement strand
GATGAGATTCCGGAACTTGTAGAATTTATGGATGAGGTTCTCCCGAAGGAAACAGAGGGGAAGGACGACAAGCTTCTGGACATTGTTACGGATACATCTTATTATATTACATAGAACCTCATAACATGAAAGAAGCCGGAAGAGCGCGGCAGGGTTATTTTATCGGTAGAAAGCGAGGTATTGATTATGGGAAATGCTTCTTTAAATGATTTGGTATATGGCTTTGAACCTTTGGAAATAGTTGCGCCCGATCCAGATCATAAAGCTGATGAAGCAGAATTGCAGAAAAGTATTCAAAAAAGTAAAGAGATGATAGCGGTGGTTGAAGAATACAAACGCAGAAGGGCAATTTCCAACGTATAAGAGTTTATAATGAGAGGTATCTTAAAACCGATATATTATTGAGAAAGAAAAGCTTTCTCATATAATCATGGTTTGCGATACCTCTTAATTTTTTATTCATAATAGAATCTGCTCAGAGTGTGGACTTTATTGTTTATACTACCTGGCAGATATTTTAATAATATCGTCTATGTTAAAAAATAGCACACGAGCACACATAAACGAACAAAAGTTCGTATTTATATCTGTACAAATGAAGGGGATTGTGATATGATAATAAGGCTTGTGTATTCCCATTCTGTCCATGTAAAAATGAACAGTTTTGGGACATCCGGAAAATCGGTTTGAGTGAACGGAATTCGTCGTGGAGTTCAAATTTGGAAATTCATAAAAAATATGAAGATGTGTCACGACGAAAAAGTGGCCTATAGTAATTCTTTTTAGTATAGAATCAGAGGTGATATTTTGTGCAAGATGAACAAAAATGTTTTAAACTTCATTCGGAATACAAGCCTACCGGCGACCAGCCCCAGGCCATAGAAGCCCTTGTCAATGGATTTAAAGAAGGCAACCAATTCCAGACTTTACTGGGCGTCACGGGGTCCGGCAAGACATTCACAATGGCGAATGTAATTGCAAAACTGAATAAACCAACTTTGGTAATAGCGCACAATAAGACGCTGGCTGCACAATTATACGGTGAGTTTCGCGAGTTCTTCCCTGAAAACGCAGTGGAGTATTTTGTGAGTTATTACGACTACTACCAGCCCGAAGCCTACGTGCCATCATCCGACACATACATCGCAAAAGATTCTTCTGTAAATGAAGAAATCGACAAACTGCGTCTTTCCGCAACAGCCGCATTGTCTGAGCGCAGGGATGTGATTGTAATATCGAGTGTTTCCTGCATATACGGCCTGGGAAGTCCGGAGGACTTCCTTGGAATGATGGTATCGCTCCGTCCGGGGATGATCCGGGACAGGGATGATGTGATTCGGGATCTGATTGATATTCAGTATACGAGAAATGAGATGGATTTCCACCGCGGAACTTTCCGTGTCCGTGGGGATGTGCTGGAAATTATTCCGGCTAACTTTGCGGACCGTGCGGTGCGGGTGGAGTTTTTTGGAGATGAAATCGACCGTATTACAGAGATTGATGTGCTGACAGGACAGGTGAAGGCTGCGTTGGAGCATGTTGGCATTTTTCCTGCGTCGCATTACGTCGTTCCGCAGGAAAAAATCAATAAGGCCTGTGTGGAGATTGAAAAAGAGCTAGAAGAGCGCGTCCGTTATTTTAAAGGAGAGGACAAGCTGCTTGAGGCGCAGCGGATTGCGGAGCGTACGAATTTTGATATTGAAATGCTGCGCGAAACGGGATTCTGCAGCGGGATAGAAAATTATTCCAGGCATCTGGCGGGACTTGCGCCGGGGGCAACGCCGCTGACCTTAATGGAATATTTTAAGGATGATTATTTAATCATTATAGATGAGTCCCATATTACAGTACCGCAGATTCGCGGGATGTATGCCGGCGATCAGTCCAGAAAAACGACGCTGGTTGATTATGGGTTCCGTCTGCCTTCGGCAAAAGACAACCGCCCGCTGAATTTTGAAGAATTTGAATCCAAAATAGATCAGATGCTGTTTGTATCGGCTACGCCGAATGTGTATGAAAAAGAACACGAGCTTTTGCGGGTGGAGCAGATTATACGGCCGACCGGACTGCTGGATCCGCAGATAGATGTTCGTCCCGTGGAAGGGCAGATTGATGATCTGATCTCAGAAGTCAATAAAGAAACAGCGAAAAAGAATAAAGTGCTCATTACAACGCTGACAAAGCGCATGGCAGAGGATTTGACCGCGTATATGCAGGAAGTCGGCATTCGGGTAAAATATCTGCATTCGGATATTGATACGCTGGAACGGGCGGAAATTATCAGAGACTTGCGCCTGGATATTTTTGATGTGCTTGTCGGCATTAACCTGCTGAGGGAAGGACTGGATATTCCGGAAATTACGCTGGTGGCTATTTTGGATGCGGATAAGGAAGGCTTTCTGCGTTCGGAGACTTCGCTGATTCAGACTGTCGGCAGGGCGGCGCGCAACAGCGAAGGGCATGTCATTATGTATGCGGATAAAATTACAGATTCGATGCGGGCCGCCATTGATGAGACAAAACGCCGCCGCAAGCTGCAGCAGGAATATAATGAAGCGCATGGCATTACGCCGAAGACGATTCAAAAAGCCGTGCGTGACCTGATCAGCATTTCGAAGAAGGTAGCGGCAGAAGAGCTGAATTTTGCGAAAGATCCGGAGTCTATGAACCGAAAGGAACTGGAGAAGCTGATTGCGCAGGTAAAAAAGAAGATGGAGAGCGCGGCGGCGGATCTGAATTTCGAAGCGGCGGCGGATCTGCGAGATCAGATGATGCAGCTGAAGGAAATGCTGCGTGATGCGCAGAAATAATAGAATCAATAAAATGGAGTCATGGATAAAAATGACAGTAGAAAGAGCCGGAATGCGCTAGATCAATGAGGCCGGCATAAAAAGGATGAGAAAAATCATGAGCAAAGAAAGAAAATATATTAAAATACGCGGAGCAAATGAGCATAATTTAAAAAATATTGATTTGGACATTCCAAGGGATGAGTTTGTCGTTTTGACCGGACTGAGCGGTTCCGGCAAATCTTCGCTCGCTTTTGATACCATTTATGCGGAAGGCCAGCGCCGGTACATGGAATCGCTGTCTTCTTATGCCAGACAGTTTTTAGGCCAGGCAGAAAAACCGAATGTAGAAAAGATTGAAGGCTTGTCGCCTGCGATTTCGATCGATCAAAAATCAACGAACCGCAATCCGCGTTCCACAGTAGGAACTGTGACGGAGGTTTATGATTATTTTCGTCTGCTTTATGCGCGCATCGGCGTTCCGCATTGTCCGAAATGCGGAAAAGAGATTAAAAAGCAGACCGTAGACCAGATGGTAGATCTGATTATGGGCTTGCCGGAGCGGACGAAAATACAGCTGCTTGCGCCGGTTGTGCGCGGACGGAAAGGCACGCATCAAAAGCTGCTGGAGCAGGCAAAACGAAGCGGGTATGTCCGTGTGATCGCGGATGGAAATATGTATGAGCTGACGGAAGAGATCCCGCTTGAGAAAAATAAAAAGCACAATATTGAAATCGTCGTAGACCGCCTGATTGTCAAAGAAGGGATTGAAAAAAGGCTGACGGATTCGCTGGAAAGTGTTCTGGAGCTTGCGGACGGCCTGGTGATGGTGGAAGCGCAGAAGCCGCAGAACGAAGAAGGTACGGCGGGCGGGCCTGAGATTATGCAGTTTTCGGACAGCTTTGCCTGTCCGGACTGCGGCATCAGCGTGGATGAGATCGAGCCGCGCAGCTTTTCGTTTAACAATCCGTTTGGCGCCTGTCCGGATTGTTTTGGACTTGGCTATAAAATGGAATTTGATGAAGAGCTGATGATACCGGACAAGTCGCTAAGCATTGCGCAGGGGGCCATTCAGGTTACGGGCTGGCAGTCATGTACGGATCCGTCCAGTTATACGTACGCTACGCTGACGGCGCTGGCGGAAGCTTATGGATTTGATTTAAATACGCCGTATGAGGAGCTCTCGGAAGAAGTGCGCGATATGCTCATTAACGGGGCTGACCGGGAGGTAAAGGTGCATTACCGCGGCCAGCGCGGGGAGGGCGTCTATGATGTCGTTTTTGAAGGATTGGTAAAAAATGTCGGGCGCAGATACCGGGAGACCGGGTCGGATGCGATGAAGCAGATGTATGAGGAATTTATGCGGGTTACGCCGTGTAAGGCATGCGGCGGGCAGCGTCTGAAAAAAGAAGCGCTGGCAGTTACGATTCAGGATAAAAATATCTATGAGGTAACGAATCTTTCGATTAAAAATCTGCAGCAGTTTATGGGGAATCTGTCTCTGACAAAACAGCAGGAAATGATCGGAGCGCAGATTATAAGGGAAATCCGTGCAAGAGTCGGATTCCTTGTAGAAGTGGGACTGGATTATCTGTCACTGGGCCGGGCGACCGGTACGCTGTCCGGCGGAGAAGCACAGCGTATCCGGCTGGCGACGCAGATCGGTTCCGGACTGGTCGGAGTTGCCTATATATTGGACGAGCCGAGCATCGGCCTGCATCAGAGAGATAATGACAAGCTGCTGTCAGCATTAAAGAACTTAAAAGATCTCGGCAATACATTGATCGTTGTGGAGCATGATGAAGATACGATGCGTGCGGCGGATTTTATTGTGGATATCGGCCCTGGCGCGGGGGAGCACGGCGGGGAAGTCATTGTTACCGGTACGGCGGAGGAGATTATGAACTGCCCGGATTCGATTACCGGAGCTTATTTAAGCGGACGGATGAAAATACCGGTTCCTTCGGAGCGCAAAAAGCCGACAGGCTGGCTGACGGTAAAGGGGGCAAAGGAAAATAATCTGAAAAATATAACGGTGGATATCCCGTTAGGGATCATGACATGCATTACCGGGGTATCGGGTTCTGGGAAAAGCTCGCTGACAAATGAGATTTTATATAAGGCGATGGCAAAAAAATTAAACCGTGCCAGATGCGTTCCGGGAAAGCATGATAAGATTGTCGGACTCGAACAGCTGGATAAGGTCATTGACATTGATCAGTCACCGATTGGGCGTACGCCGCGGTCTAATCCGGCTACGTATACAGGCGTGTTTGACATGATCCGCGATCTGTTTGCGGCGACGCCGGATGCGAAGGCAAAAGGCTACAAAAAGGGCAGATTCAGCTTTAATGTAAAAGGCGGACGGTGCGAAGCATGCTCCGGAGACGGCATTTTAAAAATCGAGATGCATTTTCTGCCGGACGTATATGTACCATGCGAAGTCTGTCAGGGGAAACGGTATAACCGGGAAACGCTGGAAGTCAAATATAAAGGCAAAAGCATTTATGATGTGTTGAACATGACCGTAGAAGAAGCGCTGGGATTTTTTGAAAACATTCCTTCGATCGAGCGGAAAATACAGACACTTTATGATGTGGGACTGTCTTACATCAAGCTTGGACAGCCGTCCACGGAGCTGTCCGGCGGAGAAGCGCAGCGCATTAAGCTGGCGACGGAATTAAGCCGCCGCAGTACCGGAAAGACGGTGTATATTTTAGATGAACCGACAACAGGGCTGCATTTTGCAGATGTGCACAAACTGGTGGAAATTCTGCACAGACTGGCAGAAGGCGGCAATACGGTCATTGTGATCGAGCATAATCTGGATGTGATCAAGACGGCGGATTACATTATTGACATGGGACCGGAGGGCGGCGACGGCGGCGGTACCGTCATAGCGAAAGGGACGCCGGAAGAAGTCGCCGAGGTGCCGCAGTCCTATACGGGACAGTATGTCAAAAAATATATTTAATGTGTCAGATCCAAAAGCCGGAAGGAATATTCGTACGCGAACAGCTTCCGGCTGTCATTCAAATCCAGGTGAAACAAATCTTCCATTTTGCCGATCCGGTAGAAAAAGGTGCTTTTATGGATGTGAAGCTTTTGCGCGGCGCTTACAGCATTGCGGTTTTCGTCCAGGAATGTACGCAGCGTATGCGTATAGTGCGTATGATGCGTATCGTCGTATTCTGACATCTGCCGGATATCCGGATGGACAGAGGCTTCCAGAAGGCGGGGATCGGCGCATTGCTGCAGCATTTGTTCAAAAAACCAGGTTTCATAATAGATCAGAAGCTGGTCTGAGGAAGTGATTTTTTGAGATTTCCATACGGACAGTTCTTTGATCTGCTTGTAGTATGTCCTGCTTTGAGAAATATCGGTATACGGATAGCTGATGTAGGCAAGCATTTGATTCAGCTGCAAAAATGCCAGAAACCGGTCTTTGGTATATGCGGGGAAGGGAGTCTGGGTGTCTGACGGCAGCAGAATCACCAGCTCTCCGTGAAAAAGTGTCGTCATGCATTTCGGCAGAATTGTATGCAGCTGGTCAAAATAAGTATGAAATCTATGCCGCCCGTCGCTTTGGAACTGCAGCAGAATAATCGTATAATACGGCATTTCACATCTTCCAAGCTGAACCAGATGCTGGACGATGTATTCTCTGCGGTCGAGCCGCCCTTCAAACAGTTCGGCAAGGAAATATTCGTATTTCAGTCCGGTTGGCTGGCTGTAGCTGGCGTCTTTCTGCATTTCTATGGACAGCATCTGAGACAGCACATCAATATATTCCAGATCGTCTTCGGTAAATTCACGCACAGAACCGCGCACACAGATGTATCCGGCGACGGCATGCCGGATGCGGATGCTTTCAAAGACCCATTGGTAGCTGTAATCGTCAAGCTGTGTCACATAAGGAAGGCGTGAGCGTCTGATATGCTCGATAATTCGGAGCCGGCGCATATTTTGGAACAATGCTTCTTTTACATACAGCTTTCCGTTTTTTTCCTCCAGGCTGCGTGTATCGTGGACGGCAGGACTGGACGCAATCACGCAAAAGCTTGTATCACAAATCATCACGGGATTATTTAAGTGGGTATGCGCAGTATGAGTGATCCCTTCAATGCCGGTATCGTTTTGCAGCGATAAAAACAATTCTTCTCGTTTTCGCTTTAAAAAAGAATCATCCAGCAGTTTTTCCTGTATCGTATTTAAAACCTCCAAAAGCTCCAATGGTTCCTCAGTAAATAAAAAGGGCAGTTCTCCATCGGCGGCGGTAAGGCCAAGCAAAAGGAGCGGCAGCGGATCGTGCGTTTTTTCCTGCCGCGAAAATATACAGACATCTTCCTTTAGATGCTCAGCCAGCTCCAGATAAAGAACATGTTCCCGAAAAAAAGGCTCTTCACAGATTTGCTGCGTAAAAAAGCAGACGGCATGGATTTCCAGCCGGGGAGCGCGGCGTCCGTAAATATGAGTATGAAAAACAGTTTCCAGATGTTCGACTACGTCTTTTAAATATGCCATATTTCCTCCAATCAGACAAACGTCTGAAAATTGATAATTTATTAACAAACTTATAAGACTTCCAGAGATTGCTGACAGTAAAATTAATGATTATAATCAGTACATACAAAGTATAACAAAGAGGGAATCACACTTCAAGTACAGACTTTGCAGAATCAGACAAAAGGAGGAAAAAGATGTCCATAAAAGTAATGGGTGTGACAGCTGGGAGAAAAAATAGCAACAGTGAGATTTTATTAAAAGAAGCGCTGATGTATTGTGAAGAAGCAGGCGCGAAAGTGACTATGATAAATCTTAAGGATTATCATATTGAGTGCTGTACAGGATGTACTTCCTGCACGAAAGGAATGTCCGAAGGAAAAAATGTCGGATGTGTGTTGGATGATAAAGACGACAAGAAAAAGATTATGGATGTGCTGCTTGACCAGGACGCTGTGATCTATGCGATGCCGACGTATGATCTGATGCCGACGGCGGAATATCTCGTATTTGCGCAGAGAAGTTTAAGCTATGAGACGGCGTTTTTAGAGACGATCGGGGCGATTGACCATAAGGACCGGGTGGCCGGGCTGATCAGTGTCGGCGGCTCTACGAGGGCATGGCAGTCCATGGCGCTGGAGGCGATGCAGGCGACGATGTTTACGACAGATATGAAGGTTGTGGATATGCTGCTGGCAACACGGGTGCCGGGAGCTGCGCAGTGCCTGTTAGATGACGGTTTGCTTGCCCGTGCCAGAAAGCTGGGAGAAAATATAATGAAAGCGGCAGCGACGCCTCCGCAGGAGAGAAAGTGGCTGGGTGACGCGGATATGGGCTGGTGCCCGAACTGCCATTCCAATGCACTCGTGCTTGGAGAACCGCAGTGGGACGGACTGCATTATCCGGTTGAATGCCAGGTGTGCGGGGCAGGCGGCAATCTGGAGCAGTCAGCGGATGGGAAATGGAAGTTTGTGATTCAGGAAAACGGACTGCTGAAAGACCGCACGACAGTGGAAGGAAGAGCCAGACATCTGGAAGAGATCGGACATACGCAGGGCGGCTTTTACGCGGATCCGAAAAACAGGCAAATTGTACAGGAAAGGCTTGAAAAATACAAAAATAAAACGTTTCCGTCGGTTTAAGTCTGGAACATGACAGGCATAAATGAAGAAAAACATATAAGAAAGCGGATGCAAAAAGTAAATAAAAATGGAGGTAAAGACATGAAAAATATGGAGACAGATGTAATTGTGGTAGCGGCTGGACTCTCCGGACTGGCGGCAAGTATTGCGGCGGCTGAAAACGGGGCAAACGTACTTGTTTTTGAAAAATCGAATACAACAGGAGGAGCTGCCAACATGGGAATGGGCCCGCTTGGCGTAGGTTCCAGAATTCAGCGCGAGCATATGATTTCCCTGACGCCGGGAGAGGCGTTCCGCAAGCATATGTATTTTACGCATTACCGTGTAGATGCGCGCATGGTGCGTGATTATTATTTTAAGTCCGGAGATACGATCGACTGGCTGATGGATATGGGAGTAGAGTTTGTGGGCGTACAAAGAGCGTTCAGTGCGCCGGAAGATACGAGAGCATATTCAGACGGCGAATTTACATGGCATGTGTGCAAGCCGGAAGGCGGCGGCATTCCGGGACCGCGTGCGGCTACGGCGATGACAAAGAAAATGACAGAGCGTGCCAAAGATCTTGGCGTAGAATTTCTGCTGGAAACGCCGGTCGCAAAAATATTGATGGAAGATGGAAAAGCAGTCGGCGTACTGGCTAAGGATAAAAACGGAGAAGAGATCGAGGCAAGAGCCGCGGCTGTCATTATCGCAACCGGAGGATTCGGGGACAATCCACAGATGATCAAAGAAGAAACCGGATATGAATTTGGCAAAACCATTTTTAATTTTGCGATTCCAGGCATGAAGGGAGACGGATTGAAAATGGCATGGGAAGCAGGGGCTGGAAAAGAGCCTTGCAGCATGGAGCTGATGTACCAGCTGCCGGATAATATGAACCATTTTATTTTGGATGGGGCTTTCCGTCAGCCGTGTCTTTGGGTGAACCGCAATGGAGATCGGTTTATGCCGGAAGACCAGATTGGAAATACGACGTTTACCGGAAACGCGATTACCGTACAGCCCGGCAGCGTGGCATTTTCCATTTTTGACAGCAAGCTGCTGAAAAAATATAAGAAAAAAGGCCCGGATATCGTGTCACATGTACATCCTCATGATTTGTATGATCATTTTGACGAGCAGTGGCAAAGAGATCTGAACGATGGATATGAGCCGATTGCACAGGCAGATACGATTGAGGAGCTTGCTGAAAAAGCAGGCATAGATCCAGAAGGTCTTGCGGCACAGGTAGAAGAGTATAATGAGATGTGCGAGAGCGGATTTGACGAGATTTTTGAAAAAGACAGACGCTACATGCAGCCGATCGCAAAAGCGCCGTTTTACTGCTGCCGTCAAAATGTAGGCGCATATGGTTCTTTAGGCGGCGTTAAGATCAATCATAAGACACAAGTGCTGACACAGGAAGCAAAAGTGATCGAAGGGCTTTACTGTGTGGGAACAGACGCCTGCAATATTTTCGGCGACAGCTATCCGTTTATTTTATCCGGCAATACGATGGGATTCTGCCTGAACAGCGGCCGCATTGCAGGTGAAAACGCAGCGGCACAGCTGGATGATTTTACCTATTAATACCCAAAATAACGGCTCTTTAAGGAGTGCAAAGATGAAGACAAATGTTATAAATATTACAATTGAAGGAAAGACAATACAGGCGAAGCCAGGGCAGTCCGTACTGGATGCGGCTCTGGAGGCCGGCATTTTTATTCCGCATCTGTGCAGCCATCCGGATCTGGAGGCAAAAGGAGGATGCCGGCTTTGCAGTGTCGAAATCGAAGGCATGCAGGACGCTGTGCCGGCATGCATGACGCAAGTATCGGACGGCATGGTAATAACGATTCATGGAGCGAAGGCGGACAAGATCAGAAATACGGCCATGGAGCTGATTTTGGCGACGCATCCGGCAGATTGCACCGGCTGCCCGAAATACGGAAAGTGCGAACTGCAGTCGATGTATCAGTATATGGGCGTCAGTCCGCAGCGATGGAGAAAAAAATCCAGGAGCGTGGCGAATGACGATTCCAATCCGCTGATCTCGCACCTGTTTACAAGATGCGTGCGGTGCGGCAGATGCATTCGTGCCTGTCAGGATCTGCGTGGTGTAAAAGTACTGGATTACATTCAGACAGATGCGGGAATCCGTGCAGGCATCCCAGATGGAAAATCATTGAAGGAAGCAGGCTGCAGATTTTGCGGTGCATGTATCGAAGTCTGCCCGACCGGGTCTATCATGGATCAGGTAAAAATGATGAAAGAAGAGCGTTCGTATGCGGAAAATGTTGTTCCGTGTAAAAGCGCGTGTCCGGCACATATAGATATCCCAAGGTATATTCGTTATATCAAGGCGGGAGATTTTGAAAAAGCGGCAGCAGTGATACGGGAAAAGGTGCCGTTTCCGGAAACGCTTGGCAGCGTCTGTACGCATGCCTGCGAAGAGGAATGCAAAAGAAACGAGCTTGGCGCACCGCTTTCTGTCTGCAGACTGAAACGTACAGCCGCGGTACAGGAAAAGGGAGACTGGAAAGCACGCGTGCATAAAGAAGCGCCGAGCGGAAAAAAAGCGGCAGTGATCGGCGCCGGCCCGGCAGGACTGACAGCCGCGTATTATCTGGCCAAAAAAGGTCACGCAGTCACTGTATTTGAAAAAAATGAAAAAGCAGGCGGACAATGCCGCTATGGCATTCCAGCTTATCGCCTGCCGGATCATGTATTAGATAAAGAAATCCAGACAATCGCGGATATCGTTCCGTTTGAACTGAAAACGGGCGCGCCGTCGCCATCGCCGGAGCAGCTAAAGCAGCAGGGATATGACAGCGTGCTTGTAGCGGTCGGGACGCATCAGGGCACAAAGCTGCCGCTTGATGGCAGCCATTTGCCACAGGTCTATGTCAATACGGAGTTTTTAAAACAGGCACGCATGCAGACGCCTCTTCCAGTCGGAGAAAGGGTCATCGTACTTGGAGGAGGAAACGTAGCTTATGACTGTGCAAGAACGGCGGTACGGCTTGGCGCAAAGGAAGTGCATATTGCGTGTCTGGAAAATGAACAGCAGATGACGTCTACGCCGGAAGAGATTGCGGAAGGCGCACAGGAAGGAATTATTCTGCATGCGGCGCATTCCTTTTTGCGGATTGTCGGAACGGACCATGTGGAAGGCGTACAGCTGCAGCAGGTAGAACAATTTTATTTTGATGAGAATCACAAAGCGGTGATTACGCTGGCAGAGGGGACAGAGCAGATCGTTTCGGCTGATACAGTTATTTTTGCGGTAGGACAGAAGCCGGAAGGAACAAGTGAGCTCGGCCTGGAGCTGACGCATGGGCCGTACATTCAGGTTGACGACGATCTGAAAACGAGTATGGAAGGCGTGTATGCGGCTGGTGACGTTGTGACCGGAACAAAATCTGTCATTGCAGCCATTGCGGCAGGACGCAGAGGCAGAGCAGATGGATCTGTATCTGGGCGGCGACGGGGATATCAGCGAGCAGCTGACAGAGCCGGAAACACCGGATGCATATCTTGGCAGGATCGAAGGATTTGCCGATCTGGAGCGGCTGGAGCCGCATGTGCTGGACGCGTCGGAAAGAATCAAAGGATTTGATCTGGCGGAGCAGCCATTTACATGTGAACAGGCACAGTGCGAGGCTTCCCGCTGTCTGCAGTGTGACCTGCGGCTTACGATTGCAAAGCCAAAGCTTTGGAATGAGTATTAGGAGGTGTCTGTGATATGAGTACGTTAGAAAGAGTGAACAGCTTAAAGGACACGGAATGTATCGTAGACGTCCTTTTGAAAGAAGTAAGAGATCACGAATGCACCCGCTGCGGAAAATGTGTCTTTGGATATGAAGGCATCTCACAGCTGGCAATGATTTTTTCGGATCTAACAGAGAAAAAAGGAAACAGCGGCGACCTGGAGCTGATACAGGAGCTGTGCGGGGCAATGCAGAGCCAGTCGCTGTGCGAGAAGGGGGAAGAAATCGCGCAGGCGGTACTGACAGCCGCAGAAACCTACCGCAAAGATTTTGAAGATCATATATCCAAAAAGGCATGCAGGGCAGGTGTGTGCAGGAAATTCATGACCTATCATATTTTAGCGGAACGCTGCATTGGATGCGGAGACTGCGCAGATGCCTGCGATGAGGACGCGATTGCCGGAAAAGCAAAATTTGTACATGTCATAGATCAGGGCGAATGTATCCAGTGCGGAGCTTGTCTGGACGCCTGCGAAGAAGACGCAGTCGTACGGGCAGGAACGGTAAAGCCGAGGTGCCCGAAACGTCCTGTGCCCTGCAAACGCAAATGAATGGCTACAGCATGTGCAGATAGCGCATAATGCAGATCGACAGGTTGAAATTCATAAAATCCTCTCCCTGCGTAAAGCTGCATCCTGTTATTTCCCGTATTTTCTTCATGCGGTATAATAACGTGTTTTTATGAACATGCACGGCATCGGCGATTTTGGCCGGCTGGCCAGGCTGCTTTAAGTACGCGGTCAGCGTGGAAATCAGTTCGGTGCCGTGCGCCTGTTCATACAGATACAGTTTCATAAGTCCGGGATGAATCAGAAACCGGATTTCTGAATCTTCTTTTTCATAATTTTCCAGCATTTTATACAGATAGTAATCACTGTAGTAACAGATGGGCGCCGGATCTTTCAGACGGAAGGCAAGGCGCACGCTGTCAACGGCCTGTTCATAAAAACGCGCGGTATCTTCCAGATGCTGATAAAAGTTGCTGATGCCGGCTTTTAAATGATTGGCCTGCAAAAATTCTTCCAGCCGCTTCAGTTCGTAATCACTGAGATTTTTGTCCATATCGCGGCTGATTAAAAAAACAATCGTATTTTCATAAATGACATAAATGCTTTCCGCAAAAATATGCTTCAGATGTTCGGATATGACGCTCAGCTTCAAATCCGAGGTCGTATGTCCGTCAGGCGGGATTGCCAGAATGTATTGCGTGTCTTTCAAATGATACCCCATGATTTTTAAATGTTCGCGGATGTTTTTGGCGTTTTGACCAGGATGGCGGATTAAATCTGCCAGAAAATAAGAATACATCACGCCTTTATTATTTGCATACGCAGAATCTTTCTGCAGCTCTACAGATACGAGACGGCTGAAACGGTGAAAAAATTCCGCGTCAAAATCCCGGAACGGATGCTCTGATTCCATCATCATAATATGGCCGACTTCAATGCCCTGAATGTGAATTGCGTCAATCAGCATGCCTTTGTTCACAAGCGTGTTGACGCAGTAGTATGCCAGGGATTGTTCTCTTACTTTTTCATTAATCCTGTTTTTATGAATAAACCGGATTCCGGTCTGGCTGATATATCCCGCCGCGGCCTCTTCGCTAAATACATCATCCTTTGGGACAATGCCGGCAGAGATAGCCAGATATTTGTGCTGCAGATCGACAACATAGATCGGGTTGCCAAACAGGTTTGTAGCGGTGTCAACCAGGGCCTGCAGTCCTTTGCCGGAAAGAAGCGCGTTGACAAGCAGATGCATGCCGGCAGTAATCTGCTGGATTTCGCTCAGAATTTCCATCGTATGATTAAACAGCTCAGCGGCAGGCACGGACATGCCAAAATCAGCAAAGCCAAAATCACTGTTTAGATAAACCGAAAAGTCCGCCCGCGGGCCGCAGTAAAAAAACGCGCATGGCACAGATAAAGAAGCATCCGGCAGATGTGCGGACGAACACAAATATAAGGTGGAAGCATCAAACTGCGTCTGCCCGTCACAGAGGATGCGCAGGTTTAAAATGTCGCGGCTAAAAGAAAGGCTGCCATATGTTTTGCAGGCGTATCCGCGAACTGCAAGCTTGTTTATGATGTGTATGTATTCCATAAAATCTCCTTGTGAGTTGATATTGTGTGTGGGTATTGGCTATGCGGACGCCGGGTGAGGGGGAACTGGCCTGGCTTGCGGCTCCTACTCCAGAATGTTAAGAATCTCTAAACATTCTGCATAGACGTAATGGCCCCGTCCGGTCGCGTCGCGTAGTACCCAAGGGGGCATGCTATCCGCC
>CAOKJJ010000131.1 GCA_948468465.1 uncultured Eubacterium sp. | reverse complement strand
CGAAATCCAGGCCCCGCCCCTCATCCAGCTGGTTTTTGAATGGCTTTACAGAAATCTCAGCGTTAAAAGCTGCTGCATATTCCTAATGATTTGGCTAATCAAGTATTACAATGACTGACAGAAATATTAGCCGATCTTTGCAAATATTATAGATAGTATTTTTACGCAGTCATTTGAATCCTTTGTGAGATTTAAAATCGCAGATTTTTTCACAAATGTTCACGATTTACATATAAGGCCCGAGAAAACCAGCTGGGTGAGGGGGAAATGACCTGGCTGGAGGCGACGTTGGAAGAATGTTTAGAAGCTCTTGAAATTCTGCTCTGTAAATCAGGGGCGCAGCCCAGCGTCGCTTTTAGCCACTGGCTGTAAGCCAGGGGCGGACTACGCGACGCGACCGGACGGGGCCACTACGTCCATGCAGAATGTTTAGAGATTCTTAACATTCTGGAGTAGGAGCCGCAAGCCAGGCCATTTCCCCCTCACCCGGCGTCCGAATAGCCATCAAAAAAACGCAACACAATGTCAAAAGTGTTGCGGTTTTTAGAAATATGCTCATTTTATAAAATAGCGTTTTATATATTTCATATTTTTTTTAGAATTAATTTAAAAAAGTGAGAAAATGAGAGCAAAAAAGAGATAAAGAGAGTAAAGATGAGGTTTTCATATTAAAACAAGAAAATGTTACACTTGCGAAACTGAGGATAAAAACATATGATAAGAACTATCAGTTAGCACTCAAAACAAGTGAGTGCTAATAACTTAACCAGATATAAGGATTTGAGAAGTAAAAGAAGAGTTGTTAAAAGGAGGACATATTCATGAAGTTAGTACCATTATCAGACAGAGTTGTATTAAAACAGTGTGAGGCAGAGGAGACAACTGCGTCAGGCATTATTTTAACAAGCGCTTCCCAGGAAAAGCCGCAGGAAGCTGAGGTTATTGCCGTTGGGCCTGGCGGTGTGGTAGATGGAAAAGAAATAACCATGCAGGTAAAAGAAGGACAGAGAGTCATTTATTCCAAATATGCAGGAACAGAAGTGAAGATTGACGGAACGGAATATATCATTGTTCGTCAGAACGATATTCTTGCAGTTGTGGAATAAAAGCAGGCGGATTTTGAAAAGTTTATCATATTTTTTAGTAGCTGCATAGCAAAGTATAGTATTTTATTATTTAATATAGAAGAAAGAAAAGAGGAAGATAACGATGGCAAAGGAAATTAAATATGGCGCAGAAGCAAGAGCTGCATTAGAAGCAGGTGTAGATAAGTTAGCAGATACCGTTTGTGTAACACTTGGACCAAAAGGAAGAAACGTAGTTTTGGACAAATCCTATGGCGCTCCGTTAATTACAAATGACGGTGTTACGATTGCAAAAGAAATTGAACTGGAAGATCCATTTGAAAATATGGGCGCTCAGCTTGTAAAAGAAGTAGCGACAAAGACAAATGATGTTGCAGGCGATGGTACGACAACTGCTACCGTATTGGCACAGGCGATGGTTTCCGAAGGCATTAAAAATCTTGCGGCAGGTGCAAATCCGATCAGCTTAAGAAGAGGTATGAAAAAAGCAACAAACGTAGCTGTTGAAGCTTTGCAGGAGATGAGCCAGAAAGTAGATGGCAAAAACCATATCGCTAAAGTTGCCGCAATTTCCGCCGGCGATGAAGAAGTAGGCAACCTTGTTGCGGATGCAATGGAAAAAGTTTCAAAAGACGGTGTTATTACGATCGAAGAATCCAAGACCATGCAGACAGAGCTTGACCTGGTAGAAGGCATGCAGTTTGACCGTGGTTATATTTCCGCGTATATGGCAACCGATATGGACAAAATGGAAGCTATTTTGGAAGATCCATATATTTTAATTACAGATAAAAAGATTTCCAATATTCAGGATATCCTGCCATTATTAGAGCAGGTTGTTAAGACTGGCGCGAAGTTGCTTATTATTGCAGAAGACGTAGAAGGCGAAGCGCTTACGACATTGATTGTAAATAAACTGCGTGGAACATTTAATGTTGTAGCTGTAAAAGCTCCTGGCTATGGCGACAGAAGAAAAGCTATGCTGGAAGATATCGCAATTTTAACTGGCGGCCAGGTAATTTCTTCCGAACTTGGCTTAGAATTAAAAGATACTGAATTAGAGCAGTTAGGCCGTGCAAAATCTGTAAAGGTTCAGAAAGAGAATACAGTCATCGTAGACGGCATGGGTGAAAAATCAGCGATTGACGCGAGAATCAGCCAGATTAAGAGCCAGATTGAAGAAACTACTTCTGATTTTGATAAAGAAAAATTACAGGAAAGACTTGCAAAACTGGCAGGCGGCGTAGCCGTTATCCGTGTAGGCGCTGCAACAGAGACAGAGATGAAAGAGAGCAAGCTGCGTATGGAAGATGCGTTAAACGCTACGAGAGCAGCCGTAGAAGAAGGTATTATCGCAGGCGGCGGTTCCGCATATATCCATGCGTCCAAGAAAGTGGAGGATCTTGCAGATTCTCTGGAAGGTGATGAAAAGACAGGCGCCAAAGTAATCTTAAAGGCGCTGGAAGCTCCGTTATTCTATATCGCGGCAAATGCCGGCCTGGAAGGAGCCGTTATTATTAATAAAGTTAAAGATTCAGAAACAGGCGTAGGCTTTGATGCGACAGCGGAAGAATACGTAGATATGGTAAAAGCAGGCATTCTGGATCCGGTAAAAGTTACGAGAAGCGCTCTGCAGAACGCAACATCTGTAGCAGCTACCCTGCTTACAACAGAATCCGTTGTGGCAAATATTAAAGAAGACACGCCAGCTATGCCGGCAGGAAATCCAGGCATGGGAATGATGTAATCTGATCTCGTTTCAATATATATGCGCATAAATAAGAGATAAGAAAAGCAGAATAGGAAAAGCCGCTTGAAATCCGGGTGATTTCAAACGGCTTTTGCTTTGCAGACAGTTTCTTGCATATAGTTTCTAAGATTTGCGGTTGTCTGTATTTGTATTGCTGGATGTAATTCCTTTATCAATGCGTTTTATGCCATTTTTAATGACTTCTTTTGCTTTTTCAGTATTATCGTTTCAAGCAATGCAAGTATAGAGTCTAATAAAATACATAATTCCTGATGATTCATAGTATTTCTCATCCTTTCTGCTGCTTTCATTATTGATGCAGTTATTTTGTAAAACAATTGGTTTAGGTTATAATTATTATAGCTGATGCGGCATAAAGTGTAAAGCGATGAAATAAAGCAGATATATTCCATTGATTTTCCGATGGCTTTTGCTTGTAAGTATTTTTCAGGTGTGATACAATGCATTGCAGGGCAGAATGTTAATAAAGACAGGAAAGCCAATGGCTAAACGATCATTTGATCTGTTATGATTTTAGAAACGGAGGGTGTAAATATGGGCAAAATAGCTGTTGTAACTGATTCAAACAGTGGAATCACACAAAAAGAGGCGGATCAACTTGGAATTACAGTGATAGCAATGCCTTTTTATATTCAGGGAAATACTTTTTATGAAGACGTGAATCTGACACAGGAGCAGTTTTATGAAAAGCTGGCGGAAGGCGGGGAAATATCAACGTCTATGCCGGCTGTCGGTGATGTGACGGATTTGTGGGACAGGCTGCTGCAGGAGTATGAGGAAATTGTGCATATTCCTATGTCATCGGGACTGAGCAGTTCGTGTGAGACGGCATATATGCTGTCTCAGTCGTATGATGGACGTGTGCAGGTCGTTAATAACCAGCGCATTTCCGTTACACAAAGACGTTCCGTTATGGATGCGCTTGCATTGGCCAATAAAGGGAAAAGCGCATTGGAAATCAAAGAACTGCTGGAACGTGAAAAATTTGAATCCAGCATTTATATTATGGTAGATACGCTAAAATATTTAAAAAAGGGCGGACGGATTACGCCGACGGCTGCGGCGCTCGGTACGCTGCTTCGGATTAAGCCGGTACTGCAGATTCAGGGAGAGAAGCTCGATGCATTTGCAAAGGCCAGGACGGTTAAGCAGGCAAAGAGCATTATGATCGAAGCAATGCGAAACGATTGTAAAAACCGTTTTGGGGACGAGAGCGGCAGCAGCATGTATATAGATATTGCCTATACGTATGATAAAGAAGCCGCGCTGCAGTTTGAAAAAGAGGTAAAAGAAGTATTTCCAAATCAACAGTGTATCATAGAGCCGCTGTCCTTAAGCGTATCGTGCCACATTGGACCAGGTGCGTTGGCGGTGGCATGTTCACATAAGTTTGCAGATTAAGTTTCAGAAGGAAAGACAGGAGGATTGTATTTATGGTAAAAGCAGTAGTAGGCGCGAATTGGGGAGATGAAGGTAAAGGGAAGATTACAGATATGCTGGCGGAGCATGCGGATATTATTGTACGCTTTCAGGGAGGCGCGAATGCGGGGCACACAATAAAAAATCACTATGGAAAATTTTCTCTGCATACGCTTCCGTCCGGCGTCTTTTACAATCATACGACAAGCGTTATCGGAAACGGCGTGGCGCTGGATATCCGTAAATTGTTTCAGGAAATCCGTTCGATTACGGAACAGGGTGTTCCACAGCCAAAGATTCTCGTTTCAGACAGAGCGCAGATTGTAATGTCTTATCATGTACTGTTTGATCAGTATGAAGAGGAGCGGCTTGGCAGCAAATCCTTTGGTTCGACAAAATCCGGCATTGCGCCGTTTTTTTCCGATAAATATGCAAAAATCGGCTTTCAGGTGAGCGAGCTGTTTGATGAACAGCTGCTGCTTGAAAAAACAGCGCGCGTTTGTGAAATGAAAAATGTACAGTTAGAGCATTTATATCACAAGCCGCTGTTAAAAGCCGAAGAGCTGATGGCGGAGCTGCATGAATACAAACAAATGGTGGAGCCTTATGTAACAGACGTTTCCGCATATTTGCACGAGGCGCTCTCGGATGGTAAAATGGTTTTGCTGGAAGGGCAGCTTGGTACACTAAGAGATCCGGATCATGGCATCTATCCGATGGTAACCTCATCTCCTACACTGGCAGGCTATGGTGCGATCGGTGCCGGCATTCCTCCATATGAGATAAAACAGGTGATTACGGTTTGCAAGGCTTATTCCAGCCAGGTTGGAGCCGGTGCGTTTGTCAGCGAAATTTTCGGTGACGAAGCACAGGAGCTGAGAAACCGCGGCGGTGACGGAGGAGAATATGGCGCGACAACCGGCCGTCCGCGCAGGGTCGGATGGTTTGACTGTGTGGCAAGCAAATACGGATGCCGTCTGCAGGGTACCACGGATGTAGCGTTTACGGTGCTTGATGTGCTCGGCTATCTGGAGGAGATTCCGGTATGCGTCGGCTATGAGATTGACGGTGAGGTAACAACACAATTTCCGACGACAGCGAAGCTGAATCAGGCGAAACCAGTCTACAAAAATCTTCCGGGATGGAAATGTGAGATTACCGGAATAAAAAATTATGAGGATCTGCCGGAAAACTGCAGAAAATATATAGAATTTATCGAATCCCAGATCGAATACCCGATAACGATGATTTCAAACGGGCCTTCCAGAACAGACATTATTCATCGGAAACGATAGCACACAGGTGCGAACAGCAAAAACGGGAAGGAAGAGATAATAAAAATGATTAAAAATATAATTTTAGACGTAGGCATGGTATTGGTTGACTTTTGCTGGGAGGATTTACTGAAAAAGCTTGGCATGTCAGGAGATACTTTTGAAGCGGTGGCGGATGCTACCGTGCGTACGCAGGAATGGAATGAATATGACCGCAGCGCCAAATCTGATGAAGAAATACTTGCGTCTTTAAAAGCAAACGCACCTGGCTATGCGCAGCAGATACAGCTGTTCTGGGATCATATGGATGGCATGATTGTGCAGTATCCTTATGCAAAATCGTGGATTGCGTCTTTAAAGGAAAGGGGCTGTCAGGTTTATATATTATCCAATTATGCCAGAAGGACTTATGAGCTGACGAAAGACGAAGGGCTGAATTTCTTGTCTTTGACAGACGGCGCGGTATTTTCTTTTGAAACAGGGTATATAAAGCCGGAAAAAGAGATTTACCATGTGATCATGGATCAGTATGGCCTGCATCCAAAAGAGTGCGTATTTATTGACGATCATGCAGCCAATCTTGTTTATCCAAAAGAAATTGGATGGAGTACGATACAATTTCATAATTTCCAGCAGGTGCAGCAGGAGCTGGAGGCTTTGCTGCGTTAGGCAGCCTTTTTGGCGCCTGCTGTTATTTCCGTTAAAGACGGTATCATAACAGCAGGCGAGGACAAGGCTGCCTTTTTTTGAAGGAAAAAGAAGAGCCTACTTTACTGCAAGCTCGTAAAGCTCATCTATAGACTTTTCCGGATTTTGAAAGACAATGTCGTAAATAAAATGCAGTTCGTCTGGCTCTGTTTCCAATTCGTCAGCAATGACAGACAGCGGTTTGTTTTTGATACATTTTTTATGGATCATGGAAATAAGATCCATAAGCTTTGTTTTTTGGGTAACTTGTTGGGTAACCTGCTGAGTAACTTGTTGGGTAACCTGCTGAGTAACTTGTTGAGTAACCTGTTGGGTAACTTCTTCTGTAGCTATTTTTACTTTCTCTTTCACTTCCCGGTCTACAGCTTCTTTCAGTTTCCTGTCAAATTTTTCCTGTACAATTTCCATAACAATATCGTCCATACTGTTAACCTCCTTAAATATTTTTTGGTTCGCCCGCATAATCGTCGTAATGACTGACTGGTACAGTTTATTTTCTGGATGAGCTAGATAGTCTGTAATCAAATCCTGTGCACTGATCGGATCCAGTTTATTTGTCAGGCTCTTCAGCCACAGGTTTTTTTGCTTGGATAATTTTTTGGTAACAATGATCTGGATCGGCAGGAAATCTCCATGCACCAGATAGATGCCTGGTTCCATCTTTTCCAATGAATAATGCCTCACTTCCACCAGATGTGAAATCAGGTTTTGTGGGTAGGTTCCTGTCACAAAGGTGATGGTCAGTTCCTGGATGGGGATACTGTCTACCAGCGGAACATCCGCTTTATAAAAGCAGGTATAGCCATATATCTTGTAAAAATCGTCTACACTTAGGGAATCGTCGGGGCTTTTGTATTCAATAATATTGTATTTCCTGAATATTTTCCCTATGTTCTTTTTGACAGGTGCGTCTGTTTCCTTTTTGATGACCAGTACATCAATTTTCATAGGGTTTGTCCCAAGCTGATGCTCGTTTTCAAATTCCAGGTTTTCGGCGTCTTCCTCCAGTTCAATTTGGATATCTGCAAAAAATGCAGGATGCCAGTAGGTTTTGTCTGTTTCTGTTTTCTTTTGTTCCATAGAAAACCTCCTTTTTGTTTGATTGGCAGGAGGTTTTCCTTTTTTGTCAGAAAATCTCCTGCCTGCGTTTGGATAAAAGCATGGATTTTCTGGATGGGCATGAAATCGTACCCATATAGGAATGTGGTTAGATGTAAAGAAATGGATAGAAAATATGCTTTTTTGTATTTTAACATAGGCTGTTAGGAAAGTGCAATGAAAAAATTTGTTTTTGTTGATAGGATCCTAGAGCATTTTTCAAACACGCTCTAGATTGGATATCTGCATTCTGCCTAAAAAACAACGTTCAAAACTGTATAGTTTCCACAAACTTATCTATAATCCTTATTTCTGCTTTACATATATTATAACTTGTGCTATATATTATATATACTTGTTGTACAAGTTAATAATAATGTACAGCTAAAAAACAAAAAGGAGGAACAACATGAAAAAACGTAGTAAACATCTGGCCGCATTTTTCTTAACCGCTGCCCTGGCTGCCGGGCTTGTGGGATGCGGCTTAGCAGACAGCGGAGGTACATCCGGCAAAGGCGGCATGCCTCATATCGGCATCATTTTTACACAAGCGGGACTTGGCGGAAACTCATTTAACGATCTGGCGCTGGACGGCGTGCGCCGTGCAGCCGATGAGCTTGGCGTTACGTTTGACCAGGTGGAGCCAAAATCGGTAGCGGACGAGGAGATTATTCAGGACGAGATGGCATCTTCCGGGGAATACGACCTGATTATCTGTGTCGGGGATGAACAGGTAGATGCACTGAATAACGTAGCTTCGGTTTATACCGGGCAGCGATTTGCGCTGCTGGATGCGACCTCAGAGCTTTCCAATGTCGCTTCGTATTCCTGCAAGGCGCAGGAAGGGAGCTTTCTGGCGGGCGCGCTTGCGGTTTTGGCAAAGACAGAGCAGATGGACAGCCGGCTTTTGGATAATCATACGGTCGGCTTTATCGGCGGGGTAGACAATCCGCTGATTAACCAGTTTGCGGCCGGGTATCGTGCAGGAGCTATTTATGCGGACCCGGAGGTTACGGTGTTGATGGACTATGCGGGCGGCTTTAACGATCCGACTACGGCAAAGACGATTGCCAATACGTTTTATGAAAAAGGGGCGGACGTGATCTTTCATGCGTCAGGAGCTTCCGGCATGGGCGTGTTTCAGGCTGCGGAAGAAAAAAACTTTATCAGCATGGGGGTCAATTTAAACCAAAATTCCATCGCGCCGGATTACATTATGGCGAGTATGTTAAAAAAGCTGGATACCTGTGCGTACCATGCCATTGCATGCATTGTGGATGATACGTATACAGGCGAGAACCAATTGCTTGGTATCAGCGACGGCGGTGTGGATCTTACGGTGGAGGGCAGCAATATTGAGGTTTCTGACAGCGTGATGCAGAGGCTGGAGGAGATCAGAGAAGCAATTGTAAATGGCGAAATTGAAGTTCCAGGTGAGCTGTAAGCAGAAAAGGAGTCAGGTATGGATGCAATTAAAATGAAAGGCATTGTAAAATGCTTCGGTACGGTGCGGGCAAACGACGGCATAGACTTAACCGTAGAGCAGGCGGAGATCCATTGTTTATTAGGAGAAAACGGGACTGGGAAAAGTACGCTGATGAACATTTTATTCGGCTTATATCATCCTGATGAGGGTGAAATTTACATTCATGAAAAACAGGCGGCGATTGCAAACCCAAACGATGCTTACGCGCTTGGCATCGGAATGGTTCATCAGCATTTTATGCTCGTAAATCAGCTGACCGTACTGGAAAATATTATTATAGGAAATGAGCCGGGCGGCATTTTCTTAGACCGGACGGAAAGTGAACGTAAAGTAGCGTCTCTTGTGGAGCGGTTTGGATTTGCGATTGACCTGCATGAAAAGATCATCAACCTTTCCGTCGGTATGCGCCAGAGGGTGGAGATTTTAAAAACGCTGTACCGCGGCGCGGATATTATTATTCTGGACGAGCCGACGGCAGTACTTACGCCGCAGGAGGTAGACGAGCTGTTTAAAATTCTGCGTCAGCTGAAAAAAGACGGAAAGACAATTATTTTTATTACGCACAAGCTGAACGAGACGATGGCGCTTTCTGACCGTATTACGGTGATCCGCAAGGGAAAGGTCGTATTTTGCTGCGATACAAAGGATACAGACGAAAAAGAGCTGGCGGCACGGATGGTTGGACGGTCTGTCGAGACGGTTGTTGCGAAAAAAGGAACTGTCGGAAAAGCTGTTTTGGAGCTGAAAAACGTGCGTCTTTTGGAAAAGGCAGGCGAGACGGTCAGCCTTACGCTACATGCGGGCGAAATACTGGGCATCGCAGGCGTGGACGGCAACGGTCAGCAGGAGCTGGAAGCGATGATTGCAGGCACGCAGAAGGTAAAGGAAGGCTCCATTTTGATCAATGGCATTGTGGCTGAAAAGATGTCGGTAAAAGAACGCAAAAAACTGGGGCTTGGCTATATTCCTTCAGACCGCCACCGCAATGCAATGATTCCTTCGTTTTCCATTGCTGAAAATTTCCTCCTTGGCTATCAGGAAAACCCGGAATATTGCAGGCATGGCTTTATCCGGTTTGATGCGCTCAGACAAGACGCGAAAAAGCAGGCAGAGCTTTTTGAGACAAAGCTTGCCGGACTCGACCAGCAGATCGGGCAGCTTTCCGGCGGAAATCAGCAGAAAATCGTGTTCGGAAGGGAAACGAGCCATAACCCATCGCTGATGCTGGTTGCACAGCCGGTGCGCGGTCTGGATATCGGGGCGATTGAAAAGGTACATAAGACACTGTTGGAGCTGAAAGAGCAGGGCAAGGCAATTCTTTTAATCTCCGCGGAGCTGTCGGAGGTGATGAATTTAAGCGACCGGATTGCCGTATTATACGAAGGCGAAGTCAGTGCACTGTTTGAAAACAGCGCTTATACAAAAGAAGAAATCGGCATGTTTATGACTGGAAAAAAAGAGGACAGGGCGAAAAACAGCTCTGGGTATACAGGAGGGAAAGACTGATGACAAAAGCAGAAAACCGGAACGAATTGTTAAAATCCCTGGCAGCCATCGGCATTGCGCTTTTGATCGGCGCGCTGTTTATCCTGCTGTCGGGAGAGTCTCCGATCAAAGCATACGGCGCACTGCTAAAAGGCGCCCTTGGCAGTCCAAAATCAATTGCAAATACAATCAGTAAAAGCATTCCACTGGCATTTACGGGGCTTGCGGTTGCGCTCGGCTCGCGCTGCGGCATGCTGAATATCGGGGCGGAAGGACAGCTTCATGCGGGAGCGATGGCGGCGGTACTGACCGCGCTTGCCTTAGCTTCTATGCCGGCGCCGGTTATTATGGCGGCAAGTATTTTAGCGGGAATCGCGGCCGGCATGGCGGTCGGCAGCATTCCGGGCATTTTTAAGGCAAAGCTGAATACGAGCGAAGTAATCGTGGCAATTATGCTCAATTACATATGCACGCTGTTTACCTCCTGGCTGGTCAACGGGCCGGCAAAGGCGCAGGGTTCCACAGCGCAGACGCATGTGATTCCGCAGGGGGCGTGGTTTCACAGGCTGATCCCGCAGACACAGCTTACAAGCTCGTTGTTCTTGCTTCTTGCGGCAGCGGTTGCTATTTATATTTTCCTGTGGAAAACCTCGATTGGCTATCAGCTGCGTGCCGTAGGCGCGAATGCTTCCGCGGCAGGCACAGCGGGAATTAAGGTCCATGCGTTTTTGATTCTTGCAATGGTATTAAGCGGCGGGCTGGCGGCTCTTGCAGGAGTGACCGAGGTCTTTGGAAAATATCACAGGTTTATCGAAGGATTTTCCCCGTCCTTTGGATTTACCGGGATCGCGGTAGCGATACTTGGAAGAAACCATCCGGCAGGCGTGCTGTTAACAGCGCTGTTATTCGGCATTATGGATATGGGCTCTTTGCGCATGAGCCGTGTAACAAGCGTATCCACAAATATGGTAACGGTTGTCCAAAGCCTGGTCATCCTGCTGGTCGCGGCACCGGAGCTGATTCAATGGCACAAAAACAGAAAGAGAGGGTAATCTTATGGCAGCTTTGAATAATTTTTTGGCACTGATGCTCCAGTTATCTGTTCCGATTGTATTAGGGGCGCTGTGCGGTACGATCGCAGAACGCGGCGGAGTCATTCTGCTGGGTGTGGAAGGCATGATGCTTGTTGGCGCATTTGCGGGTGTGGCAGGTTCGTTTTTTACAGGCTCTGCATTCGCAGGCATACTGACATCGATCGCTGCGGGCGCTTTGCTTGGATGGATCTATGCGCTGTTCTGCCTGAAATGGAAAGCGCACCAGTCCGTAGTCGGCGTCGGCATCAACCTGTTTGCCAGCGGCATTACCGCCGTATTATTAAAAGCGGTCTGGCATAAGGAGGGCATGTCTGACCCGGTAGCCGCGGTATCCAGCCTGACGGTTCCGGTACTTAGCAAGATTCCGGTTCTTGGCGCCTTATTTAAAGACCAGTCGCCGTATTTATATGTGATGTTTGCCATTGTGGCATCAGTCTGGATTTTATTTTACAAGACAAAATACGGTCTGCGCTACCGTGCCATCGGCGATCAGCCGCACGCGGTACAGACAGCCGGAGTGGATGTCAATCGTTACCGTTATATTGCCATGATGGCGGCAGGAGCCATTGCGGGGCTTGCCGGCTCGTACCTGTCACTGTCCCAGAACAACCTGTTTGTTACGGATATGACAGCCGGGCGTGGATTTATGGGGCTTGCGGCAAATATTTTCGGAGGCTGGCAGCCGGCAGGCTCGCTTGGAGCAGGGATGGTATTTGCCGTAGCACAGGCAGCACGGTTTTACCTGACAGATTTTGCGATTCCATCCCAGATCGTGCAGATGCTGCCATATATCATTACGCTGCTGATTTTGCTGTTTGTCGGAAAACGGGTCAAAGGCCCGGAAGCGCTTGGGACGCTGGTAGACTAAAGGAACAAAATAAGGCAACAGTTCAAGGATTATCGGAACTGTTACAAAATGAGCATAAAAACTGGAGGATTACAGCCCAAAATACTTGTCATACTGGTAAAATAAGTATATACTTCCAGTAGGACAAGATATGGAAGGAGTATATACCAGTTATGAACAACCTGTTAAAAGAAAAAAATGTAAAAATCCCACTATATGTAACCGTATACGAAACAATCTGCCAATGGCTTAAGGACGGGAAATACAAGCCTGGAGAAAAGCTGCCTGGAGAAAATATCTTAGCGGAACAGTTTCAGGTAAGCAGGGGCACGCTGCGTCAGGCAATGCTGCTGTTGCAGGAGGACGGGCTGATCAGCAACCACCAGGGCAAAGGAAATATCGTCTTATCCTGCCAGAACCTGGAGTCGAACGGGCTGGAAAAGGTCGGAAACCCGATCATTGATTTCTGCGTCCAGCCGATCGACCATACCGTTACGACGATCGGCTTTCAGCCGGCGACACACAAGCACCAGGAGGTGTTAAAGCTCAGGCAGTCCAGTATTGTCGCCGTCATAGACATTACGTATTACAGCAGGGAAACGCCAGTCGGGTTTACAATGGTCTATATGCCGCATGAAATATTAGACGAAGGGCGGGTAGATCTGGAAAATACAGACAGCGTGTATGAATTCTACACACAGCTTTTACAGTCAGACAGCCTTTACAGCGATACCAGGCTGCGTATCGTGCACGCCAGGGAACGCCTTGCAGACATTTTGCATATTCCGCAGGGCGACCCGCTGTTAATCCTGGAAGAAGAGCTGTATACGCAGTACGACAAGCCGGTGCTTTCCCAGAAGCTGTATATGGGGGCGGATCTGTATGAGATCAGTCTGCACAGGAAGAGCAGGTAGCAAGGGCAGTGTTTTATAACTAACCGTAAACGCGGCGGATATCGTTTGTGGGATTTTAGATAAAATAAGAAGAGGAGAATCGAAGATGAAAACATTCCATAACGAGGCGGAAGACGGACAAATTGCAAAAACGGTTTTAATGCCGGGCGACCCCCTGCGGGCATCCTATATCGCAAAAAATTACCTGGAGGACGCGTTTTGCTACAATCAGGTGCGGGGCATGTACGGGTATACCGGATTTTACAAGGGACAGCGGGTATCTGTCCAGGGAAGCGGCATGGGCATCCCTTCTATGGGAATTTATGCATATGAGCTGTTCAACAACTATGATGTCCAGCGCATTATCCGCATCGGCACGGCGGGAGCAATTCATAAAAAGGTAGACGTCGGTGATCTTATCCTTGCGATGGGCTGCTGTACCAATTCTAATTTTGCGGCGCAGTACCATCTTCCGGGCACCTTTGCATCAGTCGCGGATTTCAGCCTGCTGCGTGATGCCGCCGCTTATGCACAGGCACATGAGCTTCGCTGCCATGTGGGCAATGTACTTAGTTCGGACGTCTTTTACGAAGACCAGGCCGGTGAAAAAGGAATCTGGGCAAAGATGGGCGTACTCGTACAGGAGATGGAGACGCTGTCGTTATACTGCACCGCGGCAAGGGCAGGAAAGCAGGCATTAGGCATCCTTACAGCAGGAAGCAGCATTCACAGTGATCAGGCGCTGACCAACGAACAGCGGGAAAAAAATCTGGACAGCATGATCTGCTGTGCACTGGAGCTGGCAGTTCTTTCTTAAAAAAATTTGTAACAGTTCAGATAAATCTTGAACTGTTACAAATTTTTCAATTTTCAGAGACCATTTTCAAATCTCATACATCTAACTTATGTAAATACTAAAACATGCTGGCCGGCAGAAAGGACATTATGAAAAAGGAACAATTGGGAGAGATCATTATCCGGTCTGAAGATACGATGTACCATATCGCAAAAACGCTGCTGTATAATGACGCAGATTGTGCGGATGCCATACAGGAAGCGATTGTAAAGGCATTTGCCGATGTGCATTACGTGATGGAAATGTACGTGGCATCCGACGTATCGAAGGAAGATGATTCCATATGCAGCAGTTTCCGTTTCTATGTATCGGCTATGTGCCGCTTTAAGGGGAATAATAAGAGCGGTTTGGATTTGAAAAATAAAAATCTGCGATTCACGAAGCCAGATTAACCATTCACGAAGCAGACATTAGAAATCCTACTGATTTTTCCGATAATTTAGTTGAAGGCTGGAGGTGACGGAAACGATAAAAATTGC
>CAOKJJ010000130.1 GCA_948468465.1 uncultured Eubacterium sp. | reverse complement strand
CCAAATAATTAGATGGCAATTAGGGAATATCCATTCATGCGTTTATTCTGAAAAATGGAGAAATAAGTGTTGACTTGCAGGAATTAATGTGATATTATATTTCTTGTCGGTAAGACAGTAACAAATATATTGTAATATGTGTGTGTAGCTCAGCTGGATAGAGCACTTGGCTACGGACCAAGGTGTCGGGGGTTCGAATCCTCTCACGCACGTCGGGAAATCCCTTGAAAACATAAGGTTTTCAAGGGATTTTTTCTGTGTTATAATGGAAAAGCACACAAAAAAGCACAAACTTTTGAAAGCACACGAAAAATATATTTCCGCTGGAAAGATGAGGGAGAAATATAATGGCAGTGACATGGGAAAAAGTGGAAGCAAATATTTACCAATGCAAGGAGAATCCAAAAAAATTCAGGGTGGATTTGTATTATGGCAGGGATGACCGGGGCAGAATTATAAAAAGCAAGAAAGTGATTGAGGGTAATCTGACCGAAGCGCGGAAGTTCTTGAGAAATCATGAAAGCCAGAGGGATAAGAAAATTCTGCAGAAGCCGAATAAGGTTACACTGAAAGAATTATTTCATAATTGGAATACAAATATCGGTGATGTGCAGAATGTGGAGACTACGCAGACATCCACCCGCAATCTGCAGAGGCACATGCTGGAATATTTTGGTGATGTCAGGACAGATAAGCTGAACACATCTGTGATCCGGCAATATATGGCATATTTGAAGACGGAGAAAGGGTTAAGCGCAAAAACGGTCAATAAGCACCGGACACATCTGCATACACTATTTGATTATATGATGTCAGAGGAAGAAATATATGGTATCTATAAGAATCCGGTAGATGCTATAAAACCTTATCCGGTAGAAGAATTTAACCATGAAATATATTCGCCGGAGGAGGCGAGAGATCTGCTGGTTGCTTTGCGGCTGAGCGGACGTTATGATCTTGAGATTGCTGTAAACCTGGCATTTTGGTGTGGCTGCAGACGTGAGGAAACCTGTGCTCTGGAATGGGAAAATGTGGATTTAGAGAGCCGGGAAATAAAGATATGTCAGGTACGGACGACAGCAAAGGGCACTGTGGTAGAGCGGAAATCAACGAAAAATAAAGAAATCAGGACAGTAGGGATACCGGACTGGCTGTATGATTGTCTGGAGCGGGTAAAGCACCGTCAGGAGGAAATGCGGGAATTGCTGCAGAGGGAATATGATACAGATAGGGAGTTTGTATTCTGCCATGATAACGGAAAACCCTGGAATCCGAATTCTTTGAGCAATGAGTATAAAATATTTCTTGAAAAGAATGGTTTTAAGCATATCCGTTATCATGACCTTCGGCATACAAATCTCAGTATGCTCATGACAAAAATGAGTGCAGTGGACGTTGCTAAATTAGGAGGGCATAAGCAGGTATCGACTACAACGGATATATATGGACATTCCTTTGACGATTCGGTGGAGCGGGGCGTAGTGACAATGAATCAGATTATGGATGAGGTGCTGAAAAGGAATGAATAATATACAGCAATTTTGAAAGAGGCCCGTAGGATAGCAGCATAGTCTGTCCTACAGGTCTTCTATGCTTAATACCAGTAACTGTAGCTTTCTATGAAGTCAATCAGATCTGTCTTTTCGATCCGGAACCGCCCGTCAATTTTTCTTGCGGGAATGGAACCGTCGTGAATTAAGCTCAGCATTTTTGATTTGCTGACATGTAGAAGATTTTGGCATTGTTTGCGTGTGAGCAAATCAGGTTCGTATTGAAACATTTCAAGTATTCTCCTTTTCATAAAAAAGTGGTCTAAATTGGTTTATATTGTATTAAATAGGTGTTTTTTGTTGGATATATAATAATTGAAGCAGGATTTTGAGAATGGTGTATGGAAAATCTTAATGAAAAATTACATAGATATTTCATTGGATATCGTTTATATTGTATCACTGAAAATGAATTACAAAGTTTCAGTAAATTATTTAGATTAGATATAAAGGTGAAAGTGAAATGTTGGTAAAGATTATTATAGGATTTTTCATAATAGGAATCATTGAGGATTATTGGGATAATAAAATGAAAAAAGAGAAGCATAAAAAGCGCAAGTATAGGTTCATCAAAGGATTGGTGTATTCGGCAGCTGCAATAATTTAGTACTTTCTTGCAGAATATGTGGATAAATTTATTTATGTGTATGCAGCAGTTTTTGTAATTGGAGGAATTGGGTCGGTATTATCATCGATTAATCCGAATTTAAGGGAGATGTATTCAATCGGATTGGCTGTTTTTCCTACAATATGGGTAATTTCATTTTATTATGAAAGCCATAAGACTATCTTTACAATTATAGATGTTTTATTAATACTTACATTTTTAGGGGCTGTAGGGCAAGGAATCTCCAATATTAAAAGTGGGATTGATCCTGATGTTGAAGAAGAAAAGAATAAGAAGAAATGGGACAGGAAATTAAAGCATGTAAAATGGTTTATCAAATTTTGGAGATGGATGGGATAATAGTGGTTTGTTTGGTTTAAATTCAAAAATGATGAAATCTAAATAAAAAGATTATGATTGAAACAGGGCTGCTGCGGTCCTGTTTTCGTCATTTATCCATTTATCTGGGAGATAAAAATATAGTTCTTTTTTTTTCAATGATATATTATTTCCAGGTACAAATAAGTATTGATATGAAAAATGATTGCGAGGAGGGAAAAATATCATGAAAATTTCAATGAAATTTATTAGTTATGTTTTCAATGCAATAAGAATAGAATTAGCATAATCGACAAAGAATGATTGTTTTCGATAGACAGTGTTTGAAAGGGTGATGTAGGCTTATGGAAGCAGATAGCTTATCAAATATTTATAAAGAAATCGCGGAGTCTATTGATGTGGATACGGCAGTTAAGATACACAAACTTTTCAAAGGGCAGCAGGTTATTTTTCCAAAGCAGCTATATAGCCAGGAATATATCTGTACATATATAGGAGTTCATTATAACGGTAAAAATGTAAGGGAACTGGCACAGAAATTTGGTTATTCTGATAGGCGGATAAGGCAGATTATAAAAATAAACAGGCAATAAATAGAGAGAAAAGGCGAATGAAAAAAGGAGGTTTAAGGAATGGGTAAAATGCTATTCAATGATAAGACGCCAAAATGTGCATTTTGCAGGCAATGGTATGATCCTGTAAATGCGGTAATAGAGCCTGCGGTTGGAAAAGGAATGTGGTATATAACTGATTCGGCGGCAAAAAACAAGTGTCTGGTCAAAGGGATTCCTATGATTGCATTAGCAACTTGCAATCAGTTTGAATCCAAATTATGAGGACAGAATAAAAATGAATCATAATGAAGTAAGGAAATATATTGAAAAAGTGGCAGACAACTTTGATGGAATCGTAAGTATCTTTTCGGGAGAAAAATATTATGAAGAAGCAAGGCTGCAGTATGAAAAGACCAGAAAGATATGCAAAGTTATCAAAATAGCTGTTTTTGCAATATGTATAGTGGTAATAGTTATGCATGTTTGGGGAATATAAATGAGTGATACAGATAATTCAATGGATAAGGTTGTAAAGATTCTGGATAATGTGAAAGATACATATGAAACAACGAGATTAGGATATGACAGGTTTCAGGATTCAAAAAAAATTTTAAAAAGAGTATCCCATCAGTATTTATCTGGTGAAGTTGACCAGAATCAGAAAAGAGCTTGGGAATATGAGGACAAGACCAGTGCATGTGTTCGAAAAACGATTTTATTTTGCGCTGTGATAATTGCGATAACGATTTGTATATGTGTCTGGCTATAGGAATGAACATCAAAAGTATAAAGAAAATTGAGAAATTTGATGTAAATGAATGAGAGGAGGTGGAATTATGGCATCTGTAATGGTTGATATAGTTTGTCCATGTGGTAAGCTTTTGAAAACAAAAAGAAGTGATACAAATATGTTGGGAAAATCAAGTGGTAATCAAGTTTGCCCTAACTGCAAAAAACGTGTGTATTGGGATGTGAGCAAAGATAAAGCGTATACCAGCTATAAGTAATCAGGCAGTAATAATTTGTGCAAGGATTAGAAAGAAATCTGAATGAGAACAGAATGGAGGAAAATATAATGGCATATAAAAGTCAAAATTGGATATGTACATGCTGTGGAAAGAAAACAGCCCGAAGTGCTTCTGCGGGGAGACCTGATCCAGGAAGATGTCCAAGAAAGAGTGGGGATAAACCCCATTCATGGGTAAAAAACTAATGAATTGGGAAAATATAGAAGGACAGAAGCATTCTATATTTATGATGGGACAGGTATTAGGAGTGAAAAAAGTTATAAGTTCTGGAAAGGTTGTGGCATTACCAGAATTTATCATAAGAAGATGTCCATATTGCCAGAAAAGATTAGGAATAATGGAAATTTTGAAGAGAAAAATGTTTAGACATTTCAGATGTAAAAAATGCTGTAGAATGATAGATGAACGTATGATTTACAGATAGAGTTTAAGACTAAGAATATTAATTTGGTTTTATTAAGAGTAACAAAAGTGGGACTGTCAAAATAATGGCAGTCTTTTTTTGTTGGAATAAAAATATGAAAGCACAAAAATTCATTGATATATTATTTTCCTGTAATCAATACAACAGAGCATGATCTGATGCAAAAATAGTGTCAGATTCAATGCAAAATAAAAAGGAGGATAATCTATCATGAAAACAGCAATCCAGATTTTGAAACTAGCAGGTAAAGCAGCAGCCAGACTGGTTGTATGGGCAGCAGGAAAACTGGAAGGAGGGAAGTGAGCATGGCAGCAAATGTAGAAACCATGTTTTCTGTAAGGGAAAAGCCGTGGCATGGAATTGGCACGTTCGTACAGGATGTACCGGATTCAAAGGAAGCCATACGGCTTGCAGGTCTGGACTGGAAAGTAGTTCAGCAGAATGTATATACGGACGGCGGGATTCTGGTACCGGGGTACAGGGCAAATGTACGGGATACTGACCAGAGTGTGTTCGGCGTAGTCAGTGACCGTTATCAGGTCGTGCAGAATGAGGAAGCATTTGCCTTTACAGATGAACTGCTCGGCGGTGGCGTTACATATGAGACAGCCGGGGCTTTACAAGGGGGAAGACGCACGTTTATCCTGGCGCGTCTGCCGCAGAGGTTTATTATTGCCGGGGATGAGATCATGCCGTATTTTGTCATTATGAACTCACATGACGGGAGCTGTTCCATTAAGGCGGCAATGACACCGGTACGTGTAGTATGCCAGAATACGCTGAACCTGGCTTTCCGTAATGCAAAGCGTACATGGATGACGAAGCACACGTCAAATATTATGGACAGGATTGATGATGCAAGGATGACACTGCAGTTTGCAGAAAGGTATATGGCGGAAATGGGGAAAGGTGTGGACGAACTGGCGCATAAGCATCTGACGGACAGGAAAGTGATGGAATATTTTTCAGAGTTTTTCCCAGTCACGGAGGATATGAGTGCGGCACAGAAGAAAAATAACCTTATTCTGCTGAATGATATGAAAGCAAGATATTTTGATGCGCCGGATTTAAAGGAGACTGGCCGGAACGGATACCGCTTTGTCAATGCAGTTTCTGATTTCGCCACGCATGCAGAACCTATACGCAAAACAAAAAATTACAGGGAAAACCTGTTCCTGAAAACAGTGGAAGGGAATCCTTTGATTGATAAGGCGTATCAGATGGCAATGTCTGCATAAGACTGGGTATCTGTGGTGAAAATACGTTCATGAAAAGTATCTTTACGGGCGGTTTCAGAGGAAGTATATGGCAGTAAATATAAATTAGACAGGGCAGGACTCGTATAAAGGGGTTCTGCCTTTGTAATTTGGCATTTTACAGGAGGAAAAGGGATATGTGTGAAAAAACTGCAACAGCAGATATGGATACAGCTGAATGGCTGCATCTGAGGAAAACAGGGATAGGCGGTTCTGATGCAGCGGCAGTCTGCGGAATGAATCCGTTCAGCAGTCCGATGAAAGTGTTTCAGGAAAAAACAAGCGGTGAAATTACAGAACAGGACAGTGAGGCAGTACGGCAGGGGCATGATCTGGAAGATTATGTAGCAAAAAGATTTATGGAAGCTGCGGGGGTAAAGGTAAGACGTTCCAATTATATGTACCGCAGTGTGGAGCATCCATTTATGATCGCAGATGTTGACCGGCTTGTTGTTGGAGAAGACGCGGGGCTGGAATGCAAAACGGCAAGTGCTTATAGTGCAGATAAATGGAAAGACGGGGAAATACCGCTCCATTATGTAATCCAGTGTATGCATTATGGCTCTGATATAATAGGACTAAATCAGAAAGAACCCAACAGCAAGGGGGACGCTGAATTTAGTCCTGTTTTAATTTTATCATGAGGAGGTATTGAATGCAAGGAAAGAAAACTGCTAATCTGGAACAGAGCCAGTCCGGAAAGAAGATTAAATCAATAAAAGTATTACATTCATGCTCACACGCCGACCGTCCTAAAATCAGCATGGAGGGAAAATGGCTGGAGCAGATCGGATTTCATATCGGGGATAAGCTGCAGGTGAGTTACAGGGACAGATATATTTTTATAAGCCATGCTGTGGATGAGGGGCAGCCGCTGGCGGTGCATGAGCCTGCAGATACATACCTGGCAGGGATGGAAGGCAGCCGGGATATGGAAGATGTAAAGAATAAACAGATAAAAGTTGCATCTTCCATACATGTGAAACAGACTGCGTGGCATGGCGGGTCACTTTATTATCCGGAGCGTCCTAAAATCAGCATGGAAGGGAAATGGCTGGAAAAAGCAGGGTTCTTTGTTGGAAAACGGCTTCAGGTGGAGTATCAGGAAAATGCCATCTGCATATATCCGGCAGCCTGAAAATTAACAGCGTGTCTGGATACGGTTTTAAACAATATACAGGGATGTTGCCGGAGGAAGCATGGAAGGTAAATTGTATCTTAAGGATTTGAAAAAAATTCTGATGGACGGGGTTATCATCAGAAAATGGAATGACGGGGCAGGCTGCTATGAAGTCCTGTTCCAGACGCATTCCATTGAAGCCTGTGAAATATCGGATAATCTTTTAGATATGGAAGTCTGCTGCATAGGTGCATATTTTGCAGCATGGCAGTTTATACAGCATGGATTTGTACTGGAAGGGATGTTGGAGGTCAACGGCCCGCACACGGAAATAGGTTCAGATAAGCATGAAAAGGCATACGGGTATGTTCAGCATTCGGCAGCCTGTGTATTGCAGCCATGGGGCTGTAAGCCCTGAATAAGGGTTTATATCAGGCAGCCCCTGCTATTGACAGGATCGGCTGGCAGCCTGAATGGAGGGATGGTATATGGCTTGTATCTTTTTAAGAAAGGCCGTGATGATATTGTTTACTATATCAAAATGGATCTCACGGGCAGCATTGGAGGCATTAAAGTTAGTATTCCGCATGGCAAAACTGTTTCTGCTGCTGTTTGTTCTGGCCGCAGGCTGCGTGTCGGAAATAACGGGAGTTACGGCAGGCAGACGATAAGCAGTACAATTTCAAAAATATTAAAATGAAAAGTTTCAGCCTGGGGGCATTACCGGGCATACCCTGCGGCATTACGGGCTGGCAGGTTGAAAAGTGAAGGAACGGGTATTTTCTTCCGGCGGGGTGTCTGCGGAGGGCGGAATCCGGAAATGTTATTTGAAAATGTAATTATGTAGGAAATAAAGGAAAGAAGCAGAGCGGACTGTCCCCTGCTTCTTTTTGTTTATAGAAAAAAGAATATGGGAAAACCAGAAAAAGCAGAGGAACGCCGTCCCCTGCTTTTTTCTGTTTATGGCAGCAGAAAGCCGGCAGGATGCGCTTTCTGTTTTATATATCAGAAAGAGAGGGATTTATCATGGCAGATATTCAGTTTGATTATTTTACGGCAGCGGAAACAGAACAGTACACTTTTTACCGGATACCCAAGGCACTGTTTACGGAAAGCCATTTCCAGGCGCTTTCCTGTGAGGCAAAGGTGCTGTACGGCATGATGCTTGACCGCCTGGGACTGAGCATCCGCAACCAGTGGTTCGACAGCCAGGGCCGCGCATACATAATTTTTACAGTGGAGGACGTGATGGGGGTCATGGGCTGCCAGTCACAGAAAGCAGTGCGCCTGATGAAAGAACTGGACACTGCAGACGGCATCGGGCTGATCGAGAAAAAGCGGATCGGGCTTGGCAGGCCAAACCGGATTTATGTAAAAAATTTTATGGTAAGAGGAAACGGCGGCAGTGAAAACGGATCGGGTGGCACATGCCGGATACAGACGCAGGCAGCAGACATTCCGCGGAGCCCGGACTTATCCGGGAAAAAAGCGGCAGAGCTGGAGGGACGGGCTGACTTTGCCGGGGAAATGCCGAAAGTAAATGCGGATGCAGAAAATACAGATGCCGCAGCCGTTATACCTGAAATACAGGAAGGCCAGGATACAAACTGGCAGATGTACGGGGAAATCATACCGGAGAATGAAAGATACGCGGAAACAGATGCCGGCGCATGCAGCAGAGAAGAAAACAGCATGTATGAGGAGAACTGGTGGGATTTGGAAGCGGATGCGTCTTCCGGTGCAGAAATACCAGAGTATGGGATGCCGTTGTGCGGAAATGCAGCCCGAACCGTTTTGGGTATTGAAAGTGATGCGGACATTGTGGATAACGTGGATATTGTGGATAACAGCCGTCCGGCTGTAAATTCCATAGCTGAAAATCAAAATTCAGGCCGGGACATCTGTTTTTCACCGGAAATACATGTGCCGGAAAAAGGGCACGGATGCTGTAATGGCGGGATACAGCCGGAACCTGCTGCATGGAAGGGGCTGCAGAACCCTTATTCTGACAGCAGCAGACCAGAAACCGACGGCCAGGAACAGGTTTTTGCTGACAAAACAGTGGAAGCCATGGTGCGGGAACTTTTGTGGAGCCAGAAAACAGAGCCGCACAGCAGCGGCACGGAATGCAACCGGGAGCCGGAGGTCGCTTCCTGGCCGTCCTGTCAGAAGTTTGAGGCCGCTTTCGAACCGTCCTGCCAGGAGCCGGAGATACGGATCTATGAAAGGCAGGATTCTGTAATTGTGGAAACCGAAACGCCAAAACAGCGGGATTCAAAGCGTAATGATACTGAGTACAGTAAGACTGAAAAAAAAGAAACTGATTTCTCTGCTGTATGTCAGTCTTATCAATCATATCAATCTTATCAATCCTGTACATCCAGCCAGTATGTACAGGGCGGCATACATCCAGACAGCGGGATGGATGGGACTGATGGATGCGGAGAAAAAATAGATGTTTACCGTGAATGCATCAGGGAAAACATTGATTACCAGTGTTTCAGGCCCCAGGATATGGAAAGCGTGGATGAGCTTGTGGAACTGATGGCGGATACAATGCTTGTTTCAGACAGGGGGACAGTCCGGATTGCCGGGATGGAAAAGCCGGCATCCGTTGTAAAGGGCCGCTTTATGAAGCTGGCGCATTCGCATATTGAGTACGTGATAGGCTGCATGCAGAAGCACACGGGGAAAATCCGCAATATCAAAGCATATCTTCTGACGGCGCTTTATAATTCGTCACTTACAATCAGCAGCTACTACCGTGCGGAAGTGAACCACGATCTTTATGGCCTTTATGGCTGCTGCTGACCATGGCAGGATACCGCCGGCAGGCCGGAACCGGAGGGAGGGGAGATTTTGGGGAACCGTGCAGAATCACAGGAGCTGATCCGCCTCGGCAGCCGCATAAGGGAACTGCGGCTTTCGGCGGGGATGTCACAGGAAACGCTTGCGGAAAAAGCGGGCATCAGCCCGAATACGGTCAGCCGGATTGAGGGAGGGCTGACGGAAATGTACGTGGAGACATTCCGGAAACTGGCACAGGCGCTCGGCGCAGATGCGGGCAGCCTGCTCTGCCGGGAGGAAAAGCCGGACAGCGGGGACAGGCACATAAAAAGCATTTTAAGTCGCATGAGCCGCATGGAAAAAGGGGAGCAGGCAGTTGTGGCGCAGACTGTGAACGCTCTGGCGGATGCCCTGGAAAAGAACCGCCAGGGGTAAAAACAGATTAAATCCAACATGTATGGTGGGTAATTCCACCACATCTGCCAGGGAAAATACTGCGCGGATAAGGTAGACTGGCAGCATGGGACAGGACAGTGCGGAAAATCCGCCGCCGTTCCATGTATGCCGCATCCCATAACCGCATAAAGGCGGGCTGCGGCATGGAAAAGGCAGCAGGGAGGGCTTCGGACCCCGTAAAAAAAACGGGTGCGCCGGAAGCTGTTTTCCGCTGCCTTTTCTGGCCTGTGTATGCAGCATGTTTCCGGCCGCCCGTGGAAAGGCGGCTGGCATGCTGACATTAAGGGAACTGAAAAACATGGCGGAAACTGCACCGTCAGGACAGAAAACGCCGACAGCGCGGGAACTACGGTCATCCGGAAAGCTGATCGCGGAAAGGAAAATAGGGGAAAGCGCCGGGATAGCGGCCTACAGGAACGGCTACGCTGTTTACCATGCGGGCAGGGGTGCAACCGTGTTCCGCATCCATGCATGCAGCGGGTACTGCTATGATTCCGGCAGCAGCCCGTGCAGCATCGGCGGCAGGATGTTTGACGGGGAGGCGTGGTACCTGCGCCTTGTGCTTGAGGGCGAGGACCGCCTGTTCCGCAACCTCGCTTCCAGGGAACAGGGATGGAGTGTGTCGTACAGCGCCGCATCAGAGGAATGGGGAGGACTGTACTCCGGATCTGGTGCGGAAAGTGCGCTGGACGGCATTATCCGGGCGGAAACTGTGGAAGGTCTTTTATCTGTGCTGACAGAAAGGCAGCGGCGGGCAACTGTACTGTTTTACCTGGAGCAGAAAACAGAACGGCAGATAGCGGAAGAACTCGGCATTACGGTTTCGGCTGTTTCCAGAATCCTTGCAAAATCGCTCGCCAGGATGCACGCCGGAAACGGGACAGCATGAGGGAGGAATTAAAATGCGTGGAAAAAAGCCCTCCGAACGGGAAAAATACATGCTGCGGGCAGACAGCGGGACATTCGTGGAAGTGACAAGGGAAGTTTACCTGGAATGGCACCGGGCAGGGCGCAGGGAGAGGTACCAGATGGAGAAAAAACGGGCGCACGGCGTCTGCAGCCTTGAAACGCTGGGCGAAAATATCCACCCGGCCATCCCCGGCGGGTACTGGGAAAACACGCCGGAAGAAAATGCAATAAGAGCAGCCTGCATGGAAAAACTCCGTGAAAGCGTAGGCTGCCTGCCGGAACAGGACATACGGCTGCTGTGGATGCTCTTTTTTGAGGAAATGACAGTCACGGATGCCGCGCGGTCATACGGGTGCAGCCGGAAAAGCATACGGAAACGCCGGGACAGGATTCTCAGGCGGCTCCGCGTAGAAATGGAAAGCAGGGGGATTATAAGCGGCTGCTTTTAGCCTGTTTGTATCCATATCCGCGCTGTTTTATGCGGGCGTGCTGTGGACAGACTGGCGGTACAGACGGCATGCTGTGGAAAATGTGTGGTAATCTTTTATACTGGAACCATGCGGGAATGGCCTAAAAACAGGGATGGGGATGGCCTCAACCCGGCGCAGACAGGAAAAGCTGCGGGTAATAGAAACGGAAAGCCTGTGGAATAAAAAATAAGCGGAATGAACCCTGCGTTCACAATAAGGCTTTTCTGCTTAGGCGCTATAAACAGCAGATGGATTTTTGTGTCAATGGAGCGACGGAGGAGCTGGCGGAGCCCCTGCCATTGACACAAAAATCCATCTGCTGTATACTTCCGGGAAGCAGAAAAGTGTTATTTTATGGGAAGAGGACAGGGGGATGGGGTTAACCGCAGTTTAGTGTATATGAGATGTTATAAAAATGAACAGTAATGTAAAGCCTCACCCTGTTTCATTGAAAACAGGGCTTTTCCATTTAATTTATCTTATGCAGTGCTGCAGTCTGGCGCCTTTATCAATATATGTTTGTATCCAGAAAATCTTATATCAGTAACAGAAAATAGTATATGGCATTGTGTATAGCTGATTGAATTTGAAATGAAAAGATGGTATTATAAAATCAGAAAGCAAGCGAAAGCAGGCGGGGTAATTAATATGGGCAATATATATGACGGTGCATTCCGGACAATACTAAATGACTGCAGGAAGCTGATCATTCCAGTGATCAACGAGATTTTTGGGGAAGAATATACCGGGGATGAAAAGATTGAATTCCTTCCCAACGAACATTTTATAGACCAGCAGGATGCAGCTGATAAAGAGCGGATAACAGACACTAATTTCAGGATCACTGGAAGGATAATAAAAAAGTACCATCTTGAATGTGAAAGCAGCCTGCCGGATGGCAGGATCACAGTCCGGCTTTTTGAATACGATGCGCAGATAGCGCTGGATGAAGGGGAAGTTACGGAAGAAACGCTGACGGTGACATTTCCAAATACGGCAGTGCTGTATCTTAGGACATACAAAAATACGCCGGACAAAATGAAATATGTCATCATTACACCGGGAGGGACAGTCCGGTATGATGTGCCGGTTATGAAAGTACAGAATTATACACTGGATGATATATTTGAAAAACGCCTGCTGCTTCTGATTCCATTTTATATTTTTTCATATGAGAAAAGCTTTCCGGAGTATAACAGCAGCGGGCAGAAACTGGAAGAGTTAAAATCAGAGTACCAGAGTATCCTGGAAAGGCTTGACGGACTGGAACGCCGGGGAGTGGTCGGGGCATTTGACAAGCGGACGATTATTGATTTAACGGGTGATGTTATAAAAGAAATTGCGCAGAAGTATGAAAATGTGCAGAAAGGCGTAGGTGATATCATGAGAGGCGCATTGATCGAAACAGAAGCCAGGAGGTTAAGGGATGAAGCTAAAAAAGAAGCTGCAAAGGGGACTGCAGTAAGGCTGCTGAAAATTGGAAAGCTGACAGTTGAGGAAGTTGCCATTGGTTCCGGGCTCAGTGTTGCAGAAGTGGAGCAGCTTGCCAGGTTTCAGACCGTATAAAACAGCAGAAAAAAGAACTTGCAGCAAAGTAAAATGTTACGTAAGGAAACAGCCGTCATAAACCTTTTATGCAGGTTTGTGGCGGCTGGCTTCGCATAATCAGCTGCTTTCTGTAACAGCCGGAATGGACATGAAACATCATAATACACAGGAAGCAATATTTTATAAGACTGGCAGGGAGCGTATCGTATTAACTGTTATGTGTTTCAGTGCCGCCATGAGGGTGCCCTTTGGAACTGCCTGTATGCTGCGCATCGGCGGCAAAGCTGCCTGCCATTTTTACGACTTCATATTTCATCGTGTAAATTTCTGCCATGCACTGCCGGATGGATTTCAGCATTTCCGCAGACTGCGGGCCGCCCTGGTTCAGATGGCGGGCGATCTGGTTCAGGTTGCTTCCGGTTTTTCCAAACTCTGCAATCAGTTTTTTAAGTTCTGGCACGTCTGCCACGATTTCATATTTTACAGTTACTTTTTTATTCAGAGCCTGCAAGCGTGTATACTCTGCAAGAGGGATCTTTGCGTCTTTTGCGTTTTCTGCAATAACTTCATATTCCACATCCGTAAAGCGGAGCGTGACACGGTGGTTCCGTTTTAGTTCTTTTTCTTTTTTTGGCCTTGCCATAAATGAATGCCTTCCTTTCTTTTCCCGCACCGGTTTTTCAGTGCGCTGCAACTGTTTTAACAGGAGCCAGATCCTGCATATTCGCCAGAATATGCAGCCGAGGGTATGGGGAGCGGAATCCCCATCAAGTTTTGCCCGTAAGCAGAAATCCGCGCCAGCGGGTTTCTGTGCCACGCGGCGAAACTTGCCCTTTGAGGTTATCCCGCAAAGCGGGATAACTTTTGCGGGAAAAATAACCTCTGATATAAAGCCGAATGGACAGGCAGCGTGGAACCTTTCTGGAAGAAAAAATAAAATCCAGCCAGCTTTTTTAATGTGGTGCTGTAAGAGAAACTGTGGTAAACTGTATATAAAAAGTCTGCACGGAGGATTTGGAAATGCTGAAGCTGCCACATAAATATACAGATGATAAAAAGGCAGATGCCCTTATTGCATGGTATTTGAACCGGAATATACTGGATCTTGTCAGAAATGAGATTGTGAATTATGAAACGGGCAGGGGAAAAGAAGCGCAGGAAGATGATTTCGATTTCTGCAGTGCGGTACGGGAGTTTTTTCCAGAGAATTATCCGGCTGCAAAAATGGGGAAGGTTTTTCTCAGACTGAAAGCGCTGCTGGAATCGGAATATGAGTTTGTGCCGGAGCTTGTCATGGAGTACGTCATGTATTCTTTGATAAAGTTGAGGCTTGAAACTGCAGACAGGCTTGGAATCCGGACACAGGAGCCGCTTTCCTGCCAGAGGGATTATGTGGTGGAAACCCTGCGCGGGGCATACCCTGATGAACGGGAATATTCGGATGACGGGGAAGCTCTGGTCAGGTTAAGCTGGCGGGAGGAACTGGAGCGGATTGAGGATCTGCATTATTACGAGAATACATATTTTTGGGATTTTGATTTTATGATGCTGGATTCTTATACCGAAGATGAACTTCTGGCCAGCCCGGTTGCGGAATATTTAGGGATTGAAAATATTGGAGACAGCGGAGGGAAGTTCATGCTGCCGCCGGAATGGCTGGAATGATTCTGGAATCATGCATGGACAGATGCAGAGGACAATGGAGGATGAATGGCAGATGGCAAAAAAGAAAAAACTCCCGCATGGGCATTACTGCAAAATATGCGGCGTGTATAAGGCAAATGAAAAGTTTTCCGGGAAAGGTCATGCAGCCCATATCTGCAAA
>CAOKJJ010000129.1 GCA_948468465.1 uncultured Eubacterium sp. | reverse complement strand
TGAAAATTAATGTGTGGTGAGATTCACTGCAGTGAGGGCGAATGCATGAGTAAGGACAGACAGCTGAATATAGGCTGTCATAGAAGCACAGAAGATCATTGCGGAGCAGAGCCAGGCAAAATTCTGTGAAATGCAGGGTAGCCAGTGTTGCTTATGAGAAACGGCAGCAGTATGAAATATTGTACTGCTGCCGTTGTCTGTTTTATAAAATGATATGTGTTTAAAGTTTTCATATTGGTTTTGCTATAGCTTAAGCAGCCGACAATAATCACGTTCTGTCTCAACCACGCATTCGGCAATCAGTTTGCAGAATGGCTCCATGTCATTCAAACGTCTGGAAGCAGAAAGAGCATTGATATAATCGTTTCGCAAAATAGGTGGGATGGACACTACACCATAGCCAGCGTTCACCAAGACAAGGTTCATCAGGAGTCGGGCAGTTCTGCCGTTCCCGTCAATGAACGGGTGAATGTCAACCAGACGCTTGTGTGCCATGGCTGCCAACTCAATAGGGTGCAGAGCAGACCGTGAGGAATGTATCTGATCTGCCAAGTGCTTCATCAGATGAGGTATGTCCTCCGGCGATGGGGGTATATATTCCGTGCCAGAAATGTAAACCTGGATGGAACGGTACTGACCAGCCTGATCAGCGTCAACTTTTTGGTAAAAAAGGCGATGCAGTTTCTTGATGGTATCTTCTGTGATGTTCATGTACTGCTGCCTTGCCAACTCCAGCATGAAGTCATAAGCAGCCCCATGACCGACGGCCTCATAGCAATCCTTCAGCGGGCGTCCTCCGACAGTGATGCCATCTTCCAGAAGTATCTTTGTTTCTGATATTGTCAGGGTGCTTCCTTCCAAGGCATTGCTGGTGTAGGTAAAGCCAATGCGGAAATAATCATCCAAGGATTTCAGTTCTTCTTTTGCCAAGGGCCGGGCAGAGGATATTTTTTGTTTATAGGAATCCGCTTTTTGTAACAGTTCTTGTAATGTTGACATTGCAATACCTCCTTATTGTTCGGCATCTGCAGCCGGAACATACTCAATAATATCTCCTGGCTGGCAATTAAGAGCACAGCATATTTTATCAATAACATCCAGAGATACTGCCTTATGCGCCGATATTTTAGACATTGTTGCAGATGATACGCCGATTTGTCGGCGCAGGTCCTCTTTTGTCATAGAGCGACGGTTGAGGGTGTCTAATAACTTATAATATTTAATCATCTTGAGGTATCTCACTTTCTGATTTGCCTAGCATTTCTATTATAGCATATTGATAAGAAATGTAAATAAAATCTTTAGAAAAATAAAGAAAAATAGTTGACAACTAGTAACAGTTCAGGTAGGTCTGCGCATTTACTGTGCAGACCGTATGAAAATGTAGTGACTGCAGGCATCCGGCCCATCGCGAAGCGATTTTTAATGGCCGGATGCGTAACAGTTCAAGGGTTATCTGAACTGTTACGACAACTAAAGATAAGAGTGTTCCTATGCATTTAGAAATCGTTTAACCATCTATTTCCATTGCATAATTTGTCTGCTGCATGTATAATACGATTATAAAATTTTTATAAAGAAAGGACAATGGAAATATGAAATTAAAATTTGTATCTGTTCTGTTGGCATTATGCACAGCAGCAGGTTCCATAACAGCGCCGGCCTTTGCGCAGCATGCGCAGGCTGCTCCAATAGAAAGCGAAAGCAGCGTGTCTGCTTTAGATAACGGTTCTGTAAAAGAACAGGAATGGGAAGGATTTACATATAAAACGCTTGCCGATCATACACTGGAAATTACGGGTTACAAAGGAACGGACACTGTTTTGTCCATACCGGATACAATAGAAGACAAACCGGTTACAAGCATTGGCAGCAGTGCGTTCATGGGATTGGAAAAGGTAGAAAGCGTAACGCTGCCGGATAGTATTACTAAAATAAAAGAAGGCGCGTTTGGGGAATGCAGAAGCTTAAAGAGCATTACGATTCCAAAAGGCGTTGTTTCGATACCGGATTATGTATTTACCTATTGCGAAAGCCTGGAACAGGTCAGGTTCCCGGAAGGGCTGACGTATATCGGCGAAAATGCTTTTTCCGGCTGTAAGAGCCTCCAAAGCATAGAACTGCCGGACAGCCTGAAAAATATTGATTATTTCGCGTTTCAGTACTGCACAGGCCTCTCGGATATTTCGTTTTCCAAAAATCTGGAGCACATTGGACAGGACGCTTTTTCCGGCTGTGAAAGCCTGAAAAACGTCATATTTTATGAAGGGCTGCGCAGCATTGGCGAGAAGGCATTTGCACGCTGCGGCAAACTGGAAAGCATTGCATTGCCACGCAGTTTGGAAAATATTGCTTCACATGCGTTTTTTGCCTGCAGCAGCCTGAAAAACACTGCTTATGCGGGCAGCAAGGCAGACCGCGGAAATATGTTTATTTTCGGCGAGGGAAACGCGCCTTTGCTGCAGTCTGTAATTACCTACGGCAGTACCGGGAAATCTGAAAGATTTGCGCCGAAAAAAGGGACGCGCCTAAAAGATAACGGGGTGACTTATCAGGTCAAAACAGATGTTTCAGAGCTTGCGTTTGTAAAGACGACAGATAAAGCGTCTAAGATTAGGATCAGCAGCGGCGTTAAGATTGACGGTGTCTGCTATACGGTTGCGTCTGTAACAAAAAACGCGTTTTTAAATAATAAAAAGATTACGAAGGTTACGATTCAGGGCAATGTGAAGTCCATTGGAAAGTCTGCGTTCAAAGGCTGTTCAAAGCTGAATAAGATTGTGATTCGCTCTTATGACCTGGAAACAGTGGGCACAGATGCATTCAAAGGCATTCATCCGTCCGCGGTTATCAAAGTGCCTGACTTGAATCTGACGGAATATAAAAAGATACTGAAAAATAAAGGACAGGGAAGCAGAGTGAAGATCGTAGCTCTTTAAGAAATTTTCATGAAGTCCGGCGCGCTGTGGAGCGTGCCGGACTTCATTTTCGAAAGCATTTTTGAAAAAAACAATAAAAACGAAAGTTCCTTGTCTCGTGAAAAATCGGTAATGAAAAAAGGTTGAAAAAATCTTTTTAATATGATACAATCCTTACAATTTAGATATGGATTTCAAAGACCAAAAGATTCCAAAGACCAAAAAGAGAATTTCTCTTTTTTTTTTGCCAGGAAGAAAGGACGAGACGATGATGAAAGCTTTTCTGATACTTGAAGACGGACGTGTGTTTGAAGGGACGAGTATAGGTTCCAGACGGGAGGTCATTAGCGAGATTGTATTCAATACCTCTATGACCGGCTATCTGGAAGTGCTGACAGACCCGTCCTATGCGGGACAGGCAGTTGTTATGACCTATCCGCTGATTGGTAATTACGGCATCTGTTTTCATGACATGGAATCTGCAAGGCCGTGGCCGGATGGCTATATCGTAAGAGAATTATCCCGCATGCCGAGCAACTTTAGGTGTGAAGGCTCGATACAGGATTTTTTGGAAAAACACGATATTCCCGGCATTGCGGGAATTGATACCCGTGCGCTCACAAAGCTGCTGCGGGAAAAAGGCACGATGAACGGAATGATTACGACAGATGAGCGCTGTCAGTGTCAGGATTATATCGAAGAGATTCTTCCAAGGCTAAAGGCGTACGCAGTCGGGGATGTGGTAGGAAAGACGACCTGTGCGCAGAAAAAGGTGTTAAGAGGAGATGGCTGTAAAGTAGCGCTGCTGGATCTGGGCGCCAAGGATAATATTGCAGAATCCCTGCATAAACGTGGGTGCGAGGTGACGATTTATCCGGCGCATACGCCTGCGGAAGAGATGCTGGCGGCAAAACCGGACGGAATTATGCTGTCAAACGGGCCGGGAGATCCAAAGAGCTGTACGAAGATCATTCCACAGATCCGAAAGCTATATGAGGCGGACGTGCCCGTTTTTGCGATTTGTCTTGGACACCAGCTTATGGCTCTGGCTGCCGGGGCGGATACGCACAAATTAAAATACGGGCATCGCGGCGGCAATCATCCGGTAAAAGATCTGGAAACGGGCAGGGTGTATATTACGGCGCAGAATCATGGTTATGTGGTGGATACGGACCGGCTGGATGCGGATATTGCCGTACCGGCATTTGTGAATGTCAATGACGGTACGAATGAGGGGCTTACGTATACCGGCAAGCAGATATTTACCGTACAGTTTCATCCGGAGGCATGTCCGGGGCCGCAGGACAGCGGGTATTTGTTTGACCGGTTTTTGGAAATGATGGGAGGGAACAGATAATGCCAAAGAGAACAGATATCAAAAAAGTATTGGTGATCGGTTCAGGGCCGATTATTATCGGGCAGGCGGCGGAGTTTGACTATGCGGGAACGCAGGCGTGCCGTTCTCTGAAAGAAGAAGGCATCGAAGTATGTCTGGTCAATTCCAATCCGGCGACGATTATGACGGATCGGGATATTGCCGACCAGGTCTATATCGAACCGCTGACCGCGGATGTGCTCAAAAAGATTATTATAAAAGAAAAGCCGGACAGCGTCCTTCCGACACTTGGCGGGCAGGCAGGACTGAATCTTGGCATGGAGCTGGCGGAGTCCGGATTTTTAGAAGAAAACGGGGTCAGGCTGATCGGTACAACGGCGCAGACGATCCGTAAAGCGGAAGACCGTCTGGAATTTAAAGAAACGATGGAGAAAATCGGAGAGCCGGTAGCACCTTCCCTTGTCGTGGAAGATGTGCAAAGCGGGATTGATTTTACCAATACGATCGGGTATCCAGTCGTGCTTCGTCCGGCCTATACGCTCGGCGGCAGCGGCGGCGGAATCGCGCACAATGAGCAGGAGCTGACGGATATTTTAAAAAACGGGCTTCGTCTTTCCCGTGTCGGACAGGTGCTTGTGGAACGCTGCATCGCGGGATGGAAGGAAATAGAATATGAGGTGATGCGGGATGCGAAGGGCAACTGCATTACGGTCTGCAATATGGAAAACATCGACCCGGTCGGCGTGCATACCGGAGATTCGATCGTTGTGGCGCCGTCCCAGACGCTTGGCGATAAGGAATATCAGATGCTTCGGACTTCCGCGCTTAACATTATATCAGAGCTTGAGATTACGGGCGGATGCAATGTACAGTATGCGTTAAAGCCGGATTCGTTCGAATACTGTGTCATTGAAGTGAATCCGCGTGTCAGCCGTTCTTCGGCGCTGGCATCCAAGGCGACAGGCTATCCGATTGCAAAGGTAGCGGCAAAAGTAGCGGTTGGCTATACGCTGGATGAGATTCAAAACGCGGTTACCGGCAAGACGTATGCCAGCTTTGAGCCGATGCTGGATTACTGTGTCGTAAAGCTGCCAAGGCTGCCGTTTGATAAGTTTCTGACAGCAAAGCGGGCGCTGACGACGCAGATGAAAGCGACCGGAGAGGTGATGAGCATCTGCAGTAATTTTGAGGGCGCCCTGATGAAAGCGCTGCGCTCGCTGGAACAGCATGTGGACAGTCTGTTATCGTATGATTTTTCCAGCCTGTCTGAAAAAGAACTGTTGGAACGCATGCAGACGGTTGACGACCAGCGGATCTTTGTTATGGCAGAGGCGCTGCGCAAAGGCATTAATTATAAGGCGATTCATGAAATTACAAAAATTGACGAATGGTTTATAGATAAAATTGCGATATTAGTCGAAATGGAGGAACGGCTCAAAAAAGAAGAGCTGACCGCGGAACTCTTAAAAGAAGCAAAACGGATCGAGTTTCCGGATTCTGTCATTGCGCGGCTGTCAGGAAAGACAGAACAAGAGATCCATGACCTGCGGTACGCGCAGGGAATTACAGCGGCGTTTCAGATGGTAGATACGTGCGCGGCCGAGTTTGAGGCCGAAACGCCGTATTATTATTCGGTATACGGGAGTGAGGACGAAGCGGCCTGTACGAAGATGAAGCAGCGGAAAAAGGTGCTGGTGCTTGGCTCAGGGCCGATTCGGATCGGGCAGGGCGTGGAGTTTGACTACTGCAGCGTACATGCGACATGGGCGTTTGCAAAGGCCGGCTATGAGACCATTATTGTGAACAATAATCCGGAAACAGTCAGTACAGATTTTGATATCGCAGACAAGCTGTATTTTGAACCGCTGACGCCGGAAGATGTGGAAAATATCGTAAATATTGAAAAGCCGGATGGCGCCCTCGTGCAGTTTGGCGGGCAGACTGCCATTAAATTAACGCAGAGCCTGCTGGAAATGGGTGTGCCGATTCTGGGCACTGCCGCGGAAGATGTGGATGCGGCGGAGGACAGGGAGCTGTTTGACAAGATCCTGCAGGAGACGCACATTCCGCGTGCGGCAGGCGGCACGGTGTTTACCGCGCAGGAAGCAAAAGAAGTGGCAAACCGCCTTGGATATCCGGTTTTGGTACGGCCTTCCTATGTGCTCGGCGGACAGGGCATGCAGATCGCTTATTCCGATCAGGAAATCGAAGAATTTATGGCGATTATCAATCAGTATTCGCAGGAGCATCCGATTCTTGTGGATAAATATCTGATGGGCAAGGAGCTGGAAGTGGACGCGGTCTGTGACGGAACGGATATCTTAATACCAGGCATTATGGAGCATATCGAACGTACCGGAGTCCATTCAGGAGATTCCATTTCCGTTTATCCGGCGCCTACGATCAGCGATGCGGTGCGGGATAAAATCGCTGAATATTCCAGAAGGCTGGCAAAGGCGCTGCATGTAAAGGGACTGATTAATATCCAGTTTATTGCGTTAAATGAAGAGGTATATGTCATTGAGGTAAATCCCCGCTCTTCCCGTACGGTGCCGTATATCAGCAAAGTAACCGGAATCCCGATCGTAGATCTGGCCGCAGAGGTTATTATCGGAAAGAAGATCAAAGAGCTTGGCTATGAACCGGGCCTTCAGCCGGCGGCGGATTATTTTGCGATTAAAATGCCTGTATTTTCATTTGAAAAAATCCGTGGCGCGGAAATCAGCCTTGGACCGGAGATGAAGTCAACCGGAGAATGTCTCGGTATCGCAAAGACATTTGACGAAGCCTTGTACAAAGCGTTTCTTGGAGCGGGCGTCGTACTGCCGAAGCATAAGCAGATGATCGTTACAGTCAAAGACGCTGACAAGCCGGAAGCGGCGGAGGTTGCCAGACGCTTTGAGGCGTTGGGATATCGGATTTATGCGACCAGAAGTACGGCAAAGTTTTTAAATGAGCACGGGGTGCATGCACTGCGCGTGAAAAATATCCATCAGGAATCTCCGACCATTATGGATTTGCTGTTAGGACACAAAATAGATCTTGTGATTGATACGCCGACACAGGGCAGGGATAAAGGCAGGGACGGCTTTTTAATCCGGCGTGTGGCGATAGAAACGGGAGTCCACTGCATTACGGCCATGGATACTGCCAAAGCGCTTGTGCGCAGCATGGAAGCGGCGCATGAGGAAATGACGGTTGTTGACATCGCGAAGATCGGCAATAAAAGATAGTAACAGAAAACACCCAAAACATGGTACGGTACACTGTTTTGGGTGTTGTTTTGCTCTGGTACAGTATTTTCAGACACATTCTAAGCCTGCCGCTGCAGTTTTTGTTTCTTTTCGATCTGAAGCTTTTTAAACTGATATTTTTTCACCATTTTTGAGCTGTTTTCATCTGTGGTAAACTGTTTGAGCGTTTCGGCGTCCATCTTTACGCGGTTATCCATCGTATGCATGACGTCCGCGATCTGAACGGTTTTGCTGACCTTTGGATTGCTTAGGTCAAGTATCTGGTTATCCCGGAAACAAAGTACAACCGGATGGTTAAAATCACGTTCGTTTGTCTCAAGTACAAGTCCCTTATCCCCATTTGTCAGATCTACACAGCAGCCGACCGGCATAATGTGAATGCATTTGGCCAGTGCGGATACGACGTTTTGCGGATAAGATTCCGGGTGGTCAATCAGATAACGGACGGCAGAAATCTCAGAGTTTGGTTTTCTGCTCAGGCTCATTGCCGTCATCCGGTCGAACTTGTCAGCTACGGTCAGAATGGTAGTGCCGGTCAGCCATTTGCTGCGGTCTACCTCGTCGCCTTCCGCACGTCCCGCCCGGATCATCTGTGTAACCATAGCCAGGGAATCGGATGGAATGTTGTACGGATTTGTATCCGAGTGCAGCAGCGCAAAAGCTTTTTCCCGGTATTTTGTAATGGTGGAATTTTCAATATCAGTAATATCCTCGCCTTTTTTCATAATTTCAGCAGGTACATATAAATAGCCGAAATCATATAAGAAAGCGGCGTGTACAATGGAAAGCAGCGTGCTTTCCCTAAGACCCATGGCATGACCGATCATAGCGGAAATAATAGCAACACCAACAGAATGTTTATATACGAAATCAGTATTGCTTCGAATGGTCTGGGTAAAATGTACTTTGTGGTCTAAGGTGCCAAAATGGTCCGTTATATCTTTGGCAAGGCTTGGAAGGTCCGCCGGCATCTTGCCTTTGCTGATGTTTACCAGATTATCACGCAGCCGGAACATATAAAACGTCTGAAGCTGTTCAAATTCCTGCTCTTCCCTTGTGATTGGAGGAAGCGGTTCCGCCGGTTCCAGAATAAAAATACCGATCAGTCCGAAATTTGTCAGATTTACGATGTTTTGTACGGTCAGCTTTGTGTTGCGGTCAAACAGCAATACGCCGTTTCTGTTATAAACTGGTTTGGCAAGACGCATTCCTGGCTTGATGTCTTGTGTTTCTACAAATAACATAGTACCCTTGCTGCTCGAAATATGGACAAATTATTTTGCCGGGCAGCTTCTCCTTTCATTTCTTTCTCTCGCATTGCGCTATGCTTCCGTATTTCCTCGAAAGACTGCGGCATTCATATAGCTGTTTCTTTATTATGTAAGTCTGTGTAGTTTCAATTTTAGACCTTCTTCAGGCTCTTCTTTTGTAGTTTTGAATTTTGCTGCTCATAGAATATTAGCTGAATAAGCCCCACTTTTATTAATGATAGCATAAGTTACCAAAAAAAACAATCAAAAACAGAAGGAAAATATATACATTGCGTAACATAAATGATATAATATATTAATAATCTTGTTAATATTGTTCATAAATATTGTTCTTAGCGGGGGCTTATCATTTTAAAACTTAAAATTAAGAAGCAGTAAAAAGGAGTTATGCGATGATGAAGCAAAAGAGAAGAGTCTGCGGGGTCGGTTTTTTGCTTGCTTTGAGTGTGTTATGCAGCAGTCAGGCGCAGGCTACGGCGATACAGGACCAGATAGACAGTACCGGAGAAAAGATTGATGAATTACAAAACGCACTGGATCAAAACAGCCAGAATATCAGCGCCTATGAGAAAGAGCAGAATATACTGGAGAAGGAAATTGACGACGGCCAGGAAAAAATCAGACAGCTGTCAGCAAAATTAGATCAAACGAAATCTGCGATTACGGACACACAGGCAGAGATTGCAAAGACGCAAAAAGAGCTGGAACAGTCAAAGCAGGACAGTAAAAAACAATATGCGGATATGAAACAGCGCATTTGTTTTATGTATGAAAACAGCACGATGGATATGATTCTGTACATATTAGACGCAGGTTCCATGCCGGAAGCGCTGCGGCGTGCAAATTATTTTCAGGCAGTGATTTCCTATGACAGAGAAAAAGTAGAACAATATAAAGCGACGACGAAAAAAATAAAAACAGAAAAATCAAAGCTGACGGCAAAGAAAGAACAGCTGGAATCTCTGGAAACCAAACAGACAGAGCAGCTGTCCGGCATTGATGCCGCGGTAGCGCAATTAAAATCAAAGCTAAGCAGCAAAATGGCACAGATCCAAAGCTCAAAAGCGCTGCAGGAAAAGTATGAACAGGAGCTGGAACGGCAAAAACAGTATGAACAGGAGCTGGAACGGCAAAAAGCAGAGGAGGACAGAAAACGTGCAGAAGAAATCAGACGGCAGGAAGAAGAACTTAAGCGCCAGCGGCAGGAAGAACAGAAACGCAAAGAACAGCGCAGCCGGCAGCAAAGCAGCGGTTCTGGCAGCGGAAGCACTGACAGCGGGAGCTCTGACAGCAGCGCTGTTTCGGCAAGCGAAGGCGACCTGGAACTGCTATCGACAATTATCTATTGCGAAGCTGGCAACCAGTCCTACGAAGGACAGCTGGCAGTAGGAAGCGTCATTTTAAACCGTGTGGCCAGCAGCAGCTTTCCGAACAGTATCAGCGGCGTCATTTATGAAAGCGGCCAGTTCTCTCCGGTCGCAAGCGGCCGCTTCGCACATGCACTGGCAGCAGGACTCGGCAGCCGATGCGCATCGGCCGCGCGGGAGGTCTTAAACGGCCGCAGGAATGTGGACTGCCTGTATTTTCGGGTGGATACTGGCGGGATAGACGGGATTGTTATTGGAGATCATGTATTTTACTGAAAACAAAATCTCATTTGATGCCAGCTGACACCTCCATGCACAGACTCGGACAGTCCCTCATCCTGAAAACCGAATTTTGCGTAATAATGCACAAGTCTGTCTTTGCAGGTAAGCACAAGGCCGTCACGGCCCTGCCTTTCGGCCTCTTTTATCACAAAGCCAAGCAGCTGTTTGGCATATCCTCTCCGACGGTATGCGGGGAGGATATCTACGCCAAAGATCATCTGCCAGCGGCCGTCCTTTTCGTGCATGCTGGCATCTTCATACATTTTATCTTTTAAATCTTTTTGACTGCTGACCATTCCATTTACAAAACCAATGATTTTTACATCATCACATAAGACCCAGAAGTGATCGGAATAATATGCCAGACGGTTTTCAAAAGACTGGCGGGACGCGGCTTCGGACGCAGGGAAGCATGCCTGTTCAATGGCGGTAATCTGATCCAGGTCAGCTGCTGATGCGGTGCGGATTATCATAGTGGGATCCTTTCTTGTTTTGGTAAAAACATTTATTTTTAAAGTGTTGTATTTTTTATCATAACACAGTTCTGCTAAATGGCAAAGGTTAAAATTTATTGAATATTGTAAAATAATGTACAGTGCAAAATATCACAACATAGAAATGCGTCCATTCTATTATTAATAGGCAGTTTTTATAGTTTTTATGCAATGCTTTCCATTTTTTTGGAAATTTTCAATTATTTCTGAAATTTTTTGTTGCCAAATATACTGATTTGTGGTATCATTAGTCTAACAGTTGAGTCTTACATTTCTAAGACGTTTTATTTTTTTGAAAAGATTGTTAAATTTTTAACATCTTATTCATGACAAGTTTGTAAAGGAGACGAGAAAATGGCAAACAAAGTAGTTTTAGCAGGCGCATGCCGTACTGCAATTGGTAAAATGGGCGGAGGATTAAGCAATACTCCAGTAGCAGATTTAGGAGCAATCGTTATTAAGGAAGCTTTAAACAGAGCAGGCGTTAAACCGGAACAGGTTGACGAAGTGTTAATGGGATGCGTTATTCAGGCAGCTCAGGGACAGAACGTTGCACGTCAGGCTTCCATTAAGGCTGGTTTACCAAATGAAGTTCCGGCAGTTACATTGAATGTAGTATGCGGTTCTGGTTTGAAATGTGTGAATGAAGCAGCGGCTCAGATTATTTCCGGACAGGCTGACATTGTAGTTGCAGGCGGTATGGAGAATATGTCAATGGCGCCATATGCTATGACGAAAGCTCGTTTTGGTTATCGTATGAACAATGCGACAATCGTTGATACAATGGTTAATGATGCATTGACAGACGCGTTTAACCAGTATCATATGATGATCACAGCTGAAAATATCTGTGAAGAATACGGCCTTACTAGAGAAGAACTGGATGCGTTTTCAGCAAACAGCCAGCAGAAATGTGAAAAAGCAATTGCAGAAGGCAAATTTGACGACGAAATCGTTCCGGTACCGGTTAAGGTTAAGAGAGAGATCGTTGAATTTAAGAAGGATGAAGGCCCTCGTGCCGGCACAACGGCAGAAAGCCTTGCGAACTTAAAATGCTGCTCCGGCAAACAGGGCGGACTGATTACAGCAGGCAATGCATCCGGCATCAATGACGGCGCGGCTGCTATTGTAGTAATGAGTGAAGAAAAAGCAAAAGAACTTGGCGTAAAACCGATGGCAACATGGGTAGCAGGCGCACTTGGCGGCGTAAGACCGGAAGTTATGGGTATCGGCCCGGTTGCTTCTACAAAGAAAGTATTGGCTCAGACAGGCCTTACGATTGACGACATGGATCTGATCGAAGCAAACGAAGCATTTGCGGCACAGTCTGTTGCAGTAGCGAGAGATCTTGGATTCAATATGGACAAGGTAAATGTAAACGGCGGCGCAATCGCGCTTGGACATCCGGTAGGAGCTTCAGGATGCCGTATCCTTGTTACATTATTATACGAAATGCAGAAGAGAGATGCAAAGAGAGGTCTTGCTACACTTTGTATCGGCGGCGGCATGGGCTGCTCTACAATTGTAGAAAGAGATTAATCTGCAGTTTTATGGAACATATAGGTTTACCGGGACAGTTTTTCGCTGTCCGGTAAACCTGTTGCAGCGTTTATGTAATCAGAGGCGGTTGAAAACCGCAGTTCATAATACATATTAAAGTAATAGTTAAAATATTTAAGGAGGAACTACAATGAAAGTAGGAGTTATCGGCGCAGGAACTATGGGTTCCGGAATCGCACAGGCATTCGCACAGACAGAAGGTTATGAAGTATGCTTATGTGATATCAATGAAGAATTTGCAGCAAACGGCAAAAACAAGATTGCAAAAGGTTTTGAAAAAAGAGTTGCAAAAGGCAAAATGAATCAGGAAGACGCAGACAAGATTTTGGCTAAGATCACAACAGGCGTGAAAGACATTTGTACAGACTGCGACCTGATCGTAGAAGCAGCTCTGGAAGTTATGGATGTGAAAAAACAGACATTTAAAGAACTGCAGGATATTGTAAAAGCAGACTGCATGTTTGCTACAAACACATCTTCTTTATCTGTAACAGAAATTGCGGCAGGTCTTGACAGACCAGTAATTGGCATGCATTTCTTCAATCCGGCTCCTGTTATGAAGCTGATCGAGGTTATTCAGGGTGAAAATACACCGGATGAAATGAGAGATAAAATTGTAGAAATCTCCAAAGCAATCGGCAAGACTCCAGTTGAAGTAAAAGAAGCTCCGGGATTTGTTGTAAACAGAATCTTAATTCCAATGATCAATGAAGCAATCGGCATCTATGCTGACGGCGTAGCATCTGTAGAAGGCATTGATACAGCTATGAAGCTTGGCGCAAATCATCCAATGGGACCTTTAGCATTGGGCGATCTGGTAGGTCTTGACATTTGCCTTGCAATTATGAATGTATTGTATGACGAAACAGGTGATCCAAAATATCGTCCGCATCCATTGTTAAAGAAAATGGTACGCGCAGGTAAATTAGGTATGAAGACAGGCAAAGGCTTCTACGACTACAGTAAATAATTACTGCATCAGCATACCGCGGTAAATGCGGCTCGGCAGATATGGTTGTACTTTGCGGTGCCGTATAAAAGGTATGCCAGCAGGCAGATAGCAAGAATAAAGGCAGTCAGTAAAGCATTGCTTCTATATGCTATGGCTGTCAGCGGATAGTTTCTGCAGATATGCGGACATCTGATCTGACAGCCATAAGAATCATAGCGTAATGCCGACTGTGTGATTAAGTAAATGGAGGAGTAAGAATCATGGATTTTTCTTTAGATAAGAAACATGAAATGGCGAGAACTTTATTTAAAGATTTCGCTGAAACAGAAGTAAAGCCTCTTGCTCAGGAAGTGGATGAGACAGAGGTATTTCCGGCAGAAACAGTTGCTAAAATGGCAAAAGCAGGATTTTTAGGAATTCCTGTACCAAAGGAATACGGCGGACAGGGCTGTGATCCTCTTACATACGTAATGTGTGTGGAAGAATTATCAAAAGTCTGTGGTACAACAGGCGTTATCGTGTCAGCACATACTTCCCTGTGCATTGATCCGATTATGACATATGGTAACGAAGAGCAGAAGAAAAAATTTGTAACTCCGCTCGCAAAAGGGGAAAAACTCGGTGCATTTGCGCTGACAGAGCCAGGCGCTGGTACAGACGCACAGGGCTGCCAGACAAAAGCGGTATTAGACGGCGACGAGTGGGTATTAAATGGTTCCAAATGCTTTATTACAAACGGTAAAGTTGCGGATGTTTATATTGTAATCGCTATTACGAGCATTACAGAAGATAAGAGAGGCAGAAAGAAGAAAAACTTCTCTGCGTTTATCGTAGAAAAAGGCGCTCCTGGCTTCTCATTCGGTACAAAAGAAAAGAAGATGGGTATCCGTGGTTCCTCTACATATGAATTGATTTTTGAAGACTGCAGAATTCCAAAGGATGCGCTCCTTGGACCGGAAGGCAAAGGTTTCCCGATCGCAATGCATACTCTGGACGGCGGCCGTATCGGTATCGCATCTCAGGCGCTGGGTCTTGCAGAAGGCGCACTGGAGAGAGCAATCGAATATACAAAGGAAAGAAAACAGTTTGGCCGCTCCATCGCACAGCAGCAGAATACACAGTTTAAACTGGCTGATATGGCAGCACGTATTGATGCGGCAAAGTTCTTAGTATATCGTGCAGCTGTAGCAAAAGCTACACAGAGAGTATATTCCGTAGAAGCAGCAAAGGCAAAATTATTTGCGGCTGAGACAGCTATGGCAGTAACAACAGAGGTTGTACAGTTATTCGGCGGTTACGGCTACATCAGAGAATATGATGTAGAACGCATGATGCGTGATGCTAAGATTACAGAGATCTACGAAGGAACCTCAGAAGTTCAGCGTATGGTTATCTCTGGTGCGTTATTAAGATAACAGGTTAATTTTAATATAGAATAATAAGGAGTGAAACTACCGTGAAAATCGTTGTATGTATTAAACAGGTACCAGATA
>CAOKJJ010000128.1 GCA_948468465.1 uncultured Eubacterium sp. | reverse complement strand
AATACTAAGGAATTCTAAACATTCTTCCAACGTCGCCGAAATCCAGGCCCCGCCCCTCATCCAGCTGATTTTGGCTGGCTTTACAGTAATCATAGCGTTAAGTTGCTGTATATTCCTGTGATTTCGCTGATCAGATATTACGATGACTGACTAGAATAACAGCTGATCTGTGAAAATATTACAGATGGTATTTTTTCATGCAACCATTTAAATCTTCAGTGAGATTTTAACAGCTGCAGATTTTTTCATAAAAGTTCAAGTATTTACACATAAAGCCTGAGAAAACCAGCCGGGTGAGGTGGAAATGGCCTGGCTTGCGGCGACGTTGGAAGAATGCTTAGAAGCTCTTGGCGTTCTGCTCTATAAATCAGGGGCGCAGCCCAGCGTCGCTTTTAGCCACTGGCTGTAAGCCAGGGGCGGATTACGCGACGCGACCGGACGGGGCCACTACGTCTATGCAGAATGCCTAGAGATTCTTAGCATTCTGGAGTAGGAGCCGCAAGCCAGGCCATTTCCACCTCACCCGGCGTCCACATAGCCAATAAATAAAAAATGCAACACAATGTCAATTCCACTGCACAGTATAAAATTTTTCCACTTAGCGCAAGAATTTGTTTTTAAGTACCTCATCGGCAACAGACATTTGCATCATAGACATTTGGGTCATAGACAACGTCATATCAGATATTTTAAAATAGAAATAACATGTGAACTTTAAGTAAAACAGCAAACGAAAGAAAAGGAGTTGGAATCGTGGATTCATATTATGCGGGCTGGTTATCTTTAATTCCGCCAATACTTGCAATTACATTAGCACTGTTAACCAAGGAAGTCGTTTTTTCCCTTTTTCTGGGCATCTTTTCCGGAGCGCTGATCTATGCGTTAGGTGTCGGCCTGCACCCGGTAGCCGGCACGATTGGAACCGTATTTGACGTTATTACAGGCAGCGCCGATTTAAACATCATTGTGTTTGTCTGCCTGCTTGGTGCCCTGGTATCTGTAATCACCCTGTCCGGCGGCTCGAAAGCATACGGAAAGTGGGCTTCTTCCAAAATTAAAAGCGGAAAGCTTTCCCTTGCGGCGGCTGCCGTGCTCGGCATTGTCATCTTTATTGATGATTATTTCAACTGCCTGACTGTAGGAACGGTTATGAAACCTCTGACTGATAAGTATAAAATATCGCGGGCCAAGCTTGCCTATATCATCGACTGTACGGCGGCTCCCGTCTGCATCATAGCCCCGATCTCTTCCTGGGCCGCGGCAGTCGGAAGCAATCTGGAAGCCACAGGATATTATGACAGCGGCTTTCAGGTGTTTATGTCCACGATTCCTTTGAACTTATATGCCATTCTTTCCCTTGTCATGGTATTTATGATCATCTTTACCGGAAAAGATTATGGCCCGATGGCAGCGGCGGAAAAAGCAGCCGCACATATTCTGCCAGCTGACAGCAAAGACGCTTCGCTACACCTTGCAGATGCTTCCGATGACGGAACTGTAGCAGACATGCTGGTCCCGATCATCTCCCTCATTATTTTCGCAGTCATTGCCATGCTGTATACAGGCGGATTTTTTACCTCCGGCGACACTTATCATAACATAACCGCTGCTTTTGGGAACTGCGCCACCTCGCAGTCACTTGTCTGGGCCAGCTTCGGAGCGCTGCTTGTAGCGTTAATCATGTATGTTTCACGCAGGCTGATTTCATTCAGCGATTTTATGAACGGCATTACCGAAGGGTTTAAAAGCATGGTTCCGGCCTGCCTGATCCTGTTTCTTGCCTGGGGCATCGGTGCCGTATGCCGTGATCTGCTCTTAACTCCGGAATTTGTCAGCAACCAGCTGGAACAAAGCCATATCCCTGCCTTTCTGCTGCCTGCGCTGATTTTTATCATCGCTGCCTTTTTAAGTTTTTCGACCGGGACTGCATGGGGAACCTTTGGTATACTGATCCCGATCATAGCGCCTGCCGCATATGCCATCGCGCCTGAACTGCTGACAGTTACCTTATCCGCAACACTGGCAGGAAGCGTATTAGGGGATAACTGCTCACCGATTTCGGATACGACGATTCTGTCCAGCGCAGGCTCCGGGTGCAATCATATTGAACATGTATCCACCCAGCTGCCCTATGCTATGACGGTCGCCGCCTGCTGTATCGTTGGATATCTGGTTTCCGGCCTTACCAACGCCAATATACCGCTGACACTTATAACCTCGGTGATTCTGCTGATCATAACGGTTTTTACTGCTCATGCGCTTTATGCAAAGCACGCAAAATGACCGGGCGGATTTAAATAAAAAATCGGAAAACATTTCATTCATGAAAAGACTCTTCCTTTACACTTTCAGCCACATACGCTATAATGAGTGTAGCAAATGAAACTGCATCCATCTAGTGCTCCATCTGGACAGAAATTAGAGTTTAGTGCTGACTGATTCGTGTTAGTGCAAGGCAAAATTTTGACGGCGATGTGGTTCCATCGACTAGAAATTTTAACGCAGCAATGGCACGAATCAGGCTGTAATAAACTCTAATTTCTGTCCGGATGGAGCACTAGATCACATCAATCAAAAGGCGGTGAAAGATATGGAGGTATTAGATATGACAAAGGAAGAACTAATCACGACAACTATTGATAGATATGCAGAATTACAGCGGATTAAAAAAAACAATGGCAATCAGGAAAACAGCGAACTTGACTATTCCATCAGATTAGCAGTAGCCAAGCTTTCCTCTTTAGGGGTAAATGTTGAAGATATAACCCTTTAATCACAATGAAATAACTGCATAACCACAAAATACAGCAGGCATTTCCAATCCAGCACATTCGCAGGATGTCTTAAGAACTGTATGTAAGATTCTTCTCCCCAGCTAAACACTTGCTGTTTTGCTGGGGCCAGTACAGAATCCCCGCCAGGAACCCACCAGTTTGCCGCAGGTGGGTTTCCAATATCTGGTTCATATTTTCACATTATGTTACAATCTTTCATAACCCGCCAGCTGTCTCACAATCTCTTGAATATCCATCTCCTCCACGTCCACCGCAATATGCGCATACTTTTCATACAACGGACACCGCAGCTGCATAATGTCCCATAACGTCTGCCCTTCCTCCATAACAACACCTCTCTCATGCAGATCTCCTAAACGCACTTTTAAGCTTTCATACGACAATTTCAAATAAACAACCGTCGATATCTCCCGCAGGTGCTCCATGGCTTCTTTTCCAAACACGGCGCTTCCTCCCGTGGCAATGACTGTATTCTCCGCGAATATCCCCTGATTCACGCGGTTTTCTATTTCTAAAAACCCCTGCTGCCCATATTCGGATATCAGCTCATGCAGCCGCTTTTTCGTCTGCTCCTGTATTTCTAGGTCACTGTCCAGGAAACGATAACCCAGCACCTTTGCAAGAACAACTCCGATCGTGCTTTTGCCGGCTCCCGGCATGCCTATAAGTGTAATATTATTCTGATTCATAAGTTTCCTCTTTTCTTAAATTTAAATGCTGCTGATTGCAGCAGATTAAATATTTATGCTGCCTTTCATTATTGCACAAATATACTTTCATATCAATACAGCATTGCATTTCCTCTCAAGATGGCATACAATAATGGATGAATCAACAACAATACAAATTCAGGAGGAAATGATTATGAAACGCATCGGCCGTTTTTTATTCTGTCTGCTGCCGCTTATTCTAACAATCATCCTGCAGAATCTTGTCACCATCCCGATCTGCGGCGTAACTGTTATGGCGATCATTTTAAAAAATAACCAGACAGGGATCTCGTTTGATGAACTGTTTGACGAACTGCTTTCTCTGCTGTCAACGGGACCGTTTATTATTTTTATATCCATGATGTATGCGATTGCAGCACTTGTTATTTTCGGCTTCTGGTACCGGAAAAAACTGGCTTCCGAACAGGAACGGGTTCCTGTAAAAGCTGCCTTTCATCCATGGATCATCGTGTCTTTGCTTTTATTGGCTTTTGGACTGCAGTATGTGATCAGTTATCTGATGAATTTTATAGGAATGCTGCGGCCGGACTGGATGCGGTCTTATACCGAGCTGATTGATACGGCAGGAATCGGCTCGCTGTCCTTGCTTACCATTATTTATTCTGTATTGATCGCACCTGTTTCCGAGGAACTGATCTTTCGGGGCGTTACGCTTGGATACGCCAAAAAAATTCTGCCGGTTACCGGAGCTGTCTGTCTGCAGGCCGTATTATTTGGTATTTTTCATCTGAATATCATACAGGGCATTTATGCTGCCATTTTAGGATTGTTTATTGGATATTTAAAAGAAGCGGGCGGTTCGATAGCCATACCGATCGTATTCCACGCATTTTTTAATGTCTTTGGGTCATTTGCAAGTGAAAGCATGTATTACCATATGGAGCAGCCGTTTTTCTTCCTGCTGTGGCTGACGGTCGGCGTGCTGTTGACTTATGCGGGCATCTTTTTATTTCAGCATGGCATTGCAGTCCGTGACCAAAAAGCAATGAAAAAACAATGCTGACCATTCAAAAATATTGATTTTAAGGAAGCAAAGCTATGCACAAAATAGGCATTGTGTCAGACACCCATAATTTACTCCGCACATCTGTGACAGATGTTTTGCGCACTTGCGACGTCATACTGCATGGCGGAGACTTTCATACAAAGCAGATTTATGATCAGCTGCAGGCCATTGCTCCTGTCTATGCTGTCCGCGGCAATGCGGACAGGCAATGGGCCGCGTTTCTTCCGCCGTCGCTGTCGCTGGAGCTTTTTGGCATTAAAATATTTATGATTCATAATAAAAAGCAGATACGGGAAGATATCCGTGATAAAGACCTGATTGTTTTCGGACATTCTCATAAATATGAAAGAACAGAAAAAAACGGCCAGATCTGGCTCAATCCAGGCAGCTGCGGCCAGAGACGCTTTTCCCTGCCTGTGACAATGGCCGTGCTTACCATATGCGAAGAAGGCCGCTTTCAAATAGAGAGAATATCATTGGATGCAGGCAGGCCGCCCGATTTGATGCCTGATCCGCAAAGAGATCTGAAACAAATCGTCATCTGCGTAATGCAGCAGACTGAAAAAGGAAAGCCTGTGGAACAAATTGCAAGACATTGTAAGATTTCTTTGGAACTGGCTGAACAAATCTGCCGGTTATATGTTACGCATCCGGGCGTAACTGCCGATGGCATTCTTGGAAAAATGGGGTTTTAAAAAACTCAGCGTGCATATATATCCACGCTGAGTTTTTATAAATGTTTTTATATGCAGATGCTTAAGATCTTGCCAATCCGTCTACGCTCAATACAACACCTGTGATATAAGACGCCTTGTCTGATGCTAAAAATACAACCGCATTTGCAATATCTTTTGGCTCGCCCATCCTGCGCAGCGGAATCTGCGCGATCATCGGTTCAATGACCTCTTTTGGAACTGCCTGCATCATATCCGTATTCGTGATGCCAGGAGCAACCGCGTTGACGCGGATTCCTTTCGGCCCCAGTTCCCTTGCCAGAGAAAGCGTAAATCCATTGACTGCAAATTTTGATGTCGGATATGCGATTCCTGCCGGCTGGCCATAAATGCTGACCATGGAAGACGTATTGATGATCACGCCGCTTTTTTGCACCTCCATATGATCAGCCGCGGCTTTAGAACAGTTATAAACTCCTTTGACATTTAAATCCAGCACTTTGTCCATCAGTTCCGGCGTATACTTTGCAAACGGCGTGCTTTCTGAAACTCCCGCATTGTTTACAAGAATGTCAATATGGCCGTATTTCTCAGCTATCTGGTCAAACGCTTCTTTTACTTTTGCAAAATCTGACAAATCCGGCCAGATCCCTTCCACTGCCGCGTCCGGATATGCCTCTTTGAGCTTTGCAACTGCCGCATCGGCTGTTTCCTGCCGGCTGGCACACAAAATAACCGACGCCCCTTCTGCCAAAAATTCCTGTACAATTGCATAACCTATTCCGCGGCTTCCGCCTGTAACAATCGCTGTCTTATTTTCTAAAAGCATAGCTCCCTCCTGCTTAGTTTCCATACTTTCTTATATCATCTGCCTGTTTTTGTATTTTATTCCTCTGGCGAAACTCTCATTTCACGTACTGCCTTACGGACTTTTAATACCATGGACGGCGCTACGGACAGCTCATCCAGACCCATCTTCATAAATTCTTCCGTCAATTCGAGATCCGCGCCAAGTTCTCCGCAGATTCCTGCCCATTTTCCATATTTATGCGCATTGTCCGTAACCATCTTGATCATCCGTAAAATGGCTTTGTGATGCGGATTGTAAAAATCATCCAATTTTTCATTCTGCCTGTCGATCGCAAGCGTATACTGTGTCAGGTCGTTCGTGCCGATGCTGAAGAAATCAACCAGCTGCGCAAGTTCATCGCTGACCATGACAGCTGCAGGCGTTTCGATCATAATGCCCTGTTCCGGCATCTTATATGGAATGCCTTTTGCTTCCAGTTCCTGACGTACTTCTTCTACAATTTCGTAAATCTTTTTCACTTCTTCTGCAGAAATAATCATCGGATACATAATCGAAAGGTTGCCGAATACAGCCGCACGAAGCAGCGCACGTACCTGTGTCTTAAAAATATCCGTCTGTTTTAAGCAGATGCGGATTGCACGGTATCCCATTGCCGGATTGTCCTCTTTGCCAAGGTTAAAATAATCCACCTGTTTATCCGCCCCGATATCCAGCGTACGGATAATGACCTTTTTGCCCGCCATGGTCTGCAGAACCTGACGGTATGCCTGGAACTGCTCTTCTTCCGTAGGGAAATCGTTTCTGCCGAGATATAAAAATTCACTGCGGAACAGGCCGATGCCGCCGGCGTCATTTTCCAGCACATATCCGACATCGCCGACACTTCCGATATTCGCATAAATGTTAACCTTCTTGCCATCAAGTGTAACATTTTCTTTGCCTTTTAACGTCTGCAGCATATGAGCCTTTTCCTGCTCTTCCTGAATCCTGCCCTCTACCACAGTGCGCGTATCCGCATCCGGCTCAAAAATAACTTTGCTTCCAAAGCCGTCTACAACTGCTTCCATGCCGGTATGTATCTCATCCAGATTCATCGGAACGCCGATCAATGCAGGAATGTTCATCATGCGGGCCAGAATCGCCGTATGTGAATTCGTGGAGCCATGCACGGTAACAAAGCCAAGTATTTTCTCCTTGTCCATCTGCACCGTCTCACTTGGGCTCAAATCGTCCGCAACAATGATCGAAGGCTCCATCGAGCTTAAATCCGCATCGCCTTCTCCGGACAGATTGCGCACCAAACGCTCGGAAATATCCTTGACATCCGCCGAACGCGCCTTCATATAGTCGTCATCCATATTTGCGAACATCTCTGCAAAGTTGTCGCCTGTCACCGCTACCGCATATTCCGCATTTACCATCTCTGTGCGGATCATATTATATATAGAATCCAGATAATCATCATCTTCCAGCATCATCTGGTGTACTTCAAAAATGGCTGCGCTGGCTTCCCCTACTTCCTTCACTGCCTTATCATATAAAGCCTGCAGCTGTCCTTTTGCCTGCTGTCCAGCAGCATCTACTCTGTCAATTTCCGCCTGAGCATCTTCCACTTTTGTTCGTTTAATCTGAAAATCCTTATTCTTTAATACGAACACTTTGCCAATCGTAATGCCTTTGTAAACTGACTTTCCTGAAAATTCAGTCATTTTTCTTTTTCTCCCTTCTTTCATGTGATTTGCTTCTATTCTCAAATGTCATCAGTGTATCTATATTTTACAACGATTTTGCATTGGTTGCAATGCCAATTTCATTTTTTTACCCTAAAATTTTCAAATAAGCGTCCGATATTCGTCAATATGACGAATATCTATCCGTTCACCTTCGAAAAATATCTCTGATACACCCATTCAGCCAAAATCCCTGACGCAATCCCGGTAAGCACCCCCGCAAGCACATCACTTGGATAATGCACACCTACATACAATCTCGACAAGCCTATCAAAGCCGCTAATACAAGCATTCCTATCCCCATTTTTTTCGGCAGCTGCCGATACATCACATACGCTGACGCAAACGAGCTTCCCGTATGTCCGGAAGGAAACGAAAAATCGACCGGCTTTGCCACAAGCGGCGTCAGCATACGGCACGCGTCATACGGCCGCATCCGTCTTACCAGATTTTTCAGCAATAAATTGTTTATAAAAAGCGAAGACAGCAGCGCCAGAAAACTAATAATCCCAATTTTCCTTGTTTTTTTCGATATCAGCAGCAAAGCAGAAAGCAGCACCCAAAAAATACCCGCGTTGCCAAGGCTCGTAATAAACACAACGAAAGGATTCAGCCATGATGCACGCACAGACTCCTGGATATACAGCAGTATATTAATATCTAAATTTGTTAACCATTCAATCATTTTAATTTACACTCTTCCCCTTTCATCATTAACATACAGTTATTTTCTGTCTGTCCGATTCCATTATACAAAAAACATCTGCACGATTCAATATGCAACATTTTTGCGAATCATCATCCCCATATTGCAAATTTTCAATATGCTGATATAATAAGAAGTACAAAAAAGCAATTCCAGGAGGTATACTATGAGATACAAAGTATTATTAGTCGGCAACAACAAAGCAACGATCGAAGATATGTTCCTCCATGCAAACAGCATTTTAGAATGCCAAAGCACGTCCAGTCGCTTTGACGATATTGTATGTCATCTGAAATATTTTCAGCCGCACGTACTCATCTACTGCATGCACAACGAAACCCGGGAAACTATGACGCAGCTGATTACCATCAAGCATACAAAGCTGGAGCGCAAAACTCCGTTCTTCCTCGTGGCAACACAGGAAGACTGTGATGAAATGCGCAGATTGTCCGCGGATTTTGCAGATATGAATCTGATTAAGCCCATTACTGCTCTGCAGATCGCTGAACAGATTACTACATATATGAAGCGCAATTTCAGCATACTACAGGAAGAAGAAGCTCCTGCCGCTAAGCCTATGATATCTGCCGAACAGCAAAAAACACAGGAACTGCTTGACAGTATCGGCGCAATGTTTGAAGACGCGCCGGTCAACAGCCGCAAACATATCCTTGTCGTTGACGATGATTTCCGTATGTTAAAGCTGATTAAACGTTATCTGGATGACACGTATGATATCGCAACCGCAATTAACGGCAAAGTTGCGTTAAAATTTTTAGAAACAAGAATGACAAATCTTATTTTACTGGATTATGAGATGCCTGAAGAAAACGGTCCTGCCGTATTGGAAAAATTACGTGCAAATCCTGTTACAAGTTCGATCCCTGTCATCTTTCTGACTGGCATCAATGACCGTAAAAAAATCCAGCAGGTGCTCGCATTAAAGCCGCAGGGATACCTGTTAAAGCCTATTGACCATGACAAATTGGTAGCAACGATTGAAGAAACGATTGGATGATAGCCAGATTTTAAAGAAAGGTTCATATTTTATGGAAGATACTTTAATGTTAACGGACTTGATAGATATTGCCATTCTGCAGGAAATGCAGAATTCATTTTCCAAGATGACTGGCATTGCCGCTTATATAACGGATACTGACGGGAACTATGTAACAGGATGTTCCTGTCAGTCAGACTTTTGCTCCAGATACACACGCTCAACCCCAATCGGTGCGCAGCGCTGTAAGAACAGCGACCTGAACAGCGCCAGTCAGGCTTTTCATCAGGGCAAGGCAATTACTTATCACTGTCATGCCGGTCTGCGCAATTTTGCCACACCGATTATCATTAACGATCAATTGATCGGATGCTTTTTCGGCGGCCAGGTGCTGGATACACCCTATGATGACGCCAGAATCCGTCATCTTGCAAATGAACTTGGCCTTGACTATGAAGAATATCTTGATGCGTATCACCGTCTGCCGTATTTTCCAAGAGAAGAGCTCAATCGCGCTTCTTTATTTTTACTTACAATTACGAATGCATTATCCAGCATTGCCTATCATAACTTTGTAATACTTCAGGAAAATGCTAAGATTAAGCGCATCACCCATTTAAAATCAGATTTTCTTGCAAATATGAGCCATGAAATCCGTACGCCGATGAATGCGATTATCGGTATGGCTGAAATGGCGCTGCGGGAAGAGCTGCCGGTAGCCGCGCGCGATTATGTAAGCCAAATCAAAATCTCCGGAAAAAATCTATTGATGATTATTAACGATATTTTGGATTTCTCCAAAATAGAATCCGGAAAAATGGATATCACAATGGGAGAATATGAGCCGATGTCCATGATCAATGATGTTGCGAATATTATCATGTCGCATATCGGTCAAAAGCACGTGGAACTCATCCTTGACATCTCCCCGGACATTCCCTTTGAATTGCTGGGAGACAGCCTACGCATTAAACAGATTTTCGTAAATCTGACAAACAATGCCGTGAAATTTACAAAAGACGGCTATATTACGATCACCTGCAAACCGCTTGTAAAAAATGACGATGAAGTCGTACTGCAGACGACCATACAAGATACCGGCATTGGCATCAAAAAAGCTGATTTGGAAAAACTGTTTCAGTCCTTCCAGCAGCTGGACAGCAAACGCAACCGAAATCTGGAAGGCACCGGGCTGGGACTTGCCATCAGCCAGCAGTTACTGCATCTGATGATGGGTACGATCCATGTGGAAAGTGAATACGGGAAAGGTTCCACCTTTTCTTTCCAGCTCCCGCAGCGCATTACACGTGCAAAACCATGTATTTCCATAAAAAATCCGCCGTATGCCGCGGCTGGCCTGATTACCGATCCGGTTGTCCACGCACAGCTAAAAAAAGATGTTGAACGGCTGAAAATCCATTATCATGCATTGGAATGTGAAAAGGATCTGGACGATCTGGAAAAATTTTCGGTCGAATTTCTATTTATAGATAAAGCTCTTTTTACGGACACCATTGAAGCTTACGTAAAAGAGCATCCAAAACTTACGGGTGTGCTGATTCTGGATTTTTATGACACGCATTTTTGCCATTTTCTTCCGAACCTGCTTATATTAAAAAAACCGATCTATTCATTGAATCTGGCTATGATTTTTAATCACGAGAATGTTGATATGAACTATAACAACGTGATGGATGAGGACTATGAATTCATCGCTCCGGACGCGCAAATACTGATCGTTGACGATAATACGGTCAATCTGACCGTTGCCGATGGATTATTAAAGCCGCTGCAGCTGCAGATTGACACTGCGCAAAGCGGAAAGGAGGCCATTAATAAGATTTCCTCAAAACATTATGACCTCATATTTATGGATCATCAGATGCCTGATTTAAACGGCATTGAAACTACACATATTATCCGACGTTTTCACGAAGAATATACGAGCGTGCCGATCATCGCGTTCACAGCCAATGCTTCTACGGAAATCGAAATGATGTTCTTAAATGAAGGATTAAATGACTGCGTCGGCAAGCCGTTTGAGCTTCGTATGCTCATTTCCAAGCTCAAACGCTGGCTTCCAAAAGAGAAAATACAAAAAATCAGTGACGAGTTTGAGCTGCCCAGCGAACCGCAGCCGCAGAAATCTTCCGTTTTCATCGAAGGGCTGGATACGGATGCCGCTTTAAAACTGCTTGGCAGCGAAAAACTATTATGGGCTGTATTAAAAGATTATTATCAGGCCATCCGCAAAAAGGCAGACAAAATCAAACAGTTGGAGCAAAACGAGGACTTGAAAAACTATACGATCGAAGTCCACGCGTTAAAAAGCGCTTCCAGACAAATCGGCGCGACAGAGCTGTCTTCCCTCGCCGCTGATATGGAAAAGGCCGGCAATGCCGGAAACACGCAGCTGATTCATCAATATACCGGCTCGATGTTAGAGCAGTATTTACATTACGACCATATTTTGGCTCCCTATTTCATGGAACACGAAACGCAGTCAGACAATAAAACAGCAATAACAAAGGATATACTGTGCCAGTCCTTTTCTGCTCTGCGCCATGCCATCGAAGAACTGGATATGGACCAGATGGAAGCAGTCATACAGGAAATGGCGCCTTATCACTACGAAGACTGGCAGATGGATCTGTATAAGCAGCTCAAAAACGCTGTAGAGGAACTAAATGTTGATTCCTGTGAATCCATTCTTGCCGCTTGGGAAAATAAAGAGAGGGCGTAGACATGGAATTAGAAAATGAATTAAGCTTAATTGATTTAATAGATGCCGACACACTGACAACGATTGAACAGGCATTTTGCGAAATGACAGAGATGTCCGCGGGCGTGTCTGACACGAATGGAATCCCGATTACGACGCACTGTAATCCAAGCGCATTCTGCCAGCTCGTTAAAAGCTCTCCTGCCGGCCGCATCCGTTGTGAACGATGTGACAAACAGGGAGCGACCATGGCGCTTGAAAATCACGCGGCTGTGTTTTACCGCTGCCACTGCGGACTGATTGATTTTGCTGCACCCATCTCAATACAAGATCAGGTATTAGGCATTTTTATAGGCGGACAGGTACTTGTTGAGGAACCGGATGAAGAACATGCCACAAAGCTTGCTCTGGAAATGAATATTGACCCGGAAGAATACCTGTCCACTTTGCACAGCATTCCAATCGTAACCGAAGAACAAATCAACGACGCGGCGGAATTTTTATATGCCCTGTCCAATATATTGTCTAGCATCGGATGCAGCCGCTATAAAATACTGAAATCCAACCTGGAGCTGGAACAGGCTACCCAGTCCAAATCTGACTTTCTGGCAAATATGAGCCATGAAATCCGTACACCGATGAATGCGATTATCGGCATGTCAGAAATGGCTATGCGTGAACCATTATCCCCGGTTGCCAAAGATTATATCAACCAAATCAAAACCGCCGGACAGACACTGTTAACCATTATTAACGATATTTTGGATTTTTCAAAAATCGAATCCGGCGCAATTGACATACACGAAACAGAGTATTCTCCGATGACTCTGGTCAGTAATATCGTAAACGCCATTACAACCAGAATCGGGACAAAAGATGTCGAATTTATTGTAAACATTACGCCAGAGCTGCCGGATGAAATTTTCGGCGACCCGATCAGGCTGAACCAAATTATATTAAATCTCACCAATAACGCAGTCAAATTTACAACACATGGCCAGATTAAATTAAATATTGATTACACTGCATCTGATGCAAACAATATGGTTTTACAGGTTTCGATCGAAGATACCGGCAGCGGTATCCGCAAAGAAGATATCGATAAACTGTTTGACTCTTTTCAGCGTGTGGATACGCTCAGAACCTATCGGATTGAAGGCAGCGGACTCGGCCTTGCCATCACAAAGCAGCTGCTGACACAGATGCACGGCGATATTTCGGTAGAAAGCAAATATGGCATTGGCAGCCGCTTTTCCTTTTCGCTGCCGCAGCAAATTATCGAAAACCACCCAGGCGCTGTCGTTAAAAACCCAAAAATGATCAGTTCCGCCGGACTCATCCAAAATCAATATGTTGCCGCACAGCTGCAGCAGGATATTGAACGGCTGGGTGTTTCCTATTTGCCGGTAAGTACTGGACGCTCGCTGTCTTTACTTGACAAATATCAGATCAATTACTTTTTTATCGAACATGTCATGTTTTCTGATGAGGTCGAAACTTATATACGCAGCCACCCTGAGATTACAGCAGTACTTTTAATCAGCTACCAGACAATCCTGGAATCAGATATTCCAAACCTTCTTGTCATTAGAAAGCCACTGTATTCTATGAATATTGCTGAAATCTTCAATCATGAGCTGTTCACGGATTCTACAAAGGAAAACGAAAACCCGTTTGACTTTATTGCACCTGACGCGACCATTTTGATCGTAGACGACAACGCCGTCAACCTGACCGTTGCCGTCGGCCTGCTCGAACCGCTTCGCATGCAGGTAGATACCGCTCTCAGTGCGCAGGATGCCATTGAAAAAGTAGCCAGGCACGCATACGACCTCATTTTTATGGATCATATGATGCCTGAGGTAGACGGTATCGAGGCTACGCATATTATCCGGCGTTTTTATACAAACTATGACCACGTACCGATCATTGCCCTGTCAGCCAATGCTGTAGACGGCGCGGAAAAACTATTTTTAAGCGAGGGAATGAATGACTTTGTCCCAAAACCGATTGAGCTGGCCGTTATTTTATCGGCGCTGCGCCGCTGGCTACCACAAGATAAAATCCAGCCGATAACACCATCCGCAGCTGCTCCTGGCCAGACCCCGCTGCCAACCATCCAGATCGAGACGCTGGATACGGAAGCAGCCTTAAAACTGCTTGGCAGTGAAAAGCTGTTTTGGGAGGTACTGGAAGACTATTACCACGTGATCCGCAAAAAAGCAGCCTATATCCAGGAACTGGAGCAAAAAGAAGACTGGAAAAATTACACGATTGAAGTCCACGCGCTAAAAAGCGCCTCCAGACAAATCGGCGCTACCAGGCTGTCTTTCCTAGCCGCCCGTATGGAACAGGCCGGTAATGAAGCAGATGCCATGCTGATTCACAAACATACCCCGGAACTGCTGCAGCAATATCTGGAGCTGGATATCATTTTACAGCAATATTTCCAAAAAGACAGCGAAGAATCTTCCACGCTTGTAAAACCATTAGCAACACCCGACGATTTACGGCAGTTTTTTGCGATGCTGCGATGCGCTTTTGAAAATCTGGATATGGACCAGATGGAAGAAGCGATTGACACTATGCGGCAATATTCGTATGCTGATGATCAAAAAGAACTGTTTGAACAGTTATGTGCGGCTGTGTCTGAGATTGATACGGATGCAAGTGAAGATATTATAAAGATGTGGGAAACGAAATTATAAATTGGCTATCCGGACGCCGGGTGAGGGGGAAATGGCCGGGCTTGCGGCTCCTACTCCAGAATGCTAAGAAGTTCTAGGCATTCTGCATATACG
>CAOKJJ010000127.1 GCA_948468465.1 uncultured Eubacterium sp. | reverse complement strand
TTTCGTCGATTCTTTCTATGAAAGACGCTACATCCTTGACATTTTCGCATCTTTCGATACGTCCGTCAGGGTATACCCTCTTTGATATGCTCCCGGCTCCGCAGGCGACTATGGTCTGTTTCTCCTCCATAATTAAAACATTATAAATCCCAGCCTTCCCCTCTTTCGCATATCCAACATTTTCAAAATTTCCAGCCATATTTTTCTGCCGGTACAAATAATACGGCACCATCCCCATCGCATCGCACACCTCTGCAGCCGCATCCAGATGCTGCTGTGTATTTACCATCTTAAGCCCTGCATAATCTTCTTTAAACATTTGCAGCCGTGCCGCACGCTTTAATGCCAGCGAATGCACCGTGACACTGTCCGGATCCAGTTCTCTGATCATAGAAAGCGTATGTTTTACATCATCTAACGTTTCCTCTGGCAGCCCCATAATTAAATCCATATTAATGTTTTGAAATCCCATGCTTCTTGCAAGCTGAAACTGCTCTGTTGTCTGCTGTACCGTATGCCGTCTGCCAATCAGGTCCAGCGTTTCCTGCTTCATTGTCTGCGGATTAATGGAAATTCTGGAAATTCCATGCTTTATCAGCACCTTTAGCTTTTCCCGGGTGATGCTGTCCGGCCTTCCTGCTTCTACTGTAAATTCCATCAAATGGGATAAATCAAACTTCTGCTCCAATGCTGCAAACAGCCGTTCCAGCTGCTCCGGTTCCAGTGTCGTCGGCGTTCCTCCGCCTATGTATATGGTATTCAGATGCCTTTTGGCAAAATACTGGGACATCGCATCCATTTCTTTTTCCAGAGCATCCAGATAGGCATCTATCTGCTGTTTCCACTTGGATATCGGATAAGAGGTAAACGAACAGTACAGACAGGTACTCGGACAAAACGGGATGCCGATATAAAGGCTGTATCCATTCTGCACGTCTAATCTTTGCAGCAGCTGCAGTTCCCTCTGAGCGATTTCCATGCTTAACGCGATTTTTTCTTTCGATGCGGAATAAGTCTGTTCCATATATAAGGCAATCTCGTTCTTTGATTTGCCCTCTTCCAGCATTTTCATCGGTATTTTTGTCGGACGAATGCCTGTCAATGTTCCCCATGGAAGCGTTTTGCCCGTATATGCGCTAAGAATTTCGTAAAGGTTTTGCTTTAGCAGATTTTTTGTCTGTTTTCGGTTGTTATCGTCTACGGTAAATACTTTCTCTGCAAGACCGTATTCCTGTTTTTCTATCGCTATTCGAATATGATTTGGTTCATACTTCACAGCAATACGAAGCAGTATCTGCTCAGAATCTTCTTTTGGATTCACACATACAGAAACATTCTCTGATGGATAAAATGCCTTCACCAGAGAATGAATATCATACTCAAAATCTTCTTTATTTAACTGTACTAATATCATGTCAGCCCTCAGCTTTTATTACAATAATGGATTTTACAAAAATGGATTTTGCTGCCGCTCATGTCCGATTGTCGTCCACTCTCCATGACCTGGCAATACTTTTGTGTCATTCGGCAGGGACAGCAATTTCTCGTGGATGCTTCGTACAAGCTGTGACATGCTCCCTTTTGGAAAATCTGTCCTTCCTACGGACTCACAAAATAACGTATCACCGCTGAATAAAATGCCTTCGTCCCTGATATAAAAACAGACTCCGCCAAGCGTATGCCCTGGTGTATGATACACTTCTATTTCAAATCCGGCAATGGACAAATGATCTGTTTCTCCATGAAAATATTTGTCTGCGTGAAATACCAGATTTCTGCCTATCATGCCGCAGCAATTGTATGCCGGGTTTTCCATGGTCTGTTTGTCGTCCTCATGTACATAGATAGAAATTCCATATTGCTCCGCCATCCGCTGCGCTGCCATACAATGGTCAAAATGACCATGCGTCAGCAGTACGGCAATCGGCTGCAGCTGGTTCTTGTCTATATAATCCGCAAGAACCGCCGCGTCATCGCCTGGATCTATGACAAGCGTTTCACTTGTTTCGCTGTTAACTGCCAAAAAACAATTTGTTCCGACTACGCCGACCTGAAATTCTTTTACTGTCATCATTTTTATATTCCTGCCTTGTTTTTATGATTGTGTTGTTTTATATTTATATCAGCCTGAAGTACGTTCAATATCAATTACGCTTTCCACCTGACGGATTTTTGCAATAATATGGTTCATCTCATCCTTGCCTTTTGTGCCGAAAGAAATGGATATTGTAGCGATACCCTGTTTGCTCGTTTTGGAGTGAATCGAATTAATGTCTATCTCGCGCTCTGTAAATATTCGTGTAATATCTACGAGCAGGCCCGTCCGGTTGTTTCCATAGATCTTAAGTTCCCCAAGGTACAGCCCATGTTCCCCGCTTGCGCAGCCTTCCTGCCATTCTGCTTCAATTAAGCGGGTTTTTTCGGTATCGGACAGATTCATCATATTGATGCAGTCTGTCCGGTGTATCGTAACACCGCGCCCTCTTGTAATGTAGCCGCAGATCTCATCTCCCGGCACAGGACTGCAGCATTTTGCAAAATGTGCCGCTATATCATATAGTCCATTTACAATAATGCCGTTTCTGGAATTCGGCGGCAGCATTTTTGTACCGCTTTCACTGCCTTCTGCAAGTATCTGCTCGTCGGAAATCTCAATCGGATGGTCTTTGCGGTATTCGTCAAACATTTTGTTTACAATGCTTGCTTCCTTCACGCCGCCATGCCCGACCGTAGCCAGACAGGAATTCCAGTCATGAAATCCGTATTTGCGCATCACTTTTGTCTGATACGCAGATTTATTAATAACGGAAAAATCAATGCCTTTTGCCTTGCAGTACACACTGATCAGTTCTTTTCCGTGCTGGATATTTTCTTCTTTTAGTTCACTGCGGAACCACTGGTTAATCTTTGTCTTGGCCTGTGTGCTCTTTACAATATTCAGCCAGTCGTGGCTCGGCCCTCTGGAATTTTGCGAGGTGATAATTTCAATCCTGTCGCCGTTTTGAATCACATAATCAATCGGCATCAGCTTTCCATTGACCTTCGCTCCAATCATCTTGTTGCCGACCGCAGAATGGATACTATATGCAAAATCTACAGGGGTAGAACCATTCGGCAGATTTTTGACATCGCCGTTTGGCGTAAAACAGAATACCATATCTGAAAACAAATCCAGATCGCTTTTTAAAAGACTCATAAATTCTTTATTATCAGACATATCCTGCTGCCATTCCAGGATCTGGCGCAGCCAGCTTAGTTTTTCTTCTTCCTGGCTGCCTGTGGATTTTACTCCGTTAGCAGCTTCCTTATATTTCCAGTGCGCGGCAATACCATACTCCGCTACCCGGTGCATTTCCACGGTACGAATCTGGATCTCAAACGGCTGTCCGTCCGAACCCATCAGTGTCGTATGCAGCGATTGATAACGGTTCGGTTTTGGCATTGCGATATAATCTTTAAATCGCCCTGGCACCGGCACATAGTTTTCATGAATCACACCAAGCGCCGCATAACAGTCCATCACGTTTTTGACAATAATACGAATGGCAAACAGATCATAAATCTGATCCAGCGTCTTATTCTGGTTGACCATTTTTTTGTATATGCTGAAAAAATGTTTGGCCCTGCCGCCAATCTCAGCCTGAATGCCGGCCCGTTCAATATGTCCGCGCACTTCGTCCGTTAAATTGCGGATATAATCATCCTGCGCGGTTTTTCGCTGTGCCACCTGTTTGATCAGATCATAGTACGCTGATGCTTCCAGATATTTTAAACAAAGGTCATCCAATTCGATTTTTACTTTGGATATTCCAAGACGCTGGGCAATCGGCGAATAAATGTCCATGGTCTCCCGCGCAATTTCTTTTTGCTTTTCCGGACGCATATACTGGAGCGTACGCATATTATGCAGACGGTCCGCCAGCTTGATCAGGATTACCCGAATATCCTTTGCCATTGCGAGAAACATTTTTCTGAAATTTTCCGCCTGTACCTCTACCTTATCTACATCGTACGACAGCTGTTCCAGCTTTGTCACACCATCCACAAGCAGCGCTACTTCCTCTCCGAATTCCTGCGCAATCTCTTCATCGGTCATCACTGTGTCTTCCACAATGTCATGCAGAAGGCCAGCTACGATCGTTTCTTTATCTAGTTCCAGCTCTGCCAGGATCATAGATACACAAAGCGGATGGATAATATATGCCTCTCCTGATTTTCTTTTCTGGTCCTTATGAGCTGCCGCCGCAATCCGGTATGCCTTCTCCACCTGTGTAATATCCGTGGATGGATGGTATTTTCTAATGCTGTTTATAAGCTCTTTGTACAACTCTTCCGGCTCTATAAAATCAGGCATTTTGCGGATTCCGTTCCTCTTTGCTCCAATTTTTGCTTCTAATTCTTCTACTGTTTCCTGTGGTTCCTTCATTTCAATCGAAAGATCTGCCATACCTGTCACCTGCTTCCTGGCTTTGCTAATTTTTCTTCACTTTATCATCTTTAATAATTAAGCATTATACTCAATTTCTGTCAAAAATGCAATGACTGTGTGAAATTTCTGTGTATCTTTTCTTTAACTGGTAAAGAAATTGCACACGCAAATGGGAATCAGCCGCATTCTGATTCCCATTTAAAAAGCGCTCCTGCGCACCATGATAGTTTGATTTTATTTTTTGATCAGCAGTGATTCTCCTGTCATTTCCGCAGGCTTCTCCATTCCCATCATTTCGATCAGGGTCGGTACGATATCGGCAAGGCGTCCGCCTTCTTTTAGCGTGTAAGACGGGTCATAGTTGACCAGGATAAATGGAACCGGATTGGTTGTATGTGCGGTAAATGGCACTCCTGTATCATAATCTACGAGCTGTTCCGCGTTGCCGTGGTCTGCGCACAGGAACATCTGTCCGTCTGTTTCCAGCAGCGCGTCCAGTGCCCTGCCTACACAGGCGTCTACTGCTTCTACTGCTTTTACCGCGGCATCCATTACGCCTGTATGCCCTACCATATCAGGGTTTGCGAAGTTGATAATGATCACGTCATACTTCTGGGAGCGGATTGCTTCACAGAGCTTATCGCATACGGCTGGCGCGCTCATTTCCGGCTGGAGGTCATATGTCGCTACTTTTGGTGATTTTACAAGAATGCGCTCTTCTCCTTTATTTGGCTCTTCCACGCCGCCGTTAAAGAAGAACGTTACATGTGCGTATTTTTCTGTCTCTGCGATTCTGGCCTGTGTTTTGCCGTTTGCAGCCAGAAATTGTCCGAATGTGTTGTCAAGTTCTACCTTTTTAAATGCGATTTCTTTATTCGGAATGGTTACATCATATTCTGTAAAGCAAATGTATGTCACCTGTTTTCTAGGTCCGCGGTCAAAGCCGTTAAAATCATCGCAGCAGAATACCCTTGTCATTTCTCTTGCACGGTCCGGGCGGAAATTAAAGAAGATGACGGAATCGTTGTCTTTTACCGTTGCGACTGGCTTTCCATCCTGTTCAATGACAGTCGGAAGTACAAATTCATCTGTCTTGTCGTCATCATAAGACGCCTGCATGGCAGCTACCGGATCCGAAGCTTTGACGCCTTCCCCTTTGGTCAGGGCCGCATAAGCCTGTTCCACACGCTCCCAGCGGTTATCACGGTCCATCGCATAGTAGCGGCCGCTGATTGTGGCAATCTGCCCTACGCCGATTTCCTGCATCTTGTCCACTAATTCCTGGATAAATGCCTTGCCGGAAGACGGGGCTGTATCACGTCCATCCATAAAACAGTGTACGTAAACATTTTTAAGGCCTTCTTTTTTCGCAAGCTCCAACAGGCCGTAAATGTGTGTATTGTGACTGTGTACGCCGCCATCCGATACAAGGCCGAATAAATGCAGGTCAGAGCCGTTCTTTTTACAGTTTTCCACTGCTGAGAGCAGCGCTTCGTTTTTAAAGAAATCACCGTCTTCGATCTCTTTTGAAATACGTGTCAGTTCCTGATACACGATGCGTCCCGCACCCATGTTCAGATGCCCGACCTCAGAATTGCCCATCTGTCCGTCCGGCAGGCCGACTGCCAGACCGCTGGCATAGCCTTTTACAAACGGATACTCTTTCATCATTTTATCCAGTACAGGGGTATTCGCCTGTGCCACGGCATTGCCGTCACTTTTTTCATTTAAACCAAAGCCGTCTAAGATCATTAATACTGTAGGTTTTTTACTCATATTGTTTTCCTCTTTCCTCCTAAATATTTTTCTTACTATAAAATATCACTAATTTGCAAATTTCTCAACTCTAAATCTTATTTTTTTACAAAAGCACAATGACCGGCGTGAATCATATTCTCACGGAACGCGCAGCTAGTGCGTGTTCCTGACCCGTGAAAAGTAACTGACCGGCATCATGTGCCCCTCCTGCAATATATGAATGAAATGTCTTTGTTCAATCATCCTTTACACTTTTAACCACATACGCTATAATGATTGTAGCAAATGACAACTGCGTCAATCAAGATTGTATGAATCACAAAGGCGGTGGAAAACATGGAGGTAATAGCGGAAATGAATAACGGCGAAATTATACAAAAAGGATTAGAAGATTTCAGAAATATTCAGCAGCATATGCTTTTAGCAAGAGAAGAAAATGCGACAAAGACCTATGCAAGCTTGAAAGAACAATATCTTTCTATAAAAACATTGCTTCATAGTCTGGGTGTGAACATGTCAGACATTGACAAAGTAAAAGAATAGTAAAACCGAATAGCCACAAAAATAAAAGTGTAAAGCCTATGGAATTTCCAGTCTGCTTTACACTTTTTATTTCAGGCAGGCTTATTTCACCATATCCTGCCGCAAGGCCTCCAGCTTTTCATCCGCGTCTTCCAAAGAAGTACCCTTTACGCCAAAATAATATTTAATTTTTGGCTCCGTACCTGATGGACGCACGCAGCACCATGCATTATTTTCCAGCTCATAATAGAGTACGTTAGATTCCGGCAGTCCGGTCGCTGTTTTCTCTCCTGTAACAAGATCTGTCCTGACATCTTCTTTGTAATCACGCACCGCAAGCACGTTCAGGCCGCCAAGCGTTTTCGGCGGATTGCTCCTTGCCTCGCTCATCCTCTGCTGAATCTGCTTCGCACCGTCTATGCCTTTTAACGTCAATGTCGCAAGTCCCTCTTTATAATAGCCGTATTTGTCATACATGGCAAGCATTGCATCCCAGAGCGTCTTTCCCTGCCGCTTGTAATATGCCGCCACCTCGCACAGCATCATAACCGCCACACATGCGTCTTTATCCCTCGCATAGGTACCTGCCAGACAGCCATAGCTTTCTTCCAGGCCAAATACATAATGATATGTATGCTCCTGCTCAAACAGCTTAATCTGTTCTCCGATATACTTAAAGCCCGTCAGCACTTCGATCAGGGCTGTGCCGTAATCTGCCGCGATTGCTTTTGCCATGTCCGTCGTTACGATTGTCTCCACAAGTGCCGGCTTTTCCGGCATTGTGCCAGTCTTTGTGCGTTCTCGTAAAATATATTCGGCAATCAGCATGCCAGACATATTTCCGGTAAAGCTCACATACTCTCCGGTTTTTGTATCTTTTGCATAGACTCCCAAACGGTCCGCATCCGGGTCTGTGGCAAGCACAATATCCGCATCCACTTCTTTTGCCAGCGCAAGCGCAAGTGTCCATGCTTTTTCATCTTCAGGATTCGGATACGCGACGGTAGGAAACGCGCCGTCCGGCAGTTCCTGCTCTTTTACGACATATACATGCGCAAAGCCAAGCTCTTTGAGCACCCGGCGCACCGGAAGATTCCCCGTTCCATGCAGCGGCGTGTATACAATGCGGATATCTCCTGCCGCCTTTTGAATCAGCTCCGGGTGAATGCTCTGTTTTTTTAACTGGATCATATACAGATCGTCAATTTCACTGCCGATCGTTTGATACAGCCCCTGCTGCAGCGCCGTCTGCCTGTCCGTCGTTTTCACCTGAGAAAACTCTGTCACTTTGGCGACTTCTGCCAGTATGTTTTTATCATGCGGCGGCGTAATCTGCGCGCCGTCTTCCCAATATACTTTATATCCGTTGTATTCTCTTGGGTTGTGGCTGGCTGTAATGACAATGCCTGCGATACAGCCGAGCTCGCGCACCGCAAACGACAGCTCCGGCGTCGGACGCAGGCTTTCAAACCGATACGTCTTAATCCCGTTGGCATTTAAGCAAAGCGCCGCTTCTTCCGCAAATTCCGGCGACATCCGTCTGGAATCATATGCGATTGCCACGCCTTTGCTCTGCCCGTTCTGCGCAATGATATAATTAGCCAGTCCCTGCGTCGCCTGGCGTACCGTATAAATATTCATCCGGTTTGTGCCCGCGCCGATCACCCCGCGCAGTCCTCCGGTTCCAAACTCCAGCCGGCGGTAAAAACGGTCTTCCACCTCTGCCTCATCTGCGGCGATTGCCCTTAATTCTTCTTTTGTCTGTTCGTCAAAATAGGAATCGCTGCACCATTTTTCGTAAACGTTTTTGTACTCCATCTGAAAACACCCCTTTTTATGTAATATTTGTTAGGAACTGTAGGTAAATAACCTGTGATTTGCATACAGTTCCTTAGTATATATTTTAACTAATAATTAGTCAATATTTAATTTCTTTTTGCAAGCTGAAAGAAATTCAGATCCAAGTCCAGCTGCTGTGCCATCTCTTTCAATTTTCCAGAAGAAACAGACAGCTGTTCCATCGTCGCATGCAGCTGCGTCATAGAAGCTGTCGTCTCCTCTGCAGATGCCGCGTTTTCCTGTGAAATCGCGGACAGGTTGATGATGACATCTTCTACCGTACTCCTCGCCGCGTCACAGTTCTCAGTCTGTTCCTGGATCTGTTTGATCTCGCTTCCAGACTGGCTGATATCCTGTTCGAGTGACACAAACCGCTCTTTTGTCAGCTGCAGTTTGCTCTGCTGCGTTTCCATCACCTGTGAAACGTCATCCACAATCCGCACGGTTAAATCCGCCTGTTCCGCCAGATCCCCGATAATCCTGCTGATAATTTCCGCCGAGCTTCCAGACTGGTCTGCCAGCTTTTGAATCTCCGATGCAACAACCGCGAATCCCCTGCCTGCTTCTCCCGCCCTGGCCGCCTCAATGCTTGCGTTTAAGGAAAGCAGATTTGTCTGGCTTGCAATCGAAGTAATCAGTTCCGTAGCTTCCCGAATCTTCTGCACGGACTCATTTGTCGTATGCGTCTGTTTCGCGACTTGAGAAAAAGCATCCACCGTCTTTTCATTTGCCTCATGCAGCTCGCTCATAAACTGTCCGGATTCCCGGCTTGCCTCGCGCATATTATCTGACATCCCGCTCAAATGATGCACATAGTCTACGATGGTTCCAAACGAACGTCCCATTTCCGCGATCCTGCCTGCAGCTGATTCAGATTCTCCAGCCTGCGTCACCGCACCGGATGCAATCTCACTGACTGCGTGATTAATATCTGACGCTGTAACCCCGCTGGCAGAGGCCATCTCGTCCAGCTGCTCTCCGGACAGCCTGACTTCTTTGGAAATAAACTGCACTTCTTTTAATATTTCCGCCAGCTTGTCCAAAAATTCATTGATGTACTGTCCAAACACCGCAAATTCATCTCTGCCTTTGGTCTTTGCCCGCACCGTCAGATCTCCCAGCTTCATGCTTGACAGCGTATGCTTAAAAACACGGATGCTGCTTTGCATGCTTCTGCTGATGATAAATGTTAAAAATACAAGTACCAAAAAACTTCCCGTCAATACGACCGCAATAATCAGAACCATATTTTTCTGTGATAAATCCGTAGCATCTTCTACACTTTGACGTACTTCCCCGGTCAATTGCGTCAGCTGCTCGGATAATTGAATATTGTCCTTCTTAAGCGCCAGTACTTTCTCATCCTGCGCCGCCATTGTCTCAAACGCCTGCTGTTTGCTGTCCTGCAGCTGTATGAGCGTATTCTGTAACGTTTTGTCAGTTACATAGGTATGCAGATTTTTTTGAATGACTGTAAATAATTCCCGTATTGCTTCTGTTTCCTGCGCTACCTCCGCTCCTTCCACAACATGCCTGCTATAAGTCGCAAACCGTTCATTTAACTGCTCGGATGCCTTTTTAAAATCATACTTATCTGAAATCGCAAACGTCGCTGTCAGCTCTTCATAAGTACCCTCTTCAAAATAAATGTCAAATGACAGACTGTTGTAATCCTGGATCTCATAATCTTTCAGCGGAAATTTTACAGACACTTCTTCCCAGCTGTCATTTGCTTTTGCAAACAGACAGTCCGCCACTACCGAAGGTTCCCCTGCAAAATCCGAAAACGTCAGCTGCTGTATCGCCGTTCCGTACGATCCCGCAAAATCATCCTGTGTCATGGCCGAAAAATCAATTTGATCCTTTTTGCCGCCTTTGGATAATACGATATTATTTACAACAATTGTCCCTTGATAATCCACCGCTGTCGCACCGATTCTGGCTAAAAACTGATCCCGTTTCCCAACTGCCGGAATATCGCTTTTATATGTATATTTATAATAATTTTTTCCTCCGGCGCTTACCTTCCTGGCACCGCTGCCGATGGTCACCCAGCTGCCGTCCACCCAGGAACGGTCGTCCGCGACAGCTAAAAATCCTTCCTCCAGCTTTGGATCCTGCTCCAAAAACTGTTCGTACATACCTTCTGTCTGCACATAACCACGTTCGCTGCTCAATTCCCGGATAGACCGGTAATTCTCTCCGCATTCAGCTATGCTTTGCTCCATCGCCGTCAGCTCTTCTTCAAACCGTTTTCCCGAAGACTGCATAGCCGCTCCCGCACTTTGTTCCATATCTCCCATATTTTCCACAATTCCCGCCAGGTAAGAATCTTCCAGAAAATACAGATAAGAAGTGTCCAGGCTCTGATTTTCGTACTGATACAGATTGATCCGGTTCATTTCTGTCAGTACCTCCTGATTGCTGTTATTCTGATTCAGGGAAATTATGCCGACAGCGCCCAGAATAACAGAAGCTATCACCGCCGTACTGCCCATCAGGAAGATTTTTCCTCTGATACTTTGTAAAAACCTCCCTTTGTTTCCTAAATTTTCGCCTCGTTTTTTCCTCATTCGATCCTCCTTCTCGATGGTAAATATTAAGCTAAATTTAGTATAACACTATTTGGAATTTATTCAACTATTTTCTTTATTTTTATCTAATTTCAAAATTTATTTTAATTAAAATTCAGTTAATATACTGTAGGTATTTTAACTTATGTATACTAATCCATAACAATCTCATCTACTGTCACAAATTCATATCCTTCTTTTTTCAGCTGATCAATGATGCTAAGCGCCGCCCGCACCGAGGAAGGATATTCATCATGCATTAAAATAATGCTGTTTTCCTTAATTTCGCGATAAACCGTATTACATATTTTAGCTTCATTTTTGCAGGCCCAGTCCATCGTGTCTATTGTCCACAAAACCTGTATCATTTCAATATCTTTTTCAAGCCTGCTGGAACCATTGCCAAACGGCGGACGCAAAAAACACGGTTCTTCCCCCGTGTATTCCGTAATTACTTCATTTGCTTTTAATATCTCTTCTTTTGCCGCGGACTCTGTCATATGCCTGATATCTACATGATTATACGTATGGTTTCCGATCAGGTGCCCTTCCTTTACCAGACGCCGCATAATTTCCGGCTGCTCTTCCGCCTGTTTCCCAATGACAAAAAAAGTCGCTTTTACTTTTCTCTCGGCAAGTCCGTCAAGCAGCATCGGCGTATATTCTGAATCCGGGCCATCGTCAAATGTCAGTGCAATTTTTTTCTTCTCCTGCGGGCCAGCGCTGGCATCATTGCTCACATGGCTGCCGGATAATGCTTTTGAAGCGTCCATATTCGCTTCTGTCACCATAAACAGCTTTGCCACTCCCATAAAAAAAAGAAAAACTGTAACCGAAAGAACGATACCGTAACGTTTTTTTCCTGTTTTCATCCCAATGCCCCAATGCGATATGCTCTTACTCTATTGTATTCAAAAGTTTGTTATTTATATCTTTATTATCATGAAAAAACGAATGCGGCACACCAGCATACGCCGCATTCGTTTCTATTCGTTTCTATTCGTTTATATTGATTTCTATTAAGAAACCTATTTTCATGGTCTGCGGACTGCCTCCAGCCGCCCGTCTGTCAGCCGTATTAATATAACATCACCGCTTCCCACCTGATCTGCCAGTATCACTTTGGCAGCAAGCGTTTCCACTGTCTTTTGCAGATAACGCTTCAGCGGCCTTGCCCCATATACAGGATCATAGCCATTTTCCACAATAAACCGCTCCGCCTCCGGCGTCAGCTCCACAGACAGGCTGCGGTCCATAAGCCGACGGTTCAAATCCGCCATAAGCAGCCGAATAATGCTGCCGATATCACGCATCGTAAGCGGCTTAAATAAAATGATCTCATCCAGCCGATTCAAAAACTCCGGACGGAACCCTCCACGAAGCTCCGCCATCACAGCCTGCTCACATTCCGGCAAAATATCTCCTTTTTCATCAATCCCTTCCAAAAGATGTCCGGAACCGATATTCGACGTCATAATCAATATCGTATTTTTAAAATCCACCGTTCTTCCCTGCGAATCCGTAATACGTCCATCATCCAGCACCTGCAGCAGCACATTAAACACATCCGGATGTGCCTTTTCAATCTCATCAAACAATACTACGGAATACGGTTTCCTGCGGACTGCTTCTGTCAGCTGGCCTCCCTCTTCGTATCCTACATATCCAGGAGGCGCTCCGATCAGGCGGGATACCGAATATTTCTCCATATATTCACTCATATCCAGACGTACCATATTGTTGGCATCATCAAACAGGCTTTCCGCCAGAGCCTTTGCCAGCTCCGTCTTTCCGACACCTGTCGGGCCAAGGAACAAAAACGAGCCGATCGGTTTGGTTGGATCTTTAATACCCGCTTTGGAACGGATAATCGCTTCGGTCACTTTTGTAACACCCTCATCCTGCCCGATCACCCGTTTATGCAGCTCCTGATCCAAATGCAGCGTCTTATTTCGCTCCCCTTCGGTCAGCTTTGCAACCGGTATTCCCGTCCAGCGTGAAATAATCCTTGCGATCTCCTCTTCACTGACATTTTCATGCATCAGCGTCAGATCTTCACTCTTTACTTTCCCTTCTTCTACTTCCAGCTGCCTTTGGATCTGCGGCAGCTTTCCATACTGCAGCTCAGCCGCCTTGTTCAGATCATACTGCTGCTGTGCCTGCGCAATTTCTTTTTTGACATTTTCCAGCTCTTCCCGCAGTCCATGAACTTTTTCAATCAGCGCCTTTTCATTGTCCCACTGTGCCTTTTTCGTCTGAAACTCACTGTTTAACTCCGCCAGTTCTTTCTGCAAATGTTCCAGCCTTTCCTGGCTCAGATGGTCAGATTCTTTTTTCAGCGCCGTTTCTTCTATTTGAAGCTGCATCACACGGCGGTTCAGCTCATCCAGTTCGGTCGGCATCGAATCCAGCTCTGTTTTAATCAGCGCGCACGCCTCATCTACCAGGTCAATCGCTTTATCCGGCAGAAAACGGTCCGAAATATAACGGTTTGACAAGACTGCCGCAGATACAAGCGCACTATCCGTAATCTTTACACCATGAAACACCTCATAACGCTCTTTCAAGCCTCTCAAAATAGAAATCGTCTCTTCCACCGTCGGCTCATCTACCATAACCGGCTGAAAGCGCCGCTCCAACGCCGCGTCTTTTTCAATATATTCCCGGTACTCATCCAGCGTCGTCGCTCCGATGCAGTGCAGCTCTCCCCTGGCAAGCATCGGCTTTAACATATTTCCCGCATCCAGCGCGCCATCCGTCTTGCCCGCGCCTACAATCGTATGCAGTTCATCTATAAACAGAATAATCTGTCCATCGCTTTTACGCACTTCGTCTAAAACCGCCTTTAACCGCTCCTCAAATTCCCCGCGGTATTTCGCTCCAGCCACAAGCGCGCCCATATCCAGCGCAAACAGCTTTTTATCCTTTAACCCTTCCGGAACATCGCCGCGAACAATCCTCTGTGCAAGTCCTTCGATCACAGCCGTCTTGCCTACCCCCGGCTCACCGATCAGCACTGGATTGTTCTTCGTCTTTCTTGACAAAATCCGTACCACATTACGAATCTCATTGTCACGTCCGATGACCGGATCCGATTTCTGCGCACGCGCACGCTCCACCATGTCATATCCATATTTCTCCAGCGTATCATACGTCGCCTCCGGATTGTCAGACGTCACGCGCTGATTGCCCCGGACCGTAGAAAGCGCCTGCAGAAAACGTTCCCTCGTAATGCCATATTCCTTAAAAATAGCCTTCATCGCCTGATTCGGATATTTCAGCAGGCTTAAAAACAAATGCTCTACGGATACATATTCATCACCCATCTGGCGTGCTTCATCTTCCGCGTGAATGAGCGCCTCATTTAAATTCTTTCCTATATATACCTGTCCCCCGGACACCTTCACCCTTGCCTGCAGATGGCGGAGGGCATTGTCCATGAAGTGCTCCTTGTTGATCTCCATTTTTTCAATCAGTTTTAAAATCAGTCCATCCTCCTGCTGCAGCAGCGCTGTAAGAAGGTGTTCCTGCTCGATTTCCTGATTGCCATATTCATATGCCAGTTTTTCGCAGTCGTTCACTGCTTCGATGGATTTTTGCGTAAATTTTTGAATGTTCATAACTTTGCCTCCTTTTTAAGAGCGAGTGCATCAGCACTCAAATCAGGAACTTTGTTTATCTGAATGAAATATAGCACGGATTGTTAGCACTGTCAAGAGGTGAGTGCTAATTTGGTTAAAATATTTTTTCAAAGTCCGCACACTTTTGTATATCTGCAATTTCAGTCGGCGACATTCTAAAGCCTACTTTTTCAGTTCGGGGATTATCCGTTGGTCTACCCATTTTTTTCTTTTCTACGGTTCATCACCCCTTTATTCCTTGCCT
>CAOKJJ010000126.1 GCA_948468465.1 uncultured Eubacterium sp. | reverse complement strand
TTAAGCATTCCTTTATATGGCTGTTCACTTCCACTCCATATACATCTATTCCTTTCGAAGCTGCCGCCACAGCCAATGTCAGGCCAACATAACCCAAGCCTATAATTCCTACTCTCATCCGCTACTCCTTTCTCCACCCACCGCTATAGAAAGTAACTTCCACACGGTCATCATACTGCCCGGCTCCCGGTCCCGTAATACGGATACCGATGGCTTGCCTGTCCCTTTCTTCCAGCTTCATATACTTTTGGAAATCATCCTGGTCCCAGACAAGGGAACCAATATCAATGCCCTCTGTGAAATTGTCTAAAATAACTCTTCCCGTCCTGACGGTCCCGTCCGTATAAACCACTTCCAAATTTACCGGCAAAATCTTATAAATCAGATTTTCCAGACGGCCTTTTACGGAAAGCCTTGTATCTATTTCCGCAAAAGCTGAGCCCTTTGGTATATCTATCCATTCATTCATCCGATACATTTTTGTATCACATACCGCTGATTCTTTCCGCAATGGCTTTTCACGTTTTTTCAACAGTAATTTTTCTCCATCTACTGCATCAATCCCATAATTCTTATAAATATTTTCCCACGTCGCGGGCGTTTCCACTAACGGAAGCCTGCCGTCAATGGTGCTCAAATACATAATGATATATTCCGGCGCATCCTCTCCTATATAAAACCGTGCATTCAGACAATCTAAATAAGGCGTATAAATCGTATAGTTTTGCAGCAGCGGTGCAATTTTAAAATTTCGATTCTCATAGCTGATATTCTCTGTAATTTCCCACGGAAATGTCGTATAGGTATGGTCACCGATAATCTCCATAAACTGCTGGTTATGTTCCTGCAACAGACTTCTGTCCTGTTTGCGGCAGTCATCCAATAACTTCGGAAACTGGAAAATATTTGATGCTGATGTCTGCAGCGATCCTTCTAACGTTTTTCCATTCCCCATCACCGGTACCAGCACAATCACACACAAACAACATACGCATACCTGTGTCAGTATTTTATGCCCCGCACCTACTACCAGCCATTGCCTGAAATCAACAAAAAACAGCAACAGGGAACAAATGAGCAAAAGCCCCACCAATGCCAGTGTATAATGTCCGTCATTTCGTACAAACCCTTCTTTATACCAAAAAAAACAAGCTGGTGCCAGCATCAAAAAACAATTCCAATGTTTCCGATGCATACAGATACCGTAAAACAGCAAATATACATAACAGATAACCACACAAACAACCCAAAAATAATATATTCCATATGTATCGAGTGACATCGACGTATTATACCCTAACGATATTTCAGCTGCGGCCCTTATATAACGGAATAGTGACTGCAGCGACGGATGATAGATGAAATAACCGATCGGTCCAACCATAAAGCAGCATAAAAATACTATTATCGTTTTCACTGGCTTTTTTTCTGCCAGAACACATAGAACAAACACGGTCAACGTAGCCATTAACAGAACCGTTCCTGAAAATTTAAACAGAAAAATAACCCCGCTTAAAAATACCGCAATCCATTTGCTGTAATAATCTTCATACCTGTATACAAGCAGTAATGCTATCAAATTTAAAAAACATAAATAAAGATCCGCTTCACTGACCGGTAATGCCAATATAATCAATGCAGATGCAATTCCAGCAAATAATAAATGCTCCACTTGATCAAACAACCGTTTATACAAGTAAATTTGCATAAGTGTAATCAACATCCAAAACAGTACTCCAATAAAAAGATTATTACCTATATCCTGGCAACGCCCCAAGAATCCCAGAGGGCCATAGGTAAAAAAATGATCTTCCCCAAACTTTGCTTCGGTGTTATTGATATAATTTAATGCAAATATCCATGACTGGTCGAGTCCATTTGACAATTGCAGAAAATATATACAAGGAAATGATGCTATGTTTATCAGAACAAACAAAAATATTATTTCCTTCCGTAGATTCCTTTTCTCATTTTCATGCAACTTTCGATCTCCTTTAACCATAAAATGCACACCCTGCATCACTTCACCAACCTGACAAAAAACTCATTTGCGCCTTCCAGCCTGTTAAAAATCTCCATCTTACTCCAGCAATACACATTTTCGCAAAACCACAAAAGAACCTGTGCCATATTTTCTTCCGTAAACGTATGATAATGAATATCCAGATCAGAATGCCCGGCAAGATAGTCAGAACAACATTTTGTAATATCCTCTGTCTGTCCAAAATGCCTGATTTTAACGTTTTCCAGATAATCAACGACATGGATCAGATTGCGTTCACAGCTGCATTCCTTATAATCAGCTGTCATATGTTCTAGATCTGTTAATGCACGCAGACAGTCAAACGTATAGTTCTTATGCGGAACCGCCATCACAAAAATACCCCCCCCCGAAAGATGTTCATACACATTTTTTAACGCCAACAGGACATTCGGGGTATGTTCAATCACATGCGAACAGCAGATAAAATCATAATCCCTTTTCAGAATCTTTGACATATCTTCCAGTCCAGCATGATAGTCCAGCGGTACATAATCTTTATTTTCATATCCTGTTTTACAGCCCTCTTCTTCATTAAAAGGATCTGTATACTCTACCGTTACACCAGGCCTGCATGGCCACGGAGAAGATGCCGGGGATATTTCAAGCCCTCTCCCATGAAACTGTGCCCCAAACCACTGCCTTCCCCACACGCGATGAAAGGTCATTCCTTTTTTATGAACAGACGGCAGCGGATCTTGTTCAAAATTATATGCAATGCTATAAGACCGTTGTATGCTGCGTATTTCCTCCAGCGGCAATACTGTGATTTTTGTCAAATCCCAGCCGTAGCTTTCCGCCACTTCAGGAGATGGTATCCAATGCCTTTTTTGATCAAAAACAACATATATCCTGCCTAAATCCTCCGCCTCAGCTGCTCTTACAAACTGTATCTCCATATCTGCTGCCATTCCTTTCTGAAAATAATTCTATTTCTAATCCATTTTTAACTGGCTCAGCAAAAATTCCAGCCTGACTTTTTCTTCCGCACTCATATACTGGTAACATTTCTTTTTTACAAACACGTCTTTCAGTAACAGAAGCGAACATGGTTTTTCATACGGAACCGCATAGTTGTTCAAAAACCGGCTTATGTAATAAGATTCCCTGATATACGGCGCATAAGAAAAACCCGCGTCACTTAAAATCTTCGTCAATTTTGTCTCACATTTTGCTATGACGTCTATAAACTCCCTGCATGCCGGCAGTTCTTCCCAAAATTTCCAAAACACATCGCTCCTTACAACCTTCGCATCAAACACCAGAAAATAACTTTGCAGATGTTCATAAATGCATGCTTCTTTGATATAAGACCCATCCGGACTATATGGTGATATTGTATTTCCCCAGAAATCACAGTCCTGTGCTTCCATCCTGGCAAACATCTCACAAATATCGAAAACCGGCGGGAAACAGCTGTTGTTCAGTAAAATCAGCTCATCGAACTGTTCTGCCTTTTCTCTGCCATAGTCAAACAAAACATCCTTCCATGCTCCAAAGTCATATCCGACATTTTTTCTTACAAGCATATGATCTGCATATACGGCTGCTTTGTCCAAATCCTTCTGACACAGAGCAGAGTTGGTTACAAACAGCACCTGTGTGCAAATGCCAGAAAAAATTTCAAGTGTTTTCAGATCATCTTCCGAAAGCCTGTGATCTTTATCATAGTGGACATAAGCCAACAGCCGTTTTTTCTTTTGCAGGCGTATCGTATGATTTTCTGTGTCCTGGCAATGATTAAAAATATTCTGATACGAATATCCCTCACTCTGCGCCAGATACACCCATGCTCTTTCAATCTGATGGGCAAGCGTTGCGTTTACCTGCCCTGCTTCTGCCGGAAAATCTTCCTGCGTAAAACCACAGGAAAACATTTTTTGTACAGCATCTGTTCTGGCCCAGAACATATTTCCCACAGGAAAAACCGGTTCTTTTGGAAGTTTTGTATGTACTCCCAGTTTTTGCAGCAGCGCTTTTGTTCCTTCCTGATTGCCGCCCCATTCTGCCTGCAGCTCCAGTACCGGATATGTGGGAGGCATTATAATTCCAAGCTTCGGATTTGATGCAAACAGATAAAATACACGTTTTAAATAAGAACTGCTGCCGAATAAATGCTCAAAATTATACTTCCTCCATTCATTGCCATGATCATTTGTCTTCGTCTTTTTGGAATGAATATGGCAGATATAGTCATACTGGCAAATCCGGTCTTTCATTTGCAGCAAAAACGGCGCCACATCTCTGCCTCGGTTTTCATAAAGCTCCACATAAAGTCTGCTGCAGCTGCAGGTTTCCTTCATCCTTTTTTCAATTGTTATCCGCTTTTTTTCGGTATCTGTAGAAACGAAACAGTCATAAGCATATGGAATCTGATTCAGATTTGCTATGACCTCGTCTAACGTATCCAGATAAAACATATGTATCTGAACGGCAATTTTGGATACCGTTCCTGTCCCGGAAACTGCTTTTTTACATGCGGTTTTTTCGAATGCCGTTTTTTCAAATGCCGTTTTTTCAAATGCCGTTTTTTCAAATGCAGCTTTTTCGAATGCGGCTTTTTCAAGCGCGGCATCTCTGGAATGAATGACCTTTAAATGCTCCGAAAACGGCAATCCCAGCACAGCTTTGGAAACAGTATTGATACTCGCGTAACCATATGTTTCATCTGGTTCCAGATACGTTCCTTCGCCCCATTCATTCCATGCATTGATAAACAGCACCCTTTCTTCCGGCTCAAAGTTTTTCCTTGCATCCTCTGCGGCCGCAAGCATCCACTGGTAAAGGCTTTTTAAGGAAAATCCGCAGTAAGTAAACCATCCGTCCTTCCTTCTGGCCGCATTGTCCCATGCCAGCATACAGCCATGATGCACCGGTATTGTCTGCTTGTCTGTGCCAAACCTGCGCACAGCCTCTTGTGCTACTTTTGGATAACTGTATAAAAACGCGCTCTTTCCGCCTAACTCCACACCCCTGACTGCGGCAGATTCCCACCACATATTATGCGGCGGAAATTCCACTTCCGCATCTATGCAGTTCTCAATCTGCAGCTGCCTTGCCGTATGATTGGCGGTCTGGCATGTCCAGATCAATATTTCGCCAATGCCAAGCTCCTCTGCTGTCTGACGCCATAGCCGGAAGCTTTTCTGACAATTGGGAATCTGTCCCGGATTATATACGAGTATTAACGGCTTTCCATAAATGCGGATATACCTTGGATCATCCATGTACTTTTTTAAGTCTGTGATAAAATTATGGTCATCCGCATCAGAATAATTTTGCGCAATTAAAATATCCCTGTTTTGTCCATCCCAGGCTCTTGTCCAGTTTTCATTCGCCCAGCACAAACAATAGCGCAGCTTAATTTCCGGATGTGCAAGCAGCAGATCCAACGGCTTTTCCATCAGCCGTTTTCCGGAAAACCAGTAATAATAAAAACAAAATCCGTAGATTCCATGCTGGCTTGCAAGCTTCGCCTGTTTTTTCAGCACCTGGATATCGGTCAGGTCATAATACCCAAAATCCGCATGCGGAACTCTTGGCTGATAATGCCCCTCAAACCCCGGTGTCCCGCTTTTCACATTTGTCCATTCCGTAAAATCTTTTCCCCACCATGCTTCATTTTCGGGAAATATATGAAACTGCGGAAGATAAAATGCCAGCAGCTTAACGTCTGTCGTCTGATCTGAAAAATCAATATTTTCTTCATATTTACTGTCTACAGACAAATCCTGCGGATGCTTTTGCTGCTGCACATATGTTTTGTGTTCTTTATAGTGTCTGAGCTCATGAAGCAGCAGCTTCATTCCGCCGTTTTTTAATATATGGACGGCTGTAGCACATTTATGGACCGCATGAACATGCCGCGCCAGCCAGCGTATAGACATACCGGCTGCCCTGACCGGCATGCTAAACTTCCAGCTGGCTGATGCATAAATATCAGAAATATCCTGCAGCAGCCTTGATACATCTGTACGCAAATCCGATTCTCTTGCTTTTAGTTTCTGTATTTGAAAATCCGCACTTTGGATACGGTCTGAAAACTCCTGCATCTGAATTTCTGTCTTTTTTCTGTACTCGGATAACTTCTGTACTTCATGCACTAATGACTGGTTCTTTTCGGACAGCTTTTGTACTTTACACTCATATTTTTCCTTTTCCCGTTCAAGACCCGCATACTTTGCACTTGCCTGTTTTTCGCTGCCTTTCCATTTTTCAAATAAAAGATTCCACAAACCGGCACTTTCATATACTAAAATTTCATAAGAGATCATGATTTCCCGAACGGTCGTATACGCTGTCTGCATGACCATCTGCGGATCTTTGTTACCTGCAAATACAAGCAGATCATCAAATGCCTGTGTATGGTTGCAAGTAATTCTATCTTTTGGATATCCTTCTATCTGCAGGTTTTTGATCATACAAAATCTCTGTTCAACCGGATCTATTCGAATCTGCTTTACATGTTCCGGCAAAGTGACACGGATCAGCATCTGATCAAAATGATCAGAATATCGATAATCAAAACTGTCCTTGTTATCCTCCGAAAACCCATCGCCATAATCATAGTAAATCGTATATTGATTTGTATAATGATAGTCCGGGTTTTTGAGTATTGCATTTTCCTGCTCCAGATTATTTTTAAACCGGTCTGAAACATCTGTCAGAAAATATTTTTCACTTATACGTTCGATCGGCGCATCGGAACAAATGCAGATATAATAGCCCGGACTGCGGTCTTCCCCTCCCAGTTCCACAGCTTTTGATTCATCAAACCGAACCAGGTTCTGTATAACCGGATGGCAGATGCTTCTGTTTTCAGAAAGCAGCCAGCATTCGGATGCCCGATATACCCTTTGTGCATAGAAATAGCAATATCGGAAATGTTTTTGCAAAAGCTCCTGAAACTGGTCGAAATATAATTCTTTTACATGAAATTCATTGTGCGTATGCCATTCCGTTTCATGTACACACTTATTTGGCGTAGAAACCATAAAAATGCCGCGCTCTTTTAATACCTTCTTTACCTGAATCATAAACTGTTCCTGCTCCAGTATATGTTCAATCATCTCAAAAGCTGTTATAACGTCAAATCTTCTGCCCAGCTGCTCCAACTGCACGGCATCCTGTACGGCAAATTTCAGACGAGTGGATGTATACCGCTTCTTTGCATTGCGCACTGCTTCTTCTGAAATATCCACCCCCAGAACACTTGCCGCGGCTTCTGATAGTATCTTGCTTCCATACCCTTCCCCGCAGGCAACATCCAGCACCGCTTTATCCTTACAAAATGTCCTGGCTGCAAAATACCTGCTTAGATGTTCCAACGCTATATCCGGCTGTATATGACTAAACCATGGCAAAAATCTTTCACCCGTCCACTGCAGTGCATGCTTTTCCATATCGTTCTCCTTATTTACCTTTCATCGCTATCATCACAATGGAATTATATTTGTAAAAATCTAAAGGATGCTTCTTTAGGGAATCTTCATATTCCTTATCTATATCCGTGATCTCATCTTTGCCATAAAACATATGGCAAGGATACATCTTCGCGGCAAAACCTGCCTCTGTTAAATAATCGCATATGTCGTCTCCCCAATCGACATATACCTTCATCCCTTCGCCCCGGTAAACGGTCTTTTTCAAATTTTCCCGATGCTTTGTCTGTTTCCCCTCATGGATAGGTACTGTCAGCAGCAAAATCCCATCCTGTTTTAAGATCCTATAGCATTGTTCATAAACTTTTTTTGGATATTGAAAGTATGCCATCAGCTCTTCATTGATGATCAGGTCGAACGTTTCATCCTTATAGGGCGGAGCATATAACTTCCTGCATCTGTCCTTCTCATTGCCGCTTAACTCATCATAACCAGGCAGCATGCCGAGATATTCTTTAAAAATTCCATAATTGCTGCAGTTTAAAATGGCGTAATCTTTTAACAGCTGCTGTGCATATTTTAAAGCCGCCTGATCCGCAGGCAATCCAAGTCCTTTTGTAAAATATATTTTTGCCGCATCACTGATCCTTATACTGCATCCGCATCTTGTACAACAGGCTTCACGCACCAATACAGCCGCTTCATCTATTTTAAATGCAGCGTTATTTCCACACGCAAAGCACTTTTCCTCTGTTACTGTTTTTCTTTTTTTCACGCTTTTGCTGCCCGCAGTATCCTGCATGCTCCGGTATGCATTGCATACCTCGTAGGTCCTGCCGATCATCTGTATATTTCCCTTTTCAATCCACAGCACTCTGTCACATAAGCTTTCGATTTGAGCAATGCTGTGTGATACGATTACAACCGTTGTCCCCTCAGCCATCAGATCCCGGATTCTTTGTTCACATTTTTGCTGAAACATAAAATCCCCAACCGCAAGTATTTCATCTACAATCAATACATCCGGCTTTACAACTGTAGCGATTGCAAATGCCATCCGCGCCACCATGCCCGAAGAATAATTTTTAATCGGCATATCCAAAAACTCCCAAAGCTCTGCAAAATCTACAATACCTGTAAATTTTTCCTCCAGAAATTCTTTTTTGTATCCAAGGATGGCTCCGTTTAAAAATATATTTTCTCTCGCGGTCAGATCTCCGTCGAATCCAGCCCCTAATTCAATCAAAGGCGCGATTGTTCCCTGCACATAAATGTTCCCCTGCGTAGGCGTTAAAATGCCTGAAATCATTTTTAACAATGTAGATTTTCCACTTCCATTTGTTCCGACAATCCCGAACACTTCCCCTTTTTTAATCTCAAAATCGGCATCCTGCACCGCGATAAAATCTTTGAAAAACAATTCTCTCTTTAATATTTTGATAAAATAGTCTTTCATGCTGTCTATCTTTTCCGAGGCCATATTAAAATGCATAGATACATGATCCACCTTCACCGCTACACTGCTCTCCATATCCATCCTTTCAGCTATATATACAATATAAATTTACTCTGCTTTTTGAAAAAATAATGCATCCCCAGCGCAGCCGCAGCTAACGCCCATGCCATACATATGAGATGATCCGCCAAAGAAGGACATTGTCCATACAGCAAAATATTTCTCAGAAACGTAATATAATGATATAACGGATTACATTTCATGGCATTCTGCATCCAGGGCGTCAGCGACGACACCGGGTAAAACACAGGCGTCAGATACCCAAGCGCTACTATCACAAGCGCGTACAAATGCTGTGTATCCCGCAGAAAAACCATCAGCGCTGACAAAAACAAGCTGATCCCCAATGTAAAAATAAAATAATACAAAAGCCACGCCGGCAAAAACAGGATATAGACATTTGGCCGAATCCCGTAATAAATCATGACAATCATAACGGCTATAAAAGAAAATCCAAAATTTACAAATGAAAACAGCACTTTACTCAGCGGAAAAATATATTTTGGGAGATATACTTTTTTAATAAGCTGTCCGGAACCTACAATCGTTGACACAGACACCTGTGTCGCTTCTGAGAAAAAATTAAACGTAATCTGTCCAAGAATTAAATACACCTGAAAATTCTCTATATCAAATCGAAAAATAAAAGAAAATACCGATGATACAATTACCATCATCAGCAATGGATTTAGTAAGCTCCACAAAATCCCAAGATAACTTCTGCGGTATTTATTTTTAAATTCTTTGCCGACCAGCTGTCCAAGCAAAAAACGGTATTTTCCAAATATATAACTGAATTCTATGAACGGATTGTTACACTGATCATTTTTCATCTTATTTCTTCTTATCTCCTTTTATTATCCGTACCGGGCAGTTATCGGTGCAGATCATTTCTGACAGCATATTAATATTGGCATAGCCATACATTTCGTCCGGTTCCAGATACGTGCCTTCGCCCCATTCATTCCATGCGTTGATAAAAAAAATCTTTTCACCTTTCTTTTTCTCAGTTTTCCTGACAATGGCCCGTACCCATTTTCCGAACATCCGTAAAGAATATTCGTCATATACCGTCCAGTCCTCTTTTCTGCGGCAGGCATTGTCCCATCCCATCATGCATGTATGGTATACTGGTTTTTTCAGTTTTGCCCTGTTTTTTATCTTGACCGTCTGTATATGCACGAGTCTGGCATAACTAAAAATATTTGCGCTTTTGACCGCATGCTTTTTCTTAAGAATGGGCCACCACATATTATGAGGCGGAAATTCCACTTCACCGTCAATCCATGCTTCAATTCCAAGCGTCCGTGCCGTATGATTGTACGTTCTGCACATCCAGATCTGTATTTCTCCGATTCCCTGCCTCTTGGCTTCCATCCGCCATTTACCAATTGTACGCTTCACATGCGGTATGCTCCCCATATTATAAATAAGCAGTACCGGCTTACCCTCTGCCCGGATATAACGCGGATCCTGCATATACTTTTTTAAGCCGGAAATAAAAAGGCCCGGATCCTGTTTTCTGTATTGCTGCTTCATCAGTATTTTCTGATTTGCGCCATCCCAGGTTCTTGTAAAATTTTCATTTGCCCAACACATACAAAAATGTATATTCCATTCCGGATGGCTCAAAAACATTTCCAGCGGCCGATGCATCAGGTTTTTTCCTGAAAACCAGTAATAATAAAAGCAAAATCCATAGATTTTATGCCGTTTCGCCAGTTCAATCTGGTTCTGCATCGTTTTTGGATAACTCAGGTCATAATATCCGATATCCGCATGCGGCGTACGTGGCTGATAATGTCCAGAAAATCTGGCTGTACACTTTTTTGTATTTGTCCATTCCGTAAAACCTTCTCCCCACCACTCATTATTTTCTTTAAAAACATGAAACTGCGGCAGATAAAACGCAATGGCCTTCACATCTGTTTCTTTTTCGCTGTAATCCTGATCTGACTGGTACTTACTTTCATATACATGCTTATGCTCGTATATTTTTTTATGATACGTCAGTTTTTTCCATATGTCCCGCGCCCGTTTCGCTTCTGCCCGGCTATATGCCCACCGGATTATTTTTTGATCAAACAGCATGTCGCCTACCTGCCCGGCCCTTCTTTAAATTCTGCTTTGGTAAGATGCAAAAACCACTTCCACCTGCGCCGGAAGTCTTCACTCCTTAAGCATCTGACCAGGTACAGCAGTACCCTGTATGCATACAGCGGATATATTTTCCATTTTGCCGCATGCAGATATTCCCTGCAGTAATAAATCTCGCTGCATACATTATGCGCAAACGCAAATGCCTTTTGCTGCCTTGTGCTTCTGCCGTGCAGATGCGTCACCACAGCCTCAGGTTCATATATCGTCCGAAATCCCCTCTCCTGCATGCGAATTCCAAGCATCAGCTCTTCTTCGTACAAAAGCGGATGCTCATCCAGCGGCGTCACCTGCTCTGCACACCGCCTGGACATCATAAAGCAGCATCCAAGCACAGCATATACCGGAAAACAATGCTCATAATCCCTATCCCATCCAAAATAAGTCCGGCAGCTTTTTCGAAATATAAGATTCGCCCGTGTGCGCACCATATATTTTTCTTTCATTCCGGTTTTCCGACATAAATTGCTTTTTTGTATCTTTCCATTCTGATCAAGTATTTTCGGTCCTACAATGCCGACTCTCAAATGTGCATCCAGATAATCTTTCAGTTTTTGAATACTATGCGGACTATAACGCACATCATTATTTGATATTAAAATATGGCTGCATCCTAATTTCAGCGCTTTCGCAATTCCAATATTGTTCCCCGCATTGTAACCAAGGTTCACCGCATTTTGAATAAACACGATTTCGTATGCTTCCAAAAACGATGATAATGTAAAATCAGGCCTATTCTTCGACGCATTATCTACGAGAATAATGACATAATCATCCTTTGGAGGATTTTTTGAAATGCTTTCCACACAGCATTTTGTATCTTCCCAATTCATATAATTCAATATCACGATCCCTATCATAATCCGCCTGACCTTCCGCCGGCTTTTCCGTCGTAAATAAATTTGGATCTTGGTTTTCCATATTTCATTTTCCGAATACCATACATCAGCTTTGCAGGAATCAGCCCCGCCACAAGCGGTTTAAACACATAATGCCAATTTCTCCTGCGTATTCCAAGCCTGCCAAACCCTTGATACCGCACCCTGCATTCGTTGATGCGGTAACAGTATTTTCTCCTGGCATAAGACTGCGCATCTTCCCGATACGCAAGCAGCGGCTCCTGTATGTTATATCCCCGATATCCCTCTGCATACAGCCGCATAAAAAAATCATAATCCTCGGACCTTAACACTTTCAGCGATTCACGGTATCCATTCACCCGGTCTGCCGCTTCTTTTCGCATCATCACCGACGGATGGATAAACGGCGAAGTATTTAAAAAAGATTGTTTTTTCGGTATTTCCTCCATCCTGCGTATACCCCAGGCACCATGCTCATTCACCAGCTGCGCGTTGCTGCCGGTCAGTGCATAGGCTCTATTGGAACGCAAAAATGCTATTTGTTGTTCCAGGCGATCCGGCCTTGATCTGTCATCTGCATCCATACGGGCGATATAAGTCCCCGTTGCATGCCAAAGACACCGATTCAATGTGGCCGCCAAACCTCTGTTTTTTTGATTGCGAAGCAGTAAAATTCTATGATCTTTGCTGCAGTACTTTTTCAGCCATAGAAAAAACTCCTTTTCAGATCCGTCATCACAAATAATAAATTCAAAATTCTGAAACGTCTGATTCAAAACAGATGTAATCGCCTGTGCAGCCTGTGTTTTGTTCTCATTATAAGTTCCCATAATTACAGAAATTTCCGGCATCTTTTATCTCTTCCATCCGTGCTGTTTATCTGTTGATCCATTTCATATGTTGATAAGTTTCATATATTGATAAATATGATTCATCCTGTGTTGTATCACTGTCTGGTCATAATCCTGTATCTTCTTTTGATTCTCTCTTGCGCACGCAAGCTTTAACTGTTCGTCACCCAGCATCTGCACAAGCGCGTGCCGAAGCTGCCCTGAATGTCTCAAAGAAAATCGAAATCTGTCAGGAATTAGTTCCCTGTTTCCCCGTATATCCGATACAATGCAAGGCATGCCTGCAGCCATAGCTTCCATCAGGGACAAAGGCATGCCCTCACGCACAGACGGAAACACGAAGATATCCGCATTCTGATAAATCCAGTGCATATGTTCCTGATACCCCGGCATCCGAACGCGTCCTCCCACTCCCAGTCTATTTGCATATTTCCGCAGCTTTTCCTGCCATTCCCCTTGTCCGCAAATCAGGTAATACACATCATGCCGCGGCAAAGATGCTAACGCCTTTATAACAATTCGATGATTTTTGCCTTTATTCAATTCTCCCACAGACAGCAGCACCTGCGCATTCTCCGGTATCCGATAGATACGTCTGATTTCTTTTTTCGCATTGTCTGCTGTCAGTTTCTGTCCGAACAATGCCGTATTGATGCCAACACCTGGTATTACACAAACCTTTTTTGCACAAAAATGGCTCTTCGCAAACCAATAATCCTCATGATTCACAGTAACCAGCACCTCCGTCCAATGCGCCAGCAACGCCTCAGCCGGATAATATAACAGCCAGTTCTTCATCGGCGCTCCATGATAAAAATGAAATCCATGCGCCGTGTATATGACCGGTATCCGCTCCCTGTGCGCCGCTATTCTTGCCAGAGCTGAGCCAATCGGTGAATGGCAGTGTATCCAGGCATACTTCCGGCTTCGCAGCAAATAAACTAACTGCCTGTACGCGACGCAGCACATTCCGACTGCCCGTATGCTCCTTGGACAGTCCCACTGGATGCCTGCGACGCCCATTTCCCGCAGTGTACGGCGCATTTTTTGAATCTGTCTGCTGTCACACGTATTGCCTTTTTCAAAATTACAAGCCACATCCACGTCATAGCCTAAGTCTAACAGCAGCCGGATATTCGGCATATTAAACTGGTCGATCATAGAAGCCACCGATGCCAGCATCAGCACTTTTTTCCTGTCCTTTGCCTCTTTACGCTTCATTCATAATCTCCGCCACCGATTTCATAATCCTGACATACATTGCATAGTGATCCGCTTCCTTTTTCCCCGCTTTTGATTCCTCTCCTGCAGGTTCCCACAAACCCCGCACCGTATCTGACGGATGCGCCACACCCCAGAGCAGCTCATCCGCCCCTGCATCCAGCGCCTCACAAATGCTCACAAACGTTTCCAGACTCATAATCCTGGTGCCGCGCTCAATATGTCCCAAAAACGACATGCTGATACCGCATTTTTTCGCCAGCTTATCCTGCGACCAGCCCTTTACCTTTCTCACCTGACGGATACGCATGCCCATTTTGGCATAATCCAGTTCCTTCATAGTCCCCTCCTGTCCGCATCCCTAATGCCTGCATAACATTTTATATTGAATTGTTATGTTTTAATGATGTAGTTTATATACTTCAAACCCGCATGGAATCAAGGAAAAACAGAATTCTTTTGAATTTTTGCATGAAGAAAAACATCACTTTCAGATTAGACTACCAGACTTGCATTCATTTTGTATCATTTGATATTTCCGTAGAATTTTAGAATTTTTTTGTACATTTTAACCAAATTTCGACAAGTTCCTGCCTGGAATTTTCAGGCAAAAATCACAATATTTTCTTTCCTGTTGCAAATAACAGAATTTTGGTATAGAATACTTTCAGGTAACAATTCAATATAAAATGTTATGTATAAGCACACTAAGTCATTGCCAGTCATTACATAGAAAAAAAGATGCCAATATATTCTGGCATCTTTTTTCTATGCAGCAAACTCTGCTGCATTCATTCAATCATGCAATATGCGAAACAGTACAGTCACCAATTACTGTTTCATCTGTTCTTCCTGTCTCATAATCATCTTCTTAACCATCTCACCGCCGATAGAACCAGCTTCACGGGATGTCAGATCTCCGTTGTATCCATCCTTTAAGTTTACACCTAATTCAGACGCTACTTCTTCCTTGAACTGTCTCATTGCTTCTTTTGCTTC
>CAOKJJ010000125.1 GCA_948468465.1 uncultured Eubacterium sp. | reverse complement strand
TTAACATTCTGGAATAGGAGCCGAAATCCAGGCCCCGCCCCTCATCCAGCGTCCGCATAGCCACAATCAGAAAGCAGCCCTATTTCTTTTTTCTGTACTCCGCCGGTGAAGTCCCCACATATTTTTTGAACTTCCGATGAAAATAGTCCACATTGCTGTACCCTACCCGTTCTGCGATTTCATATACTTTCAGGGAATAATCATCCAGCAGCTCCTTCGCCTTAGCAATGCGTACCTGGTCGAGATAGGCATTAAAGTTTACATCCAGTTTTTTCGTAAACAGCCTGCCGAGGTACGAACTGTTATAACCGAACAGCGGTGCAAGCGTCTCAAGCTTCAGATTTTTCTGGTAGTTGTGCTGGATATAATGCAGCACCTCGTCCAATACGTTTTCCCCAGAGGAATAGCCCACGGAATGCATCCACATTTCAAACTGCTCCCTGAAAAATTCGATAATCTCATAAAGATAATATTTTTCTTCGATTAAAATAATGACAGAAGCATTAGCAAGGAACGGCAAGTCAGTCTGCGGAAAAATCTGCATGATTTTCTGTTTGACCAGAATATAGATGTCGATCAAAAAGTGCTTGATGTCTGTAATCTCAGCCGTACATCGCGTCAGGTATTCAGTCAGATCTTCCAGGGTGCTTGCAATCAGCGTCGGGTTATGGGATTGGATATAGTTGGAAAAGGTTTCCGCATAATTCGGCGCAAGGTCCTGTGTAAACAGGTGTGTGGAGGCCAGATGCCTGTGCAGTTCGTTGTACCCGATCACATGCTGGTCTTCTATACAGAAAAAACGGCGCTCTTCTAATTGGCAGACATCCTGATAGGAGAGATGGATATCCTGTATCCGGGTAATCTGCCTTCCATAGGTTAAAAAGATCGAGTCAAAAGGGGAGCCTTTTTGAGGTTTTGCGCGGTAATGTTCCAGCAGATTTTGAAATCTTGCGATAGCAAAGCTGCCCTTTAACAAAATGACTTTATGCTGGTCTATTTCCAGAATGTCATAGGTATTGCTGTCCTGGTTGGTGACACGCATAAGCTCTGAAAAATTCCATGCCGGGTGGAGGATATCCTGGTTATAATTTCCATAAGTAATGACCTGGTATATGTCAGCGTTAAGGTGCAGGTCGTTAAGGTCCAGCGTCTGGTAGCTGCAGGTGTTTTGCAGCAGTTCTTTTAAAATATGGTTTTTTGCCTTATCGCGGTACTGGGTGAGAGAGCGCGAGGCTTTTGCCTCTTCTTCTATGATCTGCCGTACGGTGCGTACTGCCTGCTCCAGTTCTTCTTCGTCGATTGGCTTGGTCAGGTAGAAGTCTACGCCGTACCGCATGGCGGCCTGTGCCAGCTTAAAGTCGGACAGTCCGCTCAGAATTATGAATTTGCCGGTAAAACCAGCTTCACAGGCAGCTTTTACGACTTCAATGCCGCTCATCACGGGCATGCGGATATCCAAAAGAACGAGGTCTGGTTTTAGAACGAGGATGCTGTCCAGCGTATCCTGTCCGTTCATGGCAGTTCCGCAGATGGAAAACCCATTGTATTCCCAGTCAATGATCTGTTTGAGTCCTTCCAGGACAAGCTGTTCATCATCAGCAATAAATACATTCATGATTTTCTTCCTCCTAAAAGTAGATGTGTGGGAGCGTTACCGTTACACAGGTACCGAAGTGTTCTTTGCTTTGGATGGTAATCCCGTATTCCGGCCCGTAGGACAGACGGATGCGGTTGTTGATATTATAAAGGCCGATGCCGTGTTCAGAATCATCTGGCGGCGTCTCAAGATGAGAGGTTACATCAAGCAGCCTTTGTTTTGAGAGCCCAATACCGTTGTCAAATACGCTTGCACGAAGCAGGGTGTTATTTTGGGACAGACGGAGTTTTAAAATAATATGTCCGTTTCTTTCTTTATTTTCCAGGCCGTGTGAGATGGCATTTTCAATTACCGGCTGCAGCAGCAGGGGAAGGATCCGGCAATTGGAAGGCATAAGCCCTTCGTCCATGGCAATATCATAATTGATGCGGTCCGGAAAACGCAGATTCATGATTGTCATATAATTGTTGATATAGTCCAGCTCTTTTTGCAGGGTGGTATAGGAGGTCCTTGTGTTGCTCAAAACGTAGCGCATGGATTTGCTTAACAGCTTGATGGCATTGGCGACCTCCCTGTTCCCTTCCACGAGCGCTTTCATGCGGATGGCTTCTAACGTGTTGTACAAAAAGTGTGGATTGATCTGGTTTGCAAGAAGTTTTAGCTCCATCTGCTGCTGCTGGTTTTCGATCGTCTGTTCGCGGATCTGCGCCTCATAGATCTTTGCTTCCGCGGTTTTCAGCTTTTCCACCATGATCTTCATGTCACGGAAGGTGGCGGTTAATTCATCATCGCCCCGGATGGTATCTACGATTTCGTAGTCATTGTTGCTGACCTTGGACATGGCAAGCCGGAGTGTATTGATGCGGCTGCTGAAATAGGCGGCATACAAAAATATAATGACTGCCGAGACTGACAGCGCGAGCAGCATGGCCAGTAAAAAAATAATCAACAGATGCTGTATCGTATCCCTTGCATTTGTATCCGCGACAAAGATATGCAGCTTGTCCGAAGAATGATAAAGATTTACGGCAGTATAGGAGCCTAATACTTTTTTGTCAAACAGCGTAAAGATCCCCGTTCTGGAGGCCGAAGATTCAGCGCTTAGATCCAGAGGAAATTCCTGTCCGGCATAGCTGCGGTCGGAGCTGATAAAGACCGGCTGCTCATTTACATTCAGAAAAATCTGGTAATTTTTATTAGAGATCAGATTACGCAGATAATCGTTGGATACAGACATCACCAGTACAGCAAAAGTATTTTTCTGCGGAACAGGAATCCGGCAGCAGTAGTGAAGTTCCCAGTAATTTACATTGTTCTGCCCGGTGCGGATGGCGCTGGTCCAGAAGTTGCCGGAGATCTGAACAGCTTTTTGATACCATTGGGATTCTGTGATGTCGGCTGTAAAAGGCAGGATGTATTTATTCGGTTCTATATTGTGCGTAAGATTCGACGGTACATAAAGCTTTAGTGACGTCAGCATGGCGGTATTCGTCAGTGTCTTGTCAAATAGCCTGTTCATCTCCGCGGTAGCTTCCATCGTACTGTAATCAGGGTCGTCGGTACCAAGCAGATGTTGGAGCGTTGGATTGCTGATTACAGTTTCGTAGGTAGCGTGCAGGTAGATCGAGGTGGATACGATGGCGGAATGCACCAGCCTGCTTTGCGAGCGGGCCAGCTCTTCATAATGGGTGATAGTCCTTTTATATAGAAAGGAGCCGAGCACACTGCCAATGCTGATAACTGGAATCATAATCGCCCAAATAAATAAAGTGATCAGCTGGCGCTTCATTTTCTTTTTTGAAAAGTAATTGAAATGCAAATGCAAATGGTTCGTCATATTAAAATCCTCATAATACTTAGATACAAATGCATAACAGTTCAAGAGTTATCTGAACTGTTACACAGATACTCGTATTTACAGTCTGTTTGTGGTAATATGTATGGACAGATGTTTCTTTGTTTTTTATTTTATCACAACAATGATTCAAAAAAAGTAGTATTTTTTTGCAAATAAATACAGTATTAATTTGAGGATATAGATTTTATAATGGGTGGAAATTGCAGTGCGGCAGAATGTCTGCCGCGGCAAAATTTAATAAGAATAGTGAGGGTAAGTATTATGAAATTTCACAATGGGTGCTGGCTGTTAAAAGAAGGATATGGATGCTTTTCACCGGAGCATGTGTATGAGGTAAATGAAAAAAAAGATGAGGTCACTTTGTGTGCGCCGACCGCACGCATCGTGGAAAAGGGGGATACGCTTGGCGGGATTAATCTGACGGTTCGGATTACTGCCCCTATGCCGGAGGTCATTCGTGTACAGACGGTTCATCATAGAGGCGTGAAGCAGGACGTGACGCGGTTTGAGCTGAACCTGCCGGAAGAATCTGAGTGCTTTCATATGGAAGAGACAGATGATGAGATCATTGTATACAGCGGACATCTGAGCCTGGTGATCAATAAGGAAAACTGGTCTATGCGTTATGAACGGGACGGCAGGCTGTTAACCAAGAGCGGGAAAAGGGATCTGGCATATATGAAGACGGACTGGAAGGGAGAAGCTTATGACCATGGCAGCCAGGATGCGTATATGCGCCAGCAGCTTGGAATTTCTGTAGATGAGCTGATCTATGGCCTGGGAGAACGGTTTACTCCTTTTGTGAAAAACGGGCAGTCTGTCAGCATCTGGAATGAGGATGGCGGGACGAGTACAGAGCAGTCTTATAAAAATATCCCGTTTTATTTATCCAGCAAGGGATATGGAGTATTCGTCAACCACCCGGAAAAAGTAGAATTTGAGGTGGCATCCGATCAGGTAGCCAAAGTGGGATTTTCTGTAAAAGGCGAAAGCCTGGATTATTTCCTGATCAACGGGCCTTCGATGAAAGAAGTCCTGGTGCGCTATACGGACATTACAGGAAAGCCGGCGCTGCCGCCGCAGTGGACGTTCGGAGTGTGGCTTTCCACCTCGTTTACGACGGATTATGATGAAGAGACGGTTATGAGCTTTATAGATGGAATGCTTGACAGAGGGATTCCTCTGAGCGTCTTTCATTTTGACTGCTGCTGGATGCGGGAGTTTCACTGGACAGACTTTGTCTGGGATGAGAGGGTATTCCCGGATCCGGAAGGAATGCTGCGGCGCATCCATGAGAAAGGAATCAAGGTCTGTGTCTGGATTAATCCGTATATCGGTCAGGAATCTGTGCTTTTTGACGAAGGAATGGAAAAGGGCTATTTTCTGAAACGTGAAAACGGCGATGTCTGGCAGTGGGATATGTGGCAGCCGGGGCTTGCGATCGTTGACTTTACAAATCCGAAAGCGGTGCAATGGTATCAGGATAAGCTTGGCGGCCTGCTGGATATGGGTGTTGACTGCTTTAAAACAGATTTTGGTGAGCGGATCCCAACCGATGCGATGTATGCGAACGGCGCGGATCCTGAAAAGATGCATAATTACTATACGTATCTTTATAACAAGGCGGTCTATGAAGTGCTGGCTATGCGCAGGGGAAGCAAAGAAGCTGTACTGTTTGCCCGGTCTGCGACTGTGGGCGGACAGAAGTTTCCGGTTCACTGGGGCGGAGACTGCTGGTCTGACTATGAGTCTATGGAGCAGAGCTTAAGAGGGGGCTTATCTTTGACCAGCAGCGGATTTGGATTCTGGAGCCATGATATTGGCGGGTTTGAAAGCACCTCGACGCCGGATGTCTATAAACGCTGGGCGGCCTTTGGACTGTTGTCTACACACAGCAGGTTCCATGGCAGCAAGTCGTATCGTGTGCCGTGGCTGTATGATGAAGAAGCTGTGGATGTGGTGCGGTTTTTTGCAAATCTGAAAATGGAGATGCTTCCATATTTATACAGCAGCGCATACATGACCTCCAGAACCGGGATACCAATGCTGCGCAGCATGGCGCTGGAGTTTGAGGAAGATCGGAACTGCCGGTATCTGGATAAGCAGTATATGCTGGGAGACAGCCTTTTGGTGGCTCCGATTTTCAATGAGGAAGGAAGAGCGTCTTATTATCTGCCGAAGGGCCTGTGGACGAATTATCTGACCGGAGAGACGGCAGAAGGCGGAACCTGGCGGGAAGAACATCACGACTATCTGTCGGTACCGCTGTGGGTGCGTGAAAACAGTATGATCGCTGTACAGCAGAATACGGCGGATGGAGAGGCTTTGCTGGAGATGAAAGTATATGGACTGACCGCAGAGGCGCATGCGGAGGTATACCAGGACGAAAAACTGGCCACTTCTGTGACGTTAAAGCGGGAAGGCGGCAGGATACACGGAGAAGTCAAAGGAAATACGAAAGTAAAGATACGCTTTGTGGGAGAGATGATGACAGAAACAGCCGGAGCGGAAATTGTGATGGAAGGAAGAGATGCCGTTCTGAGCCTGCAGCAGTCACATGGGGCATTTTTATGCACGTCTGGCACGGCGGATTGCTGATCAATCATTAAATTTTATGGGAGGCTTCATGGATAATAAAAAAATTATGGAAAAAGGAACGCAGGATGCAGGGAAACAGCAAATGATAAAAGAAAACCTGCGTGAGGAAGCACGGCAGCTGATGAAGCAGCTGACCTTAGAGGAAAAAATCGGCATGATTCATGGCGCTGAATTATTTCGCACCGCTCCGGTAAAACGGCTTGGCATTCCAGCGCTTACGATGTCGGACGGCCCGATGGGAGTGCGCCAGGAGTTTGAGCCGGACAGCTGGAAAAGCGCATGCGGAAATGACGACTATGTGACCTATCTTCCGTGCAACAGCGCGCTGGCTGCCACCTGGAACAGGGAACTTGCAAAAGCTGTCGGGGAAGTGCTGGGAGCAGAAGCCAGAGGGCGCGGCAAGGATGTGATATTAGGGCCGGGCGTAAATATCAAACGCAGCCCATTATGCGGACGCAATTTTGAATATTTCAGCGAAGATCCGTATCTGACCAAGGAGATGGCAGTGCCTTATATCCAGGGCGTTCAGAACTGGGATGTAGCGGCATGCGTCAAGCATTTTGCCGTCAATAACCAGGAAACGCAGCGGCTGTGGGTCGATGTAAAAATAGATGAAAAAGCTCTGCGGGAAATTTATCTGCCCGCGTTTTATGACGCAGTCACAAAAGGAGGCTGCTATACTTTGATGGCCGCATATAACAGGCTGTACAAAGAACATTGCTGCCAGAGTGATTTCCTGCTGAACCAGATACTCAGAAAAGAATGGAACTACGACGGCGTTGTAATCTCTGACTGGGGAGGTGTGCATGATACAAAACAGGCTGCACAGTCTCAGCTGGATATTGAGATGTCGGTAACAAGTAACTTTGATGATTATTATATGGCACAGCCGTTAAAAAAGATGATAGAAGAAGGGCAAATATCCGAAGACGCCATAGACGAGAAGGTCGTTCATATCCTGATGCTGATGATGCGGCTCCATATGCTGGACGGAAAGCGCAAAAGCGGTATTTATAATACGCCAAAACATCAGCAGACGGCGCTTGAGGCCGCACGCGAATCTGTCGTGCTGCTGAAAAACACTTCCGGCATCCTCCCACTGTCACAGGAACAGACAAAGGAAATCCTTGTGATCGGCGAAAATGCAGATTTGCAGCATGCACCAGGCGGCGGCAGCGCGGAAATCAAAGCACTGTACGAAATCACCCCTCTGATGGGCATCAAGTCGCTGCTTGGAGGAAATGCAAAAGTTACCTATCTAAAAGGATACTGCAAAGACATGCATCAAGATACGCAGCAGGAAACAACATCAGATGTAAACTGGCAGGAAAGCAGCCTGGAAAATGGCGGCGGAACTGTCAGACAGACCGAAGATCCTCAAAAAGAGGATGCGGCATTATCACGCAGGAGGAAACAGCTTCGGGAAGAAGCAGTCAAAAAGGCAAAAGAATTTGACCAGGTTATTTTTATCGGCGGGCTGAATCACGAATACGACTGCGAAGGCAATGACCGCACGGATATGAAGCTGCCCTACGAGCAGGACCAGCTGATCAAAGAGCTTCTGGCGGCAAATCCTAAGACAATTATTGTAATGGTCGCAGGAAGCCCGGTAGAGATGGGCAGTTGGATAGACGGCGCAGACAGCCTTGTATGGAGCTGGTATGCAGGAATGGAAGGCGGCAGGGCGCTCGCCGAAGTATTGTTTGGAAAAGTCAATCCATCCGGAAAGCTGCCGGAGAGCTTTTACAAGACGCATACACAATGCTCCGCGCACGCATGGGGCAATTTTGCCCAGAAAGAGACAGCAGATTACGCGGAAGGGGTTTTTGTAGGCTATCGTTATCTGGATTGGAAACAGATAGAGCCTGAGTTTTGCTTTGGTCACGGATTGTCATATACTTCATTTACATATCACAACGCAGAGGTTATAATAGAAGGCGGGAAAGCTTATGTCGAGTGCCAGATTGCCAATACCGGAAACATGGCAGGCAAAGAAACCGTACAAGTGTACCTCGAAGACCGAAAACGGGAAGAGAATCAGGCCGTAAAGCAGCTAAAGGGATTCGGGAAGGTATATTTGGAGCCGGGAGAAACGAAAAAGGCACGAATCGGGATCGAAGATTATCAAAAAGAAATGGTGGTCCGCATCGGCAGCTCGGCAAAAGATATTCAGGTCAGCATATTCCCTTAGGAAAGGAGAACGTATATGACATATGGAGCAAACACAGACACAATTTTATACGGCGGGGATTACAATCCGGAGCAATGGCCAAAAGAAGTATGGAAGGAAGACATGCGGCTGATGAAAAAAGCGCATATTAACATCGTAACGCTCAACACTTTCAGCTGGGCAGCGCTGCAGCCGTCCGAAGATGAATACTGCTTTGACACATTGGACCAGATCATGGAACTGGTAAGGGAAAACGGATTAAAAGTATGCATGGCAACCTCGACAGGCGCGCATCCGGCGTGGATGGCGAAAAGGCATCCTGACATACTGCGCACAGAATATAACGGGATGAAGAGGAAATTCGGAGGGCGCCACAATGCCTGTCCGAACAGCCCGACCTACCGCCATTACGCGGCAATGCTGGCAGGTAAGCTGGCGCAGAGGTACAAAGATTATGACAATATTGTGGCATGGCATATTTCCAATGAATTTGGAGGGGAGTGCTACTGTGAGAATTGTGAGAAAGCGTTCCGTATGTGGCTAAAACAGAGGTTTGGCACCATAGAAGAACTGAACCGCGTATTTTATACATCTTTTTGGGGTCATACGTTTTACGACTGGGATGAAATCGTACTTCCAAATCTCCAGAGCGAGCATTTTTCAATTGACGGCATGGACAGGACGATGTTTCAGGGCATAACGCTGGAATACCGGAGGTTTATGTCTGAAAGCATGCTGGAATGCTTCCGCCTGGAATATGAGCAAATAAAAAAGGAAATGCCAGATATTCCAATTACAACAAATCTGATGGGCTTTTATAAGCCGCTGGATTATCAAAAATGGGCCAAAAGCATGGATTTTATTTCCTGGGACGCTTATCCGGCGCCGGACGATACACCGGCGGAAACGGCGCTTGTGCATGACCTGATGCGCGGAATCAAACAGCAGCAGTCGTTTGTGCTGATGGAACAGACGCCAAGTGTCACGAACTGGCAGCCATATAACAAATTAAAGCGTCCGGGACAAATGCGTCTGTTAAGCTACCAGGCGGCAGCGCACGGGGCGGACGCGATTCAGTTCTTTCAGATTCGAAGGTCGATTGGCGCATGTGAAAAATTTCATGGAGCTGTGATTGACCATGCAGGAAGAGACGATACGAGGGTTTTTTGTGAAGTGGAGCAGCTTGGCGCGGAATTAAAGCAGCTCGGCAATGTGTTTTTGGAAGGACGCACGCCTGCCCGGACAGCCATATTTTTTGACTGGGATAACTGGTGGGCATTAGAATACTCCGCAGGGCCGAGCATCAATATGAAGTATCTGGATGCGGTCCGCGACTATTATACGGCGGCATTTGAGATGAATATACCGGTGGACATCATAGGAATGGATGACGCGCTCAATGCGTACCAGGTGGTCATCGCGCCGCTTATGTATATGACAAAGCCTGGGATAGATGAGAAAATCCGCAAATTTGTAAAAGAGGGCGGCATTTTTATTACGACATATTTCAGCGGCATTGTAAATGAGCACGATCTGGTCATAGAAGGGGGATATCCAGGAAAATTAAGGGATATTCTGGGCATCTGGGTAGAAGAAAATGACGCCCTTCCAGAAGGGGAGACGAATAGTTTCTTATATAAAGGGAGCATCTATCCGGCGGAAATTCTTTGTGACCTGATGCACCTTGAGGGAGCAAAAGCTTTATGTGTATATGAACAGGATTTTTATCAGAACACGCCGGTGGTAACGAAAAATTCATTTGGAAAAGGTTATGCATATTATGTAGGAACCCGTTCCAATCGCGCGTTTTATCATCATTTTCTGGAGGAAGTCTTTAAAGAAGCAGGCATAGCATCAACGATGGTTACGCCGGATGGGGTAGAAGCATCTGTACGCATCAGCGGCGGCAGGGAAATCCTGTTTTTAATCAATCACAGCGAAGGGGAAGCACATGTTGTGATGAATGGGGATTATCTGGATTTGTTAAACGAAAGGAGATATCCGGCGGGCAGTTCTATTGAGATGAATGGAAGAAACGTGTATGTGCTGCAGAGAATGCCTAACCTGGCATAATCTGGATGTACCAGAAAAGAAACACTTTTGACATTATGTTGCGTTTTTTTATTGGCGATGCGGACGCCGGGTGAGAGGGAAATGGCCTGGCTTGCGGCTCCTACTCCAGAATATTAAGAATCTCTAGGCATTCTGCATCGACGTAATGGCCCCGTCCGGTCGCGTCGCGTAGTCCGCCCCTGGCTTACAGCCAGTGGCTAAAAGCGACGCTGGGCTGCGCCCCTGATTTACAGAGCAGAATGCCAAGAGCTTCTAAACATTCTTCCAACGTCGCCGCAAGCCAGGCCATTTCCCCCTCACCCGGCTGGTTTTCTCAGGCGTTACATATAAACTTGTGAACATTTATGAAAAAATCTGCAGTAGTTATAATTTCACAGAGGATCCAAATGACTGCGTAAAAAGAAATACCAATTGTAATATTTGCAAAGATCAGAAGGTATTCCTGTTAGTCATCATAATCTCTGATCAACGAAATCATAGAAATATACAACAGCTTAACGCTATGATTTCCGTAAAGCCAGTCAAAACCAGCTGGATGAGGGGCGGGGCCTGGATTTCGGCGACGTTGGAAGAATGTTTAGAATTCCTTAGGATTCTGCTCTATAAATCAGGGGCGCAGCCCAGCGTCGCTTTTAGCCACTGGCTGTAAGCCAGGGGCGGATTACGCGACGCGACCGGACGGGGCCACCACGTCCATGCAGAATTCTTAGGAATTCTTAACATTCTGGAGTAGGAGCCGAAATTCAGGTTCCGCCCCTCATCCAGCGTCCGAATAGCCAACAAAACGCAACACAATGTCAATTCTGTCGCATGGTATTAGAATTTTGTCATTTTGTGTAAGAAATCGTTTTTAAGCTCCTAAAAACTGACAGTTGTCTGATAAACAGCTTTCTCAGGTTGTACATAAGAGTTTTCTCCTTTGTAATCAAGAAAATCCTGTTCTTTCAGCAGGTAAATCGTTACAGTTGAAACATCCCTGCCGTAAACGCTCATCGTTAAATACTCGCCAAAATCACGGGGTTCTAACGCTTCTCCGTGCGCATCCCAGATGGCAGCGACGTAATGTTCTCCTTTTTCTTCGTCTGGCAGAATCGGAACGGCATAGATCGCATAAGGTGTCATTACGACTTTTTCTATGCCGAAGCCATCGGCATTCGTTTCATGGACAGTGATTGTCTGTTCCTTGATTTCGATGCTTTCCAAATCAAGATGGAAGCTCCATGGCCCCTGATAGTGTACACTGTCAGGTATGGTCCGGGAGACTTCCCCGTAGTCTGGAATAGTGATGATTTCTGTCTCGCCAGTAGTCAGTAACTGCTCAAATTCTGAAAAAGTCAGATCACAGGCAGTAAACTTGGAAAGATCCAGTTCGGGTTCATGAAACTGATAAATGCCTTGAAATGTATGTGCATCTACATATTTTCCCTCAATGCCTATGGTAAAGATACCTTCCGTTTCATAGTTAAAATCTTTGGTTTTGCCGTTGGCCTTTTGCAGTTTTACCTGTGCGTCGTAGAACAACAGATTGGGGTATTGCGCTTTTTTTACAAAACCTTTCTCATTTTGCACTAATATGGAAACATAAATGGAATCGCGGTCATAAGCTATTTCTGATAGTGTTACCGTAACGCCGTCAGCCTCGGCTGTATAGGCTGTTGTATCCGTTTCTTTTGTGTCTGTGGCGGTTTGCGTAGCGTCGTCATTGGCTGTATAGGCTGCTGCATCCGTTTCTTTCGTGTCCGTGTCGGCTTGCGCGGCGCTGCCACTGTCATCGGTGAGAGATGGCTCTGTGCTGGCAGGATCATGGTTGGCTGCCGCATCCAGCTTCGTGGAATGATTGCTGTAATCTCCCGGAAAGGATACCTGTTCTTCCAGATCGCGGAAAATATTTCCTATAAATGGAAGCTGTGCCGCAATGGCAGGGTTTTTGATGCAGTATACCATGGCAAGAGCCAGAACTGCAGCCACAGTACTGAATTTTACGGCGGCAGGCAGCTTTTTCTTTTTGGACGGTGGTGTGTGGCTGGGTTTAGGCATACGAAGAGAATCGTAAGCTTCCTTCATTTTTTTGTTCACAAGTTCTGGCTCTGGCGCTTTTTCTCCCATGATATGTGCGATCTTTTGTTCCAGCAGTTCGTCCGGCAAATTGTTAATTTGTTTATTTTCCATTTAATATCCACTCCTCTCTTTGAAGCTGCTTGCGTAAGTGCTCTTTTCCCCGATGGATACGACTGCGGACGGTACTTTCTTTCATCGTAAGTATCTTACTGATTTCTTTTGTTGTATACCCTTCTCCGTAATAGAGCTGGAAAATTGCTCTGTCGTCTTTGCGCAGTAAGGAAAGCAGGTACAAAAAAGCATTATCTTCAGGATAACAGTCCAGATACGCTTCGTCAGCAACGGCTGTGTTCATGACCATGCGTTTTCTGCTGCTATATACCTGATTGCAGTTATTGATCAGTATGCGTATCAGCCATGTTTTAAAATAAGCGGGTTTTTTCAAATCTCCGATATGTTCAAAAGCATTTAACACGGTCTGCTGCATAACGTCTGCCACATCTTCTTCATTTGAAAAAAATCCATAAGCGATTTTCAGCATAGACTGTTTCTGTTCCTCCATTAAGCGGATGAAGCTTTCTGTATCTTTTTGCATGGCGCGCTTAACCAATGTTTCCATTTTACATATCCCTTCTAAATGTTTGCCGGCTGTTGTCTGTGACGTAATTACATATATTAGATAAAAAATGGCTCATTTTTGTTGCATATATACAAAAATCAAATTTTTTTCAAAAAATCGACAAAAAATGTAAAGATTTAGTGGATAAGCTGACAAAAACAGAGTATAATAATACTAAAAAGCGTTATAGGAGGGTACCAATATGTATACAATTGAAATCGCAACAACAAACAATATTTCAGAAAAACTGAAAAAGGCTTTGACTACGGCCGTAATGGATGCGGATGAAAGCGCAACATGCCAGATCGGAGCCAATCGCTGTATGATCCGCGGCAGCAAGATGGGCCCGGAACAGTTATCTTATTTGCTGGGTATCGTAACTGGCGGCAGAACGTTATCCAATGAGATTTTGAAGCTCATCCTGTCTTATGAAAAGGAGCAGTAGGTTTTCCTTGCGACGGAAATGGATTTGACTATTTTGTTGAAAAAGGGTATAGTAGATGAAAGTAAACAAAAGGAGGATGATGAAATGAAAGGAAAATCCAAGAGAACATCTGCAAAAAATAATACAGCGCCTCAATATGCTAATCATACGGGGGCGGAAAATGCAGAGTTAAACGAACAAAAAAGTCAAGAAGATTTAAGCAATCAGACATTGAGCAATCCAGCGTCAGGTAATTTGACAGAAGAAATGTTTCTGCAGTTTGGCGAAAAAGAAGTGTCTATTGCATCCATTTCTGAAAAGGTGAAGCAAAGCTATCATGACAGCAGCCATGAAACGGAGTTAAAAGACATTAAGATCTACATAAAGCCGGAAGATAACAAAGCATATTATGTTGCTAACGAAGAAATCGAGGGCAGTGTAGATTTAACATCTGATGAAACATGATGATCGAACCAAGGGCTTCCGGCACATTTGATGTGTCCGGGAGCCCTTGGTCATAAGAAAGGCTTGGCATGGGGATGGTTGAGGATATGCACAGAATATTTATCATTGAAGATGACAGGGAATTAAATGCGGCATTATGCTACGCCCTGGACAAACTAGGTTATCAGGTGGTTTCTGCTTTTTCGATATCGGAGGCAAAATCAAAATTTGAACAATTAAAAGCTGCCCGTGTGCATTTGATCATTCAGGATGTCAATCTTCCGGATGGAGAGGGTTTTAGGTTTTGCAGATGGGTAAAAAAGCAGGAGAATATCCCGGTGCTGTTTTTAACCGCAAGAGATCTGGAAGAAGATGCGCTGAAAGGGTATGACGCAGGGGCGGAAGATTATATTACGAAGCCTTTTTCCATGAAAATTTTAATCCGCAAGATTTCCCTTATTTTGGAGCGGATGCATCCCAACGGACAGAAAATATATGACGATGGGAATCTGAGCATTGACTGGGACCGGGCGAAAATCATGGTCGGGCATTCAGAATGCGCGGTAACGCCAACTGAATTTCGTCTGCTGAAAATACTGATCGATCATAAAGGACAATTACTTACATACGATATTTTATTGGAACAGCTGTGGGACTGCGATGGCCAGTTTGTGGACAAGCATACGCTGGCGGTAAACATCAACCGGCTGCGCAGAAAGATAGAAGATACAGAACATAAATATATTTCAAACGTGTATGGAATGGGGTATCAATGGGTTGGATAAAAAAGAAAGAGGCTGAGCTGTTTGCGGATCAGGTGGAAGAGACACTGGATATGATATTGTCGGGAAAGCAGTTGAAAGAACCGGAAGAAGTGACGGAAGATACCCTTTGGGGAAAATGTGGGGAGAAATTCTGGCGTTTATATCAGGCATGGAACCGGAAAGAAGAGGATGCCATCCGTGATAAACAGCAGATGAAGAGCCTGATATCAGATATTTCCCATCAGACAAAGACCCCGCTGGCAAATATGAAGCTTTATCTGGAATTTTTGCAGGAAGAAAGTCTGTCAGAAAAGGGACAGGAGTTTTTGGCGCGCCTGGAAGAACAGACAGACAAGCTGGATTTTTTACTGCAGAGCATGATAAAAATGTCAAGGCTTGAAAATGGAATTATCAGATTAAACGCATGAATGAAAAAGATATGAAATATTTGCATTTTTTTGTTATAT
>CAOKJJ010000124.1 GCA_948468465.1 uncultured Eubacterium sp. | reverse complement strand
CAGAGCAGAATCCTAAGGGCTTCTAAACATTCTTCCAACGTCGCCGAAATCCAGGTCCCGCCCCTCATCCAGCTGGTTGTGCATGGCTTTACGGAAATATTACAGCGTTAAGTTGCTGTATATTCCTAATGATTTGGCTGATCAAGTATTATGATGATTACCAGGAGTACCAGACAATCTTTACAAATATTACAACTAGTATTTTTACGGAGTCATTTGAATCCCTTATGAGATTTTAACAGCTGCAGATTTTTTCATAAATGTTCACAAGTTTACATGTAAAGCCTGTGAAAACCAGCCGGGTGAGGGGGAAATGACCTGGCTGGAGGCGACGTTGGAAGAATGTTTAGAAGCTCTTGACATTCTGCTCTGTAAATCAGGGGCGCAGCCCAGCGTCGCTTTTAGCCACTGGCTGTAAGCCAGGGGCGGATTACGCGACGCGACCGGACGGGGCCACTACGTCCATGCAGAATGTTTAGAGATTCTTAACATTCTGGAGTAGGAGCCGCAAGCCAGGTCATTTTCCCCTCACCCGGCGTCCGCATAGCCACCCAAAAAACGCACCAAAATGTCAAAAGTGTTTCTTTTCTGGTTCCTCCAGGTTAGGTGCTGTCATGCAACGGAAAGTTATTTTCTGCCAGCTTCTTAGCAGTTTTGCAGTATTTGATAAAGCTTTAATACCTTTTCCCTGCTGCCGCCATGTACAAAATAATAATCTATCTGTCTGCTTCCGCTCATATACACATAGTTTCCATACATGGGTATCATGCAGCAAAAAACCGTCTGCTGCGCCGCCACGCCGATGCCGTATCCATTCGTGGAAATCAGAAATGGCATGCGCATTTTTTTGCCTCCAAAGCTGATATATCTTGCTTTTTTGTTCACGCATTCCAGATCATCAGACAATAGTCCTTTGGCAAACAGTGTTTCCTTATTCTGCCAGTCAAAATACACCCAGTTTTGCGGGGTATCGGTAAGATCCATCTGGCGCGGCAGCGCTGCGTTTTCTGACAAGAGCAGCTTTTTTTGCCTGTCGTAATACTGAATCGCTCCTGTTTTTTTATCTATATGCACGTAAAGGCTGGCCGTTGCGATTTCCACCAGATTTTTACCTTCTCTTACTGTCCAAAAATCTGTCTGCTCTGTTTTTTTGTCCCAATAACCAGGTTCCAATGGTTCCAGGCTGCCTTTTTGAAACTGCACGCGAATAATTTCATCCTGTATCGGCGTCAGACGCAGCGTGCCATAACTGCTGATGCACTCAATGTATTGTTTTGTCTTTTTGACCATGCGCACCGAATGATCTATCCGGCTGTGTCCTTTTGGCTGCAGCAGGCTGCTGTCCGGACATTCGCCAAATTGATGCGGTGATGCGTTAACCGCATTTTTTCTGTCAGATACATGCATCTGCCTGCGCTCAGCCGCAGAATGGGTTCGAACGATGCCTGTCTGAGCCGTATCTGTTTTACTTGCTGCTGGTTTTGGCTTTGCTGTCTGCTGTTTTTTGACTTGCTCTGGTACTTTTATTGGTTTTGGCCCCATGTAGCTGCGTGCCAGCCGCTCTTTTTCCCCCTGGCTTGCTTTTATGATCTCCTGCTCCCTGTCTGTTGTTTCTTCTTTTTGATACCGGACGGCTTCTTTTCGTACTTTATTTTCCAGCGATTCCATCCGCTTTGCATCGGATACCGGCTTTGCGATCAAATCTGTCAGCTTTCCCTGATAAACGACTTCCAGCTCATGCAGCGCACGGGTTGCGGCTACATACAAAAGCTTTACATACGCATCTTCATCCGGATAGCTGTCCGCGGAAGGGTCATACAGCAGCACGGCGTCGAATTCCAGACCTTTTGTATATGCCACTGGGAGCACCATAACACCGTTTGCGAATTCTGCTGTCGACAAATTGCTGTCGACTATAGGAATGGTTTTTGAAAGCATTCCTGCGACAGCTTCTGCCTGCGTTTCATCCCGGCAGATTACCGCTATTGTTTCGCGGCCGTTTTTTAGCCAGTCACGAATCCTTAAAATTATTTCCTGCTGCATCTGCTGTATACTGCCGCATTTTTTTACACGTACCTTGGCCCCATGACGGCTGATTGGCTCTACCGGATAGATCGGGAAGTTTCCGTGTCTTAAAATTTGCGTCGCAAATCTGGAAATTTCAACCGTATTACGATAGCTTTTTTTCAGCAGTCCAAAGTGGTCGTAAGGCCCGGTCAGTATCAGCTCCTCAAGCTGGCGCCAGTCATTCAGCCCATAGCCAAAATGAATGTTCTGCGATACGTCGCCCATAATCGTATAGGTACATCCACGCAGGCAGTATTCCAGCGCACCATAAGCCATCATGCCAAAATCCTGTGCTTCGTCGATAATGACATGCGTTGCTTCGCGTACACCGTCTGTTTCTTTGATTCTTTTATAAATATACGCAAGCGCCGCAAGATCATATACATCATACCTATGCTCCGTATACGGCACCGTTTTTCCTTTTTTCTGCTGTGCCTGTAAAAACTGTTCATAGACCTCATAGACCGAGCCTTTCCAATCGTCTTTCCCAAAATGCCAGCGCAGCTTATGCAAAAGCTTATTTTTCTCAGTTTCCGTATAAGTAACATTTTTTCCGGATGTTTCCGTATCCAGCCTGGACAGCAATACCTTGTTGAGCATACGGATCCTGCTCTGCATGGAAAGCCGCTGCATCGTTTCCAAATATGCGTCGATCTCAGATGCCTTTAACAGCAGCACTCCGTTTTCAGAAATGCGCACATCTTCTTTGGGAATTGTTTGTTGTTCCAATGCCGCGCAAAACTGCTCTAAATCATGAAACCATTCCATACTGCCTTTCACATAAGCGCTTTTGTCGTTTTTATCTATTGGACAGATGTTATTGCAAAGCGGATCCCAATCTTCATATAACAGCCTTGTAAACAGTTCTTCCATTGTCATCTGAGAGACACCGTACACATCTAGCTCCGGCAATACGCCTGTAATATAATTCAGTAAAATCCGGTTGCTGCCGATAATATAAAAATCCTGCGGCCGAAACTGCTCCTCGTAGTTATATAAAATATAGGAAATACGGTGCATCGCTACGGTCGTCTTGCCGGAACCCGCCACACCCTGTACGATCAGGTTTGTTTTCGGAGACTGCCTGATCAGCGCATTCTGTTCTTTTTGTATCGTGGCAATAATTTCTCCAAGCACTGCCTTTTTGCTTTTTGCCAGATACTGCGTCAGCAGGTCATCATTTGCCACTACGTCCGAATCATAAAAATCCCTGAGCCTGTCATTTTCAATCTCATACGTACGCTTACGCTGCAGCTCGATCGCAAATCTGCCTTCGTTTCTTACCGTATACGTACATGGGCCAACCGCATGTTCATAATAAACCGAAGCGACAGGCGCCCGCCAGTCTATGACAAGCGGATGCGCATCGCTGCCTGCGATACCTGTCCGGCCTATATAATAGGACTCTGCCTGCGGCTGTTTTTGATTCAGGTCTTTAAAATCGATACGTCCAAAATATGGCTTCCTCCGTGCCTTTTGGCAGCGCAGCAAATCGCGTCTGTGTTCCTGTATCTGCGCATGCGCATTATGCAAAAGAGCCATTCCTTCTTTGTCCTTTGTGCCGTATACTTCCATCAAATCATCCAGCTCATCGGTCAGCTGGCGGATATGGTTCTGCGTTCTTATCAGATTTTGCTGCGCCACCTGAATGATTTTTTCTAACTGCTTTTCTTCCGCTTCTCTTGTCAGTCCTGGAATTGGACGGCCTGTTTTTTCCGCCTGCATAAAATCCTCCCCTTCCTGCCAGACTATATTTAAAATAGCATTTTCAGACACGCTCTAAATCATATGTTTAAATCCACTTTTCTTCCACATTTGCTTTCAAGTCTGAAAATAAGTGATAAAACTGCGCTTTCGATTGTTTGATTATATCCAGCGCTACGGCACTGTTGTACGAATGAGCTACATTATTCCTTGCCTGTAAAGCTGACAGCCACGCATCTTCATCTGCAATCATAGATGCCTGATACGCTGTCTTTATAACAAATCTCGGAGAACCTGTGGCTGCCCCCTGATAGCCTTGTGCTTCCAAAATCTCTTTCATCATTTTCCACGCCTGTTCAAAGCATATCTCGTATAATCCAACCAACCCTGTCATAACGACATTGTCATATGGCTCTTCATACAAATAAATATCTTTTAAATTTACCCATGCTGCACAAAAGTTTTCATACTTTTTCATATAAAATCCTCCCCTCAGATGCAATGGAATCCAAAAGTTCCTCCTGCACCGGCCCTTTTAAATCCACAATGTCAAATTTTAGCAGCGTGGACGTTTCCTCTTCCACATCCAGCGCAAATCTGACCACATCTTTGCCGCTGACTGCCAGGTCAATGTCACTGACCCTTTGATAATCTCCCCTCGCTCTTGAGCCGAATAAAATCACGCGGTCTATTCCATATTTTTTTGCAAGCTGGCGGATTTCCTGTATGACCAAAGGTTTTATCCCTGTGTTTTCCATAATTTCCTCCATACTTATGGTTTTGGCTGCCTGTAAAGCCGAACTCCCATCCAAATCATCCACACATAGGCCAGCGTCTTTGGTATCATCAGCATGCCAATCACAGGCAGCATGCCGCTAAACAGCACAACCGGCAGATAAAACCCGAACGAAAGAGCCACCGCAGCCGGCATATACCGAAACGCCGGCAAGCCTGTCTTTTTCGTTTCCTGTGCAAAAATAACAATGATGATTACTCCCATAACCGCAAACGGCACATTCCTTAAAATTCCATACAGTAACGGCTGGCGGTAAGTCAGCCATTCATTCTGCGGCAGCAGGCAAAGCCCGATCCGAAGCGCCGCCAGGCCATATAAAATAACCGTTAGATTCTTCCTTCCTTCGATATGAAAGTAATCACGCCAGACCGCGTATAAAATCAAATAAAAAATCGTCATTGTAATCGACGTCACAAACTTTCCGATTCCAAGCGCAGCCGCATTTGCTTCCAGCCCTGCAGTAAACAGCGCATAGCTGCGCGGAAGCAGATGAAACGCGTCGCCGGCTCCCAACAGCGCCGCCATCCAGCCTAATTTTCGGACAAGCGGTGTCTTTCCCCGAAGCAGCATCGTAATTCCTGCTGTGAGTGCAAATCCAAGATATAAAATGTCAAATACTGTTTCCGCGATTGCCTGTGGCATGATCCATCCCTCCTAAATAAAATACCATTGATTCATGTATGCAATTACGTTTGATAAAGAATACGCCGGATGACAAGAACAAAGAACTGCATCTGCGCATCTTCCGCCTTTAACAGCTCCATAAAATTCATACGTATAAATTCAGCAAATTGTTCCTTGGTAAAATTATCCTTCCAGATATGGTCCGAAATCTGCGCATCCTGCTCTATCCGCCGCACAAGCATTTCTTTCCATTCCTGCTGCGTAGCCGACATAGATTCTCTGCCCGCATGCTGTACGCCGCTTAAGCTGTGCATCAGCACACCAGCTGATTGCCTGATTCTTTGCCGCAGATAATCATACATCTGCAGCAATGCTTCACAAAAGGATGGAGACGTAACAGCCGCATCCATTTCTAACAATGCCTGTTCCCAGTATTGTTTTGTAAGAGCCAAAAGAATCTCATCCTTCCCTGAAAAATAATTGTACACCGTACCGCTTGAGACGCCCGCTTTTTTCGCTATCAAACGGATATTCAGCTTTTCAATTCCCTGCTCGTTAGCAAGCGCACATGCGGTATCCAGCAGCACTTCCCGAAGCTTATCATCTTTCTTTTTCATCATCTCTTCTCCACAATCTCTTCTGTTTTACCTGAAACACAGCGTATTTAATACAAAAAGCCCCTCGTCTTTAATGAACATGTTCATTTATATTGTATCCATATTTGTATCCTCTGTCAAGTTTTTTTGTATAAATGCAGAAAAATCACATGCAGAAAAACGTAACCGTTCAAGGGTTATCTGAACTGTTACAGAAACAACAGAAAGGACGGTTTTCCGCCGTCCTTTCTGTAAAAATTCATCTGTCTTCAACTATATTCTTATTTTTTATTTCTGCTTTACCGTAAGCTTGCAGGATACACTCTTTCCATTTACCTCAGCCTGAATCGTCGTCGTACCTGCCGCTTTTGCAGTTACTTTGCCTTTGCTTGTTACAGCTGCAACCGACTTGTTGCTGGAAGTCCATGTTACGTCGCCCTTTAATCCATAAGCTTTTGCCTTAAATGTAAAGGTCTGTCCAACTGTCAGCTGTTTTGCAGAAACAGTCATTTTAACGGTTGGATTTTTAACGGTAACTTTTATCTTTAACTTAAATGTAGTACCATTTTGTGTCACTTTTGCGGTGATGACAGCCGTTCCTTTTGCTTTCGCAGTTACTTTGCCGTTTTTATCAACAGAAGCTACCTTCTTGTTGTTTGAGCTGTAAACGACTGCTGCGTCATCCGCCAGTCCGTTGATCTTAACGTTAAATTTCTGGCCTTTGTATGCGGTCTTTTTGTCTGCCGCACTTGGAGCATCCGCTGGCTTTACAGCTTCTACAAAACGCGGCGCTTCATCAATGACAAGCGGGCCTTCTTTTCCAAGCTTCTTAACTTTTTCAATTAAAGAAATATTATCAGCTACGTTTGTATTTACAGAAGATACCCGATCTTCTACAAACGCCGAATATTTATTTCCTCCTGTTGCCAGATATTCATTTGTTACAAGCGTATACGTCTTTTCCAGATCAATCTGCGAACCATCAGAAAGACGCACGTCAAATACTTGCTGGTCTTCCGGAAGGCTCAGGTCATATTTTGCGGTCAGGCCGGACATCTGCATATTTGAGGAATCGTTGCCTACTACCTGCTCTAACAGTTTTACGATCTGGCTGCCGGTCATTTCAATCTTATAAATAAGATTGCCAAACGGAGCTACCGTATAAATGTCATTTACGGTCAGCTTCTTTGCTTCAAAATTCGTACGGATGCCGCCATCATTACAAAAAGCAAAGTCTACGCCTTCCTCATAACGCATCATATCCGTAATCCAGTTGCCCATAACAGAAGTCAGCGTTCCTTCCAGCAGCGTTCTGTCCAATGCCACCGGAAGCTCTGCGATTTCCTCATTTAAAAGCGGAGCTACTTCATCCACTGCCGTATCTGAAATCTTAAGAATCGCTTCGTCAAAGTCACCTTTGTTCGCCTCTGAATATTTTAATTTGTCAGCATTCTCAGAAATATCAATATATTCCGGCGTTGTCACAGATACTTTGTTGTCAGCGCTGATTGTCATTGTCGCCGTTGCAAAGCCCCTTGCTTCCCGGTTGCCCTGGCCGTAAGGAATGCCGTTGCTTCCTGTGCCTACCTTGATCTGATGGGAATGGCCGCCAAACAATACATCAATATAGCCGGCTTCAAATTTTTCCACGGCTTCCTGTGCATCATCATGTGCCAGTACGATCACCGCATCTGCTTCCCCTTTGGTCTTTAACTCTTTTGCAAGGTTATTCACTAAAGACGCATCCTCGCTGATTGTATAAGGCGCAATCCGCTCAGCCATAATGTCTGCGGAATACTCATCTGCCCAGCCAATCACTGCGATCTTTTTGCCGCTTCGCTCAATAACAGTATAAGGCTTTGCAAAATCTACCGGCTGGTTCGTTTCTTTTACAAAGATATTACATGCCAGCATAGGTATCTGGCTGTCTGCCAGCGTCGCCTGGTTTGTCGTTACCTTTTCAATCCCCCAGTCAAACTCATGGTTGCCTACTGCCGATGCATCGAATTTCATCGCATCCAGCGTCTGGATCAAATACTTTCCAAAAGAAAGATTTGAAAGCGGCGTCCCCTGGAACGTATCCCCACCGTTTAATGCAATGACTTCGCCTTTTGCGCGATAATCATTAAAAAGCTTTGCCATATAAGCCATCCGGTACTGATACTCGGCTTTGTCGCTGCTTGGCGTTTCAACGAGATGGCCGTGAATATCCGTTGCTTCCAGCAGGGTAATGACTACGTCCCCTTCTGCTGCCTGTACCTGTCCCAATGACATTCCTGCCATTCCAAGCGTCAATGCCAGTGCTAAAAACAAAGACAGCAGTTTTTTCATTTTTTGCAACATAAATTCCCTCCCTTTCTTATCATAAATATTTTGTTGCTTTTTACAATGAGGTGTTCATTGTGATTTCCATTTTATAGGAAATGTGACGAAAAAGCAAGATTATTTTTGCTTGTTTTTGGAATTGTTTTTGAAATTAATGATTTCTCTTGTATACCCTTACAGATAAGTATCTTTCCAATAGATACAAAAGGTATTTTCCGATTAGATCTGTTAAATACAAACCATAAATATCGTGTTTATGTTATTAATCTATAAACCTGACAATATCATTAGGTGTACAGTCTATGCCTTTACTATGAAACGCCTTGCATATCTTCTCCACTGTAAATAATGTTATATTTCCATTTTTCTTCATGTTAGCAAGAGTTTTATTATCTATGCCACAATATTTCAAAAGATAATATTGTGAAATTCCATTATCTTCCATTAGTTTCCACAACGGACCGTAATCCAGCATTTCTGTCCACCTCCATATGACAATTATTACCCATAATAAAGATTTTTAACAGAATGAATATTTCCTATGGATTTATACTTGTGATTATTTCCACTATATGATAAAATAAATGACATGAGAAAATCGTAGATGACACAAAATCTGAACTTATAATCTATTATTAACATAGTCGGTTATAAAAAAGGGAGGCATATGAATCATAAAAGCGTGGAACTCAGCCTGGCATTTCTGGCTGAGATTAGAAATATTATAAACATAATAGACAGATATAATCTGAATGGCAGCTTTTTCCACCTTCTTTTTATTATACTCACACAAAAGAGGAAATACAGCGCATTGTGGCTGAATTAAAAGAAAAAATAGAAAATCTATATTCTGTCCATCCCTGACAAAAAGAGGATACAGAAAATAGCAGATATGGTTATAACAGCACAAAAAGGAGCAACGTACATGCAAAAAGATATCACACCAAACAATCTCGCCATCATTTCCGGACAGATTACCGGAAATTTCCAGCCATGCCCTGGAAAACCAGAAAAAAACTCTGTACAGCAGAACTCGCCGTAAAAAGGCTGAGCGGCCAGACAGATTATATCCCTGTCACTATAGATGAAAAAACGGCCGATACAATGCGCAGGCATACCGGACAGAATACCTGCATAACCGGACGCTTTATGTCATATAACTACCACGATAAGGACGGCTCCCATTTATGCTTATCCCTGTCTGCCTGTACCCATGCATTTTTAGACAATCCGAGCAATTATGAAAATTCTGTGTTTTTAGACGGATATTTATGCGGAGCCCCTGTATTCCGCAGAACTCCTCTTGGCCGCTGGATCACAGACCTTACCATTGCTGTCAATTATCCATTCCTCGAATCTGATTATATCCCCTGCATCTGCTTGGGCAGAAATGCACTGGCAGCATCCACGTTCCCATGCGGAACGCACATAAATGCATGGGGCAGGATACAAAGCCGTGAATATCTGAAAAAAATAAGCGATCTGGAGATTTCATCTGGCGTATCATTTAATTTATCACCTCGTTTTTTCGATTTCTTTATTCTCAGGTCACAGGGCTTTTCCGCCGTTTGGAGAATCAACCATGAATGCCCGAATCGCATTTATGCCTCCCTATCCATACAGATTTATTATATACGGAGAAACGAATAAATACAATCCTGCGTATGTGTATAAAATTTGAAATTTCCTTGATATGTTTTTAAAAATCTTTCTTTACAAAAATACTTCTATATAGTACAATCTTATAAAGGAGGAATTTTTTATGATCGTTCATGCAGGAAATATGATTTCACAAATCAAGCAAATTAACAGCCGCATTTTTAACCGAATCCTCGCTGAGAAAAACATTGATGCTTTTAACGGTGCACAAGGACACATCCTTTACACGCTCTGGCAAAAAGACCATATTTCTCTCAGAGAGCTCGCGGATAAAACCGGCCTTGCTGCCACAACACTTACCAGCATGGCTGATCGTATGGAAGCATGCGGACTGATTGTGCGTATTCCTGACCCCAATGACCGCAGAAAAACGCTGTTGTCGCTGACCGATCAGGCTAAAAACCTGCAGGCAGATTACAACGCTGTTTCCGATCAAATGACAGACATTTTTTATGCAGGGTTTTCAAACGAAGAAATACGTCAGTGCGAATGCATGCTTGAACGAATACTTGAAAATCTGAAACAACATGCATCCACATGAATCATACACTGCAAACTGCTGTTTCCTTCTCCATATGGATGAAACATCTAAATAAAAATGAAAGAAAGGAACCCAACCATGAACCAGAACGTAAAAGACTATGTAACAGAAAATGTAAACAAGCTCATACAGGCGCCATCCTGCTGTACCGAGGCAAAAACAGCCGCGCAGAACTGGCTTCAGGCAGTCGGCACAGATCAGGAAACAGAGCAGACCAAACTGCTGATTGCCGAACTGGAAGCTGACATTATGCCGATCGACGGACTGCTTGCTTTCGCGGAGTCCGATGCTGGTATTCAGGTGTTTGGCGAACAAAAAGCAAAGGAAGTCGCCTCTCATGCAAATGATCTTAAAGCATCCGGCGCAAAATACTGCGACTGCCCTGCATGTGCCGCATGTGCTGCTATATTAAGCAAAAAACAAGAAATGCTGTAAAAAATTTCCGAAAAAAGCGTGAAGCTGCATCACATATGTGTCATGCAGCTTCAGCCGTCAATCCATAATATATCATGAACATCCCTTATAAATGGAGAATCATCATGAACAAAGCAGAAATCTATCAATATCTGAAAACAAAAAATATCTGGCATGATATTACAGAACATAAAGCTGTCTTTCATATGTCACAGCTTGCAGAAACCGCACTGCCTTTTCCTGCGTCCGATGCCAAAAACCTATTCGTACGTGATGATAAAAAGCTTAATTTTTATCTGATTACCGTTAAGGATAATAAACGCGTTGATTTAAAAAAATTTCGGCAAAGAAACGGAACCCGCCCGCTGTCGTTTGCCTCAGAGCATGAACTAATGGATCTGCTTGGACTGATTCCTGGTGCTGTATCTCCCCTGGGCATCTTAAACGATACCGCATGCAAAGTACAGTGTTATTTGGACAAATCCTTTTTAGCTGCTCCCGGTCTCATCGGAATTCATCCAAATGATAATACAGCAACGATCTACTTAAAAACCGAAGATCTGATAAACATCCTGAAAGATCACGGCAATCCTGTACATATCATATCCATAGACTAAGGAACTGTGCAAAAATAACTTATGCACAGTTCCTAAGGAATTGTAAATAAATAACTTCAACCTGAGTTTATTCTGACCCCTGCTTTAAATGAAAGCGGCTGACCAGTTCATGCAGCCGTCTTGACTGGTCAGATAATTCTGCGCTTGTCTGCGCACTGCTCTGTGCCGCCATAGAATTGGACTGGACAACATTGCTGATCGCCTCTACGTGTTCTGCCAGTTTTTCCAATACGGCTTTCTGGTTCTGCGAAGCAGTGCTGATCTTATCCATCGCGCCTAATACCTCTTCCGACCCGCTCATCACAGACACTAACGACTGTGCCGTATGGTCTGCAATTTCCATGCCATTTTCCACCGCGTTCAAAGACGTCCGTATTAAAGATGTCGTCTGACTAACCGCTGCCGCGCTCTTAGACGCCAGTTCGCGTATTTCATTGGCAACAACCGCAAAGCCTTTCCCTGCCTCTCCTGCCCTTGCAGCCTCAATCGACGCATTTAAGGAAAGAAGGTTGGTCTGCTCTGCGATTTCTTCAATCGTCTTTACAATCTTTTCTATTTCACCAGAAGAATGGCTAATCTCTGTCATTGCCAGCGTCATATGATCCATTTCTTTGTTGCTTTCGCGAATCCTAAGTCCCACTTCTGAAACGGCAGCATTTGCTGTTTGTGCATCCTGCGCGTTTGCGGCTACATCCGCAGACAATCTTTCTATAGATGCCGCAAGCTGCTCAATCGCTGCCGCCTGCTCTGCGGCGCCGTCTGAAAGCGTCTGCGCTCCGTTTGAAACATGTTCTGAGCTGTCAGACACTTCATCCGCCGACCGTACGATCTCCTGCAGCGTTTCATTTAAGGATTGCGATATTTTTTCGATGGACCTCTGAATCGGTATAAAATCACCGATATAATTTTGCGTAATTGCAATATCCATATGATTTTCCGCCATTTTAGACAACTGTTCTGAAATATCCTGTACATAATTGCTTAATACGGTACTGATATGGTTAAATGCCTGGGAAAGCCGCCCCAGCTCATCCTCCGAACTGATATCAATATGAATGTTTAAATCTCCTTCTTCCAACCTGGCCGCTTTTTCTGTAATGACCTGAATCGGCTCCAAAAATGTCTGTATCATACGGTTGACCGCATATAACAGCAAAATGCCCAATAAAGCAACGATAAATGTCAGCTTGCCTGTGCTTTCTAAAATAGCCCAGTAAAATTCACTGCTGTTTACAGCCATATGTAATGTCCAAGCGGTCTTTCCGCCAACCGTCAGCGGAATTGTTACCGTCATCCCGTTTTTGCCTGTGCCGAAGTTCTTACCGCTTTTTATAAGAAAACGGCTGTTTTCATACTCTCCCTGCGGCATTTCACGCACGGTCTTTGCATGTGACATTAATTTGTCATAACCAACCTCGGAAGCAATTAATCCAACTTTTTCCTCATCTGCCGAATCTACCAAAACCGTGCCATCTTCGGCAAGCGCTGCCAGATGCGCCGTCTTATAATTCGTACTGACTAACAGCTCCTCCTGCATATGGTCAAGCGCCATATCTACACCGGTCACTCCAAGGAAATCCCCCTGCGCGTCAAAAATCGGCGCAATGATGCTGATCATCATGATATTTTTTCCCATCAGCTCATATACGTAAGGGTCCATGACATACGGTTCTCCGGTTTCTTTTATCTGCATATAGTATTCTTTTGTATAGTTGTCAAACGCATCTTCATGTTTTTCAAACAGATATCCGTTTTTTTCCTCATTTGGATATACAACAGCCTCATATGCGATATCTCTGTGGTGAACACTGTAAGGCTCTCCATTTGCATCCGCAATCGCATTTTGCTCAAAATAGGCAAACGCCGTAGGATATCCGCCTCCGCTTTCTAAAAGCCCCACCAGCGCGGTATCAATCGCATCTCTTTGCTCTTTTGGATCCAGCGCCGAAATATTTCGCAGGCTTCCGGCAAAACCGAGCACTTTGCCGTATGCGTTTTCAATATCATTGGAAACTAAAAAAGCATTTTCATATGCAGCTGCCGCCAGCTTTTCCCGATTTACCTGAATCAATGATCTTGCAGTAAGAAAAGCGGACATTAAAATGGTCAGCAGAAAAATGCCGGCAGTGATTCCTGCCATTTTTGAAATAATCTTTTTGCTAAGGCTGCGGTTATCCGCTTTTTGCGGCTTAGCATTCTTTTCTTTGTGTCGCATAATAACTTCTCCTGTTATGTCTTTTTCAAATATTTCCTATTATAACTTTATTTTACATAGCAGTCAAATACTTGCTGCATAAATTTTCCAAAATTTTAATGCCTTGCAACAAAATGTCAAAAGTGTTTCTTTTCTGGTTTTCCCAGGTTAGGATTTCCATCAAAGTAACAAAGGGCTGGTACACACTGGCTGTCCGGACGGCGAATGAAAGACGTCCGGACAGCCAGTATCATTCCGCTTATTTTTTTTCCTGCTTTTCTTCCTGTTTTTCCTGTTTCTTTTTTGTAACCGGCCTGATATCAATATCGAACGGCCGAAGCTTCACGGCATTCGGAGCTCTTCCGGTGCCATCTTCGCAAAATAATAACCGGTAGTCTTTACCCTCACAGATCTTAAGCTCCGCACGTTTCTGCCTGTCTGTAATCAGACCTTCGCCTGTAATATAAACCGGCTTATACCTCCCCTTACTTGTCTCTGAGGAACATCTTAATATAGCGTCTGCCAGGATGCCTGCCTTTCTCAGCTCCACATCTGAAGCCTCCAGACCGCTTTCAGAAGACGACATAATGACATGCATGCCGTAATTTCTCATAATATGTACAAATGCAGATAAGAACAAATCTCCGGATGTATCGCTGTTTACCAGAAACGGATAGCTGGAACCAATGTATTTTAAATCCACAAATACGACTCTCTTGATTTTGTGTCTGTTAATAATCTGACAAATCTCATCTACAAATTCCTCTGGCAGCAGCGCTCCGTTTTTAAAGGTAACCTCTAACAGCTGCGGTTTTGGCTCTTTCTGGTTCAGCGTCCATCCCCTGAGTGTATATTTATTCGGTTCATCATTGCTTACGCTTTTTTCATAAAAATAGATATTGTCCGTTTTTCCCTCTTTTTCCTGTTTCTTTGCGTCTGCTATTTCGTGCATTCCTGCAAAATCCTGCTCATAAGTCCTGTAATTCTCTTTGATTCGTTTCAGCAGTTTTTTTTCAAATCGTACGCCGCGTACCGCAAACGCGTCCCTGTCTCCCAGCCGGACAATCAATCCTTTTTCGCCAGCGTCCACAATCCCTGCAATCAGCGCGTTCAGTGCAATGTCTGATTTGTACAGCCCGCTGCTGCCTGAAATCGTAATGATCTGCGGAAATGCCATGCTCCTGTCTTTGAAATGGTTCGGCATGATTTCTATCATTTCTTTGATGCCAAATATTGTTTTTTTGTATTTTTTCTCTTTGGACTTGTTCCTGCCTGGAGCTTCTGGTTCCTGATGTTTTCCGGAAAAATCCGGTACCGTCAGAAAATTCGGCGTCACTGAATTTTCTGACGCGCTGATACGGTAATGCAGCGACGGAAGCACCACAATTTTCTTATTCAGATCGGTACTCTGAAAAGAAAACGCTTCGGCCGGCTGCTCTTTTGGATACTGCTCTTTGACCAGTTTCTTATTGCTTTCCGGTTAATCTCTTCCAAGCCCTTATTGGAATTGGAATCATAGGGAAATAATTCTTCATTTTGCTTGGACGGGTAATCGCACAAATAATTGATACGCAGACCGCTGCTGGCACAGGCAGCAGCAAACTGAAATGCCATGCGTTGATTTTCCTACTCCCGGATTTCATCTCTGCAATCTCAAGACTGCGCTGATACATCGAATATAACTCGTTATC